>NZ_JBCOIG010000001.1:0-7521 GCF_040926405.1 Collinsella aerofaciens
TCCAAGGCCGATGCCGACTACCGTTGCTGCCTGATCTACCCGGATGTGTACGAGGTTGGTCTGCCCAACCAGGGCATCGCCATCCTCTACAACATCCTTAACCAGGCCGAGGGCATCTCCTGTGAGCGTGGCTATGTGCCGTGGCCCGATATGGGTGACGCCATGCGCGAGGCGGGTATTCCGCTGCTGTCGCTCGAGGGTGCAGCGCCGGTTGCTTCGTTTGATATCGTCGGTCTGCATGTGCCGCACGAGATGGCGGTGACGAACTTCCTCGAGGCGCTCGACCTCGCTGGCATTCCGCTGTTAGCGGCCGACCGAGGCGAAGACGACCCCATCATCATCGCCGGCGGTCCCTCGGTGTACAACCCCGAGCCGTACGCGGCCTTCTTCGATGTTATCCTCATCGGCGAGGGCGAGGAATCGCTGCTGGAGACCTGCCAGCTGCATCGCCGTCTGCGTGACGAAGGAGTCCCGCGCGCGCAGATTGTCGAGCAGCTTGCATCCATTGCCGGCAACTACGTGCCGTCGCTCTATGAGGTTCGTCACGACGAGCCCTGCTCGCCGCATGGCTACACCGTGCCGCGTGAGGGCAAGGATGCGCCGACCGTGGTCTACAAGCGCGCCGTCGAGGATTTCGGCGCCACGAATCCGCTGTCGCAGTCGTGCGTGCCCTATGCGCAGTTGGTCCACGACCGTCTGTCTATCGAGATCCTGCGCGGCTGCGCCCGCGGCTGTCGTTTTTGCCAGGCCGGCATGACGTATCGCCCGGTGCGCGAGCGCTCGGCCGACCAGATCGTCTCGTCGGTGATTCAGGGTCTGGAAAAGACCGGCTATGACGAGGTATCGCTGACCTCGCTCTCCACGACCGACCACTCCTGCATTCGCGACGTGCTCGGCAGGCTCAACCGTCGCCTGGAGGATACGGGTATTCGCGTGTCTATTCCGTCGCAGCGCCTGGATTCGTTTGGCGTGGATATGGCCGAGTCGGTCGCCGGCGAAAAGAAGGGCGGCCTGACGTTCGCGCCCGAGGCCGGCAGCCAGCGCATGCGCGACATCATTAACAAGAACGTGACCGAGGAGGACCTGGACCGTGCGGCCAAGGCGGCCTTCGAGGCCGGCTGGAACCGCATGAAGCTCTACTTTATGATGGGCCTTCCCGGCGAGCGCGACGAGGACATCGTGGCCATCGCCAATCTGGCCGATCACGTGCTGGAGCTCGGTCGTTCCGTGGTGCCCAAGGCTCGTCGCGGCTCGATCTCGGTGTCCATCTCGGTTTCGGTCTTTATCCCCAAGGCCGCCACGCCGTTTCAGTGGTGCCCGCAGCTCGACTACGACGACGTCAAGCGTCGCCAGAAGCTGCTTATCACGAGCGTTCGCAACCGTGCCGTCCGCGTACATTACCACGATGCCGAGACCTCGCTCATCGAGGCCGCGCTGTCCCGCGCCGGTCGTGACATGACGCCCGTCATCATCGACGCTTGGCGCTCGGGCTCTCGCTTTGACGCATGGGTAGAGCATTTCTCGCTCGATAACTGGAAGGAGGCTGCTGCCAAAAACGGCATCGACCTCAATGAGCTCGTGCACCTGCCCTACGAGTTGGACTGGCGCCTGCCGTGGGAGCACGTGAGCCCCGGCTGCACGCGCGGCTTCCTCGAGCGCGAGTACCGTCGCTCGCTCGAGGGCGTCACGACTCCCGACTGCACCCGCACGTCGTGCACCGGCTGCGGGATCTGCCCCACGCTCCACGCCAAGAATGTATTGATGGGTGATCGCGCATGAGTGAGCGCCTGACCGACAACCCCTCGCTCTTTAGGCTTCGTGTTCGCTATGGCAAGCGCGATCGCCTTAAGTACCTGGGCCATCTCGAAGTAATCCATACCATTGAGCGCATCGTGCGCCGTGCGGGACTTCCCTATGCCGTCACGCAGGGCTTCTCTCCGCACATGCGCGTGGGCTTTTCTTCGGCGCTACCGGTTGGTACGTCGTCGACCTGCGAGTGGTATGACCTGTTTATGACCGAGTTCGTGGCGCTCGACGAGGCGTTTGGACGCCTGGCTGCGGCGTCTCCGGCCGATTTGGCGCCTATCGAGGCGGCGTACATCGACGTGCGCACGCCGGCGTTGACGGCGCAGCTCACGCGCCTGTCGTATCGCATCGACCTGCACTTGGATCCCGAGGCGCCCGTAAGCGCCGATGAGGTGCGTCGTGCGATCGACACGCTGCGCGCGGACCATGGCATCGACTACGCGCGCGGCAAAAAGAGCAAGCGCTTAGATTTGGATCACACGCTCGTGGGCTATGAGCTCACGGCGGGGGAGCGCCCGGACCATTTGGTGCTCATGCTCGACACCCATGCCGACAACGAGGGCTCCATGCGTCCGGAAATTTTGCTTTCTGCGGCTGATGTTTTGTTGCAGGGCTTGACCCCGGGCGTGGATGCACCTATTGTTTCCACCGGTATGCAAGACCTCGTGACCATCTGCTCCTACGATGTCGAGCGTCAGAATCAAGCATGCGAGGACGACGAGGGCCGACTCGTCAGCCCCATACCTGTGCGAACTTGTGGATTTGCTCCACATACTCGTTGACGGGGGTATTTTCGCCTGCTACTATATTCGGCTGTTGCACTAACTGATGCATGAAGGGCAAGTAAACATGTACGCAATCGTTAACACGGGCGGCAAGCAGTACAAGGTCGCCACCGACGATGTCATCATCGTCGAGAAGATCGAGGGCAATGAGGGCGACAAGGTCACCCTGCCGGTTATCTTCCTCAACGATGGTAAGAAGATCGTCACCGATCCCGACAAGCTGGCCAAGGCCAAGGTTACCGCTCAGATCGTTGAGCAGTTCAAGGGCGAGAAGCAGCTGGTCTTCAAGTTCCACAAGCGTAAGCGCTATCGTCGTCTGAAGGGTCACCGTCAGCAGCTCACCAAGCTGAAGATCGTGAAGGTCCAGGCTACGTCCCGCGCCAAGAAGGCTGTCAAGGCAGAGGCTGAGGCTGTTGCCGAGGCTCCCGTCGCCGAGTAGATTACACTCGTAACGAAAGAGTAGGTATACACAATGGCACACAAAAAAGGACTCGGTTCCTCCCGTAATGGCCGTGACTCCCGCGGTCAGCGCCTTGGCACGAAGCGCTATGCCGGCCAGACGGTAACCACGGGCACGATTCTCGTCCGTCAGCACGGCACGCACATCCACCCGGGTGAGAACGTTGGCCGTGGTAAGGACGACACGCTGTTCGCGCTGGTCGACGGTACCGTTGAGTTCCACAAGGGTATCAAGCACAGGGTCAGCGTACGCCCGCTCGCGAACGCGTAATTCACCCTTCATAGAGCACATATGTGGGAGACACTTGAGTTTTAGGATTCAAGGGTCTCCCTCTTTTTTGTAGGAGGCGATTCTGTTGTCACAGTTCACCGATATCAGCCGCATTAACGTGTGCGGCGGCGACGGCGGAGCCGGATGCATGTCGTTTAGGCGCGAGGCATTTGTCCCCAAGGGCGGCCCCGATGGCGGCGACGGCGGTCGTGGCGGCAATGTCGTCATCCAGGCCGATGCTCAGCTGTCTTCGCTGATCGATTACCGCTTTAAGCATCACTTCCGCGCCGAGCGCGGCACGCACGGGCAGGGTGCCCGTCGTAACGGTAAGAGCGGCGAGGACCTGATTCTCAAGGTCCCTATGGGTACCGTGGTACGCGAGCTCGACCCCGAGACGCAGACCCCGATGTTCGAGATTGCCGACCTGGTGCACGACGGCGAGCGCGTTGTCGTGGCGCCCGGCGGTGCCGGCGGCCTGGGCAACACGCACTTTGTGACGTCGGTGCGCCGCGCGCCCGCGTTCGCTCAGCTGGGCGAGCCGGCCGAGGAGCACTGGATTGAGCTCGAGATGAAGCTTATGGCCGATGCCGCGCTCGTGGGCTTTCCCTCGGTGGGTAAGTCATCTCTCATCGCGCGCATGAGTGCCGCCCGCCCCAAGATCGCCGACTACCCGTTTACCACGCTCGTGCCGAATCTCGGCATGGTGCGTGCCGGCGAATATTCTTACGTCGTTGCCGACGTCCCCGGTCTTATCGAAGGCGCGAGCGAGGGCAAGGGTCTGGGTCACCAGTTCCTGCGCCACATTGAGCGTACGGCTTTGATCATGCATGTCGTCGACATGACGGGTGGTTTTGAGGATCGCGATCCGGTCGAGGATTACCACATCATCAACCGCGAGCTCGAGCAGTATGGCGCCGAGCTCTCGGAGCGTCCGCAGATCGTCGTTGCCAACAAGTGCGACGCGCCGGGCACGGCCGACAAGATTGCCGACCTTAAGCGCGCAGCGCTCGACGATGGGCATATGTTCTTTGCCGTGTCCGCCGTGACGGGTGCCGGTCTCAACACGCTGATGCTTGCCGTGGGCGAGCAGGTGGCTAAGCTGCGCGCCGAGTTGGCTGTCTCGGATGAGCCGGTCGTTCTGCGCGACGATGAGTGGGAGCGCCGCCGCCTGCAGCGTGAGAAGCGTTTCCGCATTGTCCAGGAAGAGCCAGGTGCCTTCCGCGTGGTCGGTCGCGCCATCGAGCGCATGGTCATCCAGACCGACTGGGAAAATGAGGAAGCCGTCATTTACCTGCAGCATAAGTTTGCGCGTATGGGTGTTGACGACGCGCTCGAGAAGGCCGGTTGCCGTGCGGGCGACGAGGTCCGCATTTGCCAGCGCGCCTTTGACTTTGAGGGCGCTGAGGACTTCTCGGAGTACGAGGAGCTCGAGGATGCTGGCGAGGACGTTGCCGTTGAAGCCATTGACGTGGCCGATGCTGCGGATGAGGGCGTCGAGGTTGTCGATGCGACGGATGCAGCGGATGCCGCGGGCGATACCGAGACACCGGAGGGCGAGTAAGCCATGTCGCTGCGCGGTGGAATCGGTCTGCCCGAGCTTCCTCTAGAGGACGGGCAGGAGTTTAGGCTCGGCATTATGGGTGGCACCTTTGATCCCATCCATTACGGGCACCTGGTGACCGCCGAGCAGGCGCGCGAGTCGCTCGACTTGGACGCTGTGCTCTTTATGCCGGCGGGTTCTCCTGCCTTTAAGCTTGACAAGCCGGTGACGCCTGCCGAGGACCGTTATGCCATGACGGTCCTCGCCACCGCCGCGAACCCGGCTTTTTTGGCGAGCCGGTTCGAGATCGACCGCCCGGGCGTAACCTATACGGCCGATACGCTTCATGCCCTTCGCGACTTTTACCCGCCGCAGGTAAAGCTCTACTTTATTACGGGCGCCGACGCGATCATCGATATCGTGACCTGGCATGATGCCGAACGAATCGCTGAGCTTGCTACCTTTATTGCGGCGACACGACCGGGCTTTGATATCGATACGGCGCGTGCCCGAATCAAAGAGTCGGGGCTGCCGTTCGACGTGCGCTATATTCAGATTCCAGCGTTGGCGATCAGCTCGACGAACATTCGTAAGCGAGTTGCCCGCGGTATGAGCGTGCGCTATCTTACGAGCGAGTCCGTGCTCGGCTACATTCGCAAACGCAGGCTATATGCCGATCTGGGCCAAGAAGATTTTGAGTGATGGGGGTCTACGTTGTCGGTAGAGGATCAGTTTGAGGGCGATGAGCGCGCGCTGCTCAAGCGCATTCAAGAGCTGCTCGATGTTCGCATGAAGGATAAGCGCAAGCGCTATGTGCATTCGCTGGGTGTTGCCGAGACCGCACTTCATCTGGCCGAGGTCTACGGCGTTGACCGCTTTGATGCCGCTGCCGCCGGCCTGATCCATGACTGGGACAAAGTGCTCTCCGACGACGAGCTGGTCACGCGCGCTCTGCATTACGGCATTAAGATTGCCGGCTCTCCTTCCGCCGCGACGCCGCTTTTGCATGGCCCTGTTGCCGCCTATGAGCTTCCGCAGCTTTTCCCCGAGTTGTCGCCGGCCGTTTTCCAGGCTGTCGACCGTCACACCGTGGGTGACTGCGACATGACGCCGCTCGATATGGTGGTCTTTGTGGCCGATGCCATCGAACCCAACCGCCACGGCGATTATGCCCATGCGCTGCGCAAGATGGTGGGGAAGTCCTCACTCGACGAGTTGTTCTTCTCCTGTTTTGCGCAGGGTCTGGTCTATGTGATCCAGTCCGGGCGCTATCTTTATCCCACGGCTATTTCGATTTACAACCATTACGCCCAGCTGCGCTAGCTCGGACTGACTAGAAAGAGGTATTCCATGGCCGACGAGACCATGACCGACGAGCAGATTCTTGAAGGTGTGGAGCACAAGAGCTTCGCCGCCACGTCCGACCGCACTGCCGCCTCGCTGTCCGCGAGCGGTGTCGCCGCCGAGGATGTCGCCCGCGCCGCCGCGCAGGCCGCCTACGACAAGAAGGGCGAGGACGTTCAGGTGCTCGACCTGACCGAGCTTTCCGATGTGTGCGACTACTTTGTGCTCGCCACCGGTACCAACAACCGCCAGGTCGATTCGATCGTCGACGAGATCGAGGAGAAGGTCGCCGAGGCTTGCGGCGAGCATCCGTTCTCCATCGAGGGCCGCGAGCAGAAGACCTGGATGCTCATGGACTACGGTTCGGTTGTCGTCCACGTCTTCACTCCCGAGGCGCGCGACTTCTACCGTCTCGAAAAGCTCTGGGGTGACGCCCCCCAGCTCCCCCTCAACCTCCTCTAGTAGCTCATTTGAGACGGGGTTTAGCTACCCTCACGCATATCGCCGGGCAGGTGCGGTTTCCGCACCTGCTCGGCTTTCTTTTTGCCCAAAGTAGCTAATTTGGGACGGGGCTTTTTTAGCTACTACCTACCGTTCGCCGATAGAAGCGAGTTGCGGTTCATTGCGTGATATTTAGCTTTCCGACTCGGGTAACGTATTTGTTATCTGTAGAGGAGGAGATGCGTATGACTCGGACCGCGCGGGAAATCTCTGTTTACGGCTATTACCATGTCGTCCAAAAGGGCTGTGGTGGTCAGCTGATATTTGAGGATGCTGACGATCGACTCTATCTGATTCGACTGATAGCTTCGAAATGCCAGAAGTTCAAAGTGGATGTTATCGCATGGTGCCTTATGGATAATCACATTCACTTGTTGCTAGATGACGGGCATGCTCACCTGAGCGATTGTATGCATTCGATTACGACGGCGTATGCCATGTATTTCAATTCTAAGACAGGCAGGAGAGGTCCTGTTTTCCAGGATCGATTTAAGAGTGTGCCGATTCTCGATGATGATCAGCTGCTCAACTGCGTTCGTTACATTCACGATAACCCTGCGAAAGCCAGAATTGGCACTGCTTCGCTCTATCGCTGGAGCAGCTTTAGCGAGTATATGGGCTATCCGGGAATTTGTAAGACTGATTGCGTGCTCGGGTTGCTCGGGAATTCCCAGAGATTTTTTGCATTTAGCACCTCGGGCGAGCCCAATGGCTATTGCTTCCGTTATGGCGCTCATGTGAGTGATACTGACGCGCTTGAGTTTGCGCAGGCGTTGCTCAAACCATACGAGCCTCACTATCTCAACGCTCTGCCC
>NZ_JBCOIG010000001.1:7675-86595 GCF_040926405.1 Collinsella aerofaciens
GGATAATTTTGCTGCGGCCGCCAAACCGGACATCCGGGGTAGTCAATTTGGGACGGGGCTTTTTTAGCTACCCTTTGGCTGACGGTGAATGAATTAGGCCGAATGAATCTCAACCGATATATAGGGGTAGCTAAAATAGCCCCGTCCCAAATTGACTACCAATGCCGTGTCGGACGGAAGGCAGCAACCCCCCGTCCAAAAAAGACTAGTTATTGAAGCGGGATTGGCGGCCGAAGGAAAGGGCGGTGTCGCCGAATTTGTCTCGGACGGCGTCGATGGCGACGGAGAGGTCGCGGCGGTCGCTGGATTGGGCTCCGCGGTCATCGATCTCGCAGAACAGGTCAGTCTGGATGCCGCCTTGGTGGTCGAAGTCGCTCATGCCGATGCCCGCTAAGCGAACATGCATGCCATCCTGCCAGATGTTGTCGAGCAGTTCGAGTGCAACCGCCACGAAGATGTTCTCATCGTCGGTCGGATGAGGCAGCCGGCGCTGTGCCGTACGCCCGCTGCCATACGAATACTTAAGCTTGAGCGTTACCGTGGCACCCGTCAGCCCCTGACGGCGCAGGCGGCGTCCCACTGACTCTCCCAACAGCGCAATCGCCGCCTCAATATCCCCACGCTCAGTCAAATCTTTCGCAAAGGTGCGTTCATTACTGACCGACTTGACCTCACGCTCTTCATCGAGACTCGTGACTTCGGAGATTTCGAGTCCTTGCGCACGCTGGCGCATGCGTTCGCCGTTGACGCCAAAAATAGAGGCCAAGGTGGATTCCGGTGCACGTGATAGCTCGTCGAGGGTGTAGATGCGCATGCGGCGCAGTCGCTCCTCGGCCGAGCGCCCGATGCCGCTCATGGCAGATACCGGCAGCGCGGCCAAAAAGCGCTGCTCGGTTCCGGGGCGCACGATGGTCAGCCCAAACGGCTTATCCCGCTCGCTTGCGATTTTTGCGACCGTCTTGTTGCAGCCCACGCCAATGGAGCATGTCACTCCCAGCTCTGCCACGCGACCGCTTATACGCCGCGCAACCAGCAGCGGGTCTTCGGGCGCAAAGCGACCCGGTGTGATATCGATGAAGGCTTCGTCGATGGATACGCGCTCAACGCGCGGGGTCTCGTCGGCGAGAATTGCCATAACGTGCGCGCTCACCTCGCGGTAGCGATCAAAGTGCCCGTGCGTCCAAATGGCTTGCGGGCACAAGCGCCGCGCCTCGGCTGAGGGCATGGCGGAGTGCACGCCAAAGCGACGTGCCTCATACGAACACGTGGACACGACGCCACGCGAATCGGCGTCTCCGCCCACGATGAGCGGCTTGCCGCGCCATTCGGGATGATCGAGCATCTCCACGCTCGCAAAAAACGCATCGAGGTCCATCAGGCCCACCGCCGGACCCGTCCAGGGAGGCGGCGTGACGCCTGTGGCATCCTCATAACCGTATGTATGTTCGCGTCTTTCCATGTCATGAGTATACCGCGCAGCTCATGTGGGGTGCGTGTATGTGCTTGCAAATCCCGAATTCTTGTCTAAGATATGGATTTGCCCTCGACTACACCGAAGAAGTTGGTCTCACGGACTTCACCTGCCCGCGTCGATGGCGTATTATGTTCAACTGTTTGTTTGTAGTTGCAGCCTAAAGCTGCTTGGTTGGAGGAGTTTCCTTTGGCAGTCAAGATTCGCCTTGCTCGTCACGGCGCTAAGAAGCGTCCGTACTACCGTGTCGTCGTCGCCGATTCCCGCGCCCCGCGTGACGGTCGTATCATCGAGGAGGTTGGCCGCTACAACCCGATGACCGCCCCCAAGACCATCAACCTCGACCTCGAGAAGATCGCCGACTGGCAGTCCAAGGGCGCTCAGCTCACCGACGCCGTCGCCGCTCTGGTCAAGGCCGCCAACGAGGGCGAGAAGACCGAGACCGTCGTCAAGAAGTCCAAGAAGCAGCTCGCCAAAGAGGCCGAGGCCGCTAAGGCTGCCGCTGAGGCCGCTGAGGGCGCCGAGGAGTAAATCGTGCCTGAGGTTGACGCTGCACAGCTCGAGGGTGAGGCAATGCTCTCAGATCGCATCGCCGATCTCGTCGAATATCTCGTTGTTCAGATCGTCGACGACCCGGATTCCGTGAGCCTTGAGGTCATCGATGGTGACGACGCCTCTACGATTGAGGTTTCGGTCGCCGAGGATGACGTCGCTAAGGTCATCGGCCGTCGTGGCCGTACCATCAAGGCCATTCGCACGCTCGCCCGTGCACTGGCCGCTCGCCTCGACACTGCTGTCGAGGTAGAGGTTCTGGGCTAGGACCTTGAGGTCCCAGTACAAAAACATCGCCCGTGTGGTCAAGCCGCACGGAAGGAAGGGGGAGGTCCTCGCGCAGCCGCTGCGGGGGCTTCCTTCTGTATTAGAGCCTGGTATGCGCGTCGCCCTGACGCCGCCGGCGCTCAAGCGCGACCGCTTTTGCACGGTCGTGTCCGTCACCGATACGGGCGATGGCGATCTGGTCTCGTTTGAGGGCATTGACGACTTGACGGCCGCCGAGGGCATCACGGGATGCTACGTGCTGGCAAATCGTGACGACTTTGAGCTCGATTCGCTCGACGCTGCCTATACCGACCTGATGGGTCGCGAGGTGGTCGACGAGCGCTTCGGTTCGCTCGGCACGATCGTCGAGATCATGTCGACGCTCGCTAACGATGTTTGGGTTGTCGAGGGCGATCGGTACGGCGAGGTACTGATTCCCGTGATCGAGCAGGTCGTGCTCGATCTTCCCGACACAGGAACAATTTCCGTCCACGTTATGGACGGCCTGATCGATATGGACAAGTAGGGAGGACAACATGCTGATCGAGACCCTTTCGGTCTTTCCCGAGATGTTTGAGCCCGTCATGTCCACATCGATCTTGGGCCGCGCCCGCAAGGCCGGCCTTTTTGATTTCAAGGCGTATAACCTGCGCGACTGGACGCACGACCGCCATCGTACCGTCGATGACGAGCCGTACGGCGGCGGGCAGGGCATGCTCATGAAGGTCGAGCCTATCGCAGAGGCCATCGAGGCCATTGGCGCAGAGGGTCCCAAGCCCACGGTTGTGTTCTTCACCCCCTGTGGCGAGCCCTTTACGCAGCATGTGGCCGAGCGCCTGCTCAAAAGTGAGCGCCTGCTGTTTGTGTGCAGCCGCTACGAGGGCGTCGACGAGCGCGCGTATGCGTATGCCGATGAGCGTCTGTCGATCGGCGACTACGTGCTCACGGGCGGCGAGCTTCCCGCTATGGTCGTTGCCGATGCCGTCGTACGCCTGATTCCCGGCGCCCTGGGCGACGAGATGAGCAATGTGGACGAGTCATTCTCGACCGCCGAGGACGGAGGACTGCTCGAGTACGCGCAGTACACCCGCCCCGCCGAGTTCAACGGCGAGGGCGTGCCGCCGGTGCTTGTGAGCGGCGATCACGCCAAGGTCGATGCCTGGCGTCGTAAGAACGCCATCGAGCGCACCTGCCGCTGGCGTCCCGATCTGATCGAGACAGCGCGGCTCACGCCCGAGGAGCGCGCTTACGCGCAGGAGATTTTGGACGCTTCGTATTCGCAGAGCGAGGAGTGAGAATGGTTCCTACGCAACATTCCGCGTTGAGGGGTGCTTTTGAGTGGATCGCGGTCATCGCGATCGCACTGGTCGCCACCTTCTTGATTCGCTCGTTTGTGGTCGAGCCCTTTGTGGTGCCCACCGGCTCTATGGAGGACACAATCGAGATTGGCGACCAGATCCTGGCGCAAAAGGTGAGCCTCGAGCTCGGTCAGCCCGTCAAGCAGGGCGATATCGTGGTGTTTCACAACCCCGATGGCACCTCCGAGCATGATGTTCTTGTCAAGCGCGTTATTGCCACGGCCGGCCAGACGGTCGACCTGCAGGATGGCAAGGTGGTCGTTGACGGCCAAGCGCTCGACGAGGACTATACGACGGGCATGAGCTGGCCACTTTCGGTCCAAGCGCCCGGCGCTCAGGTAAGCTATCCCTACACCGTTCCCGACGGGTGCGTGTGGGTGATGGGCGACAACCGCGAAAACTCTGCCGACTCACGCTACTTTGGTCCCGTCGATCGCTCTGATTTGATCGCTGTGGCGCTTGTGCGCTACTGGCCGCTCAACCGCATCGGCGCTATCGACTAAAAACCGCTATAGTACAGTACCTAACCGTGTAATCGTTTCGACGAGGGGATATTAGAGGCATGAACGCTTCATCGCTTTCCTTCCAAGACATCATCCTGCGCCTCCAGCAGTACTGGGGCGAGCAGGGCTGCGTCATTATGCAGCCCTATGACTCCGAGGTCGGTGCCGGTACCTTCCATACCGCGACCACGCTGCGCTCGCTCGGTCCCGCCGAGTGGCGCACCTGCTATGCGCAGCCCTGCCGCCGTCCCGCCGACGGCCGCTACGGCGAGAACCCCAACCGCATGCAGCACTACTATCAGTTCCAGGTGCTCATCAAGCCGTCGCCGGTCAACGCCCAGGAGCTCTACCTAGGTTCGCTGGCCGCCATTGGCCTGGATCCCAACGACCATGACGTCCGCTTTGTCGAGGACGACTGGGAGAGCCCGACGCTCGGCGCCTGGGGCCTTGGCTGGGAGGTCTGGCTCAACGGCATGGAGGTCACGCAGTTTACGTACTTCCAGCAGGTGGGCGGCATCGAGGTCGATCCCGTGCCCGTCGAGATCACCTATGGCCTGGAGCGCATTGCCATGTACGCTCAGGGCGTCAACTCCGTCTACGACCTGGTGTGGAGCTACCTGCCCGACGGAACGCCCATGACCTATGGCGACGTGTTCCTCGAGAACGAGCGCGAGTTCAGTGCCTATAACTTTGAGGTCGCCAACGTCGAGATGATGCGTCAGAAGTTTGACGACTACGAGGCCGAGTGCCACTCCTGCCTGGAGCGCAAGCTGCCGCTGCCGGCATATGACTGCGTCATGAAGTGCAGCCACGCCTTCAACCTGCTCGATGCCCGTGGCGCCCTGTCCGCGGTCGAGCGCGCTAACTACATCCTGCGCGTCCGCGCCGTCGCTAAGGCGTGCTGCGAGGCCTATATGGCCGAGGTCGCCGAAGTCAACGAGAATGCCGATCAGGAAGGCGAGGTGGCGTAAGCCATGGCAGACGCTAAGGATTTCCTGTTTGAGATCGGTACGGAGGAGATGCCCTCCGCGCCGCTGAACAATGCCGTCAAGCAGCTTGGCACCATGATCGCCAAGGGTCTCGACGAGGCCGGTCTGGCCCACGGCGAGGTCCGCGTGATCTCGAGCCCGCGTCGCCTGGCTGCGCTCGTGGCTAACGTCGCCACCGCGACCGATGAGGTTCACGAGGTCAAGCGTGGTCCCGCGGCAAACATTGCCTTTGATGCCGACGGCAACGCCACCAAGGCCGCCCAGGGCTTCGCTCGCAAGTGCGGTGTGGCTGCCGAGGACCTGGTCCGTCGCGAGGACACTGACGGTCGCGAGTATGTGTTCGCCGAGAAGAACATTCCCTCCGCACCGGCTACGCCGATTCTGACCGCTCTGTGCGAGAAGACCATCGCCGGCCTGCAGTGGCCCAACTACCGCAGCCAGCGTTGGGGTCACGAGCATGCGACCTTTGTTCGTCCGGTCCGCTGGATCTGCTGCCTTTTGGGCGAGGATGTTGTGCCCGTGTCGTTTGCCGACGTGACGAGTGGCAACACCACGCGTGGTCATCGCGTACTTGGCCCTGGTGACCATGTGGTCGCCAGCCCCGCCGTCTACGAGCAGGTGCTCGAGGACGCCGGCGTGCTTTCTGCCGAGCGTCGTCGTGAAGCCATCCTTGCCGGTATCGCCGAGGTCGAGGCTGCGCGCCCCGGTTGCCATGTCGACACGCCCAAGAAGGTCTTCGAGGAGGTCATCAACCTCTGCGAGTGGCCGACGGTGCTTGTCGGTACCTTCGATGAGGAGTTCCTCAAGGTCCCGCACGAGATCATCTGCGAGTCCATGCTCACCAACCAGCGCTACTTCCCGATCTATGACGGCGAGGGCAAGCTCACGCGTGAGTTCGTGGTCGTCTCCAACAGCAAGCCCGAGAACGCCGAGCGCGTGATCGACGGCAACGAGCGCGTCGTGCGTGCCCGTCTGGACGATGCCAAGTTCTTCTACGAGGAGGACCTGAAGATTTCCCTCGACGAGTTCCGTGAGCGTCTGGCCAAGGTCGCCTTCCAGGAGAAGCTCGGTAGCGTGCTCGCCAAGTCCGAGCGTATTGAGCAGCTCGCGCTCGCCATCGCCCGCGAGGCCCATCTGGGCGCCCACCTTGCCGCCGATGCCGCTCGCGCCGCTCACCTGTGCAAGGCCGACCTTGTATCCAACGCCGTCGTTGAGTTCACGAGCCAGCAGGGCGTTATGGGCGGTTATTACGCTTCCGCGATGGGGGAGAACGACGAGGTCGCCCACGCCATTCGCGATCACTATCGTCCCCGCTTTGCCGGCGATGAGCTGCCCGAGGGCACCGCTGGCTGCATCGTGGCCTGTGCCGACAAGCTCGATACCATTGCGGGTATCTTTGCCATCGGCGAGCCCCCGACCGGCTCGTCCGACCCGTACGCGCTGCGTCGCGCCGCCATCGGCATCATCAACATCCTGCGCGACCGTCTGCCGATCGACCCCACGTCGCTCATCGACTTTGCGCTCGAGCTCTATAGCGAGCAGGGCATTGAGTTCGACGCCGCCGAGGTCGCCCAGCAGGTTCGTGACTTCTTCCACGGCCGTCTGGTGAGCATGGCCCGCGACGAGAAGATTCCGGCCGACACCGTTGCCGCCGTCTCCGCGGTGCACATCATTGCCCCGTCGCTCTTCTTCGCCCGCTGCGCCGCCCTCGATGAGGCCCGCAAGAACGACGCCGAGACCTTCGACAACCTGGCAACCGCCTACGCCCGCGCGGCGCACATCTCCAAGCCCGAGCTGGGCGCGGAGTATGATCGCGCCCTGATGGGCGAGGTCGAGCTTGCGCTTGCCGATGCCTCCGAGGCCGCTCAGACCGCCGTCGACGCCGCTCTCGCCGCCGAGGATTATCCTGCCGCGTTTGCCGCTCTGGCCGCCCTGCGCGCGCCCATCGACCGTTTCTTCGATGAGGTCATGGTCATGGACAAGGACGAGCAGCTCCGCGATAATCGCCTTAAGCTGCTCAACCGCTTCGAGGCCGTTTTCTCCGGCATCGCCAACATCGGTGAGCTTGCCCGCAAAAAGTAAGCCAGCCTGCGCATAAGCGCAAAAGGAGCCCCGCATGGATTGCCCGGTCACCGCTCGTCCCACCGTTATCGTTATCTCCGACTCGCTCGGTGATACCGCTTGTGAGGTGGTGCTTGCGGCGTCCGGGCAATTTGATGAAGGGGCTTTTCGTCTCTTGCGCCTGCCCAAGGTGAACTCGGTGGAGCAGGTCAAGTCGTTTGTGGGTCCGCGCGTCGATGCGGACCATCGTGATATTGCCGTGTTCCACACTATCGTCGACCCAGCGCTTCGCGCCCGCGTGCTCGATTATCTGGGCATGCTGCACATTCGCTCGGTCGACCTGATCGGCCCGACGCTTGCCGTGCTGTCGTCGCTTATTGGCGTGCCTCTCAAGGGCGTTGCGGGTGTGATTCACAAGACCGACGATCGCTATTTCCATCGTATCGAGGCTATGGAGTATTTCGTTGAGCACGATGACGGGCGCGGCTGCGATGATCTGTCGGATGCCGATATCGTGCTGCTGGGTGTATCCCGCACGTCCAAGACGCCGCTGTCGATGTATTTGGCCTATCAGGGCTACAAGGTCGCCAACGTTCCGTTGGCCCAGGGCATAGAGCCGCCCAAGTCGATTTACGAGGTCGATCCGATGCGGTTGTTCGGCCTAATTTCGACCGTCGATGTGATTGCCGAGATTCGCGATAGCCGCCTGGGCGACGACTATGCCCGCGCCGTCGCCGGCTCTTATGCCGAGCCCGAGAGCGTGCGCGGCGAGCTCGAGGAGGCTCGTGCCCTCATGAAACGTCTGGGTTGCTTTGTGGTGCGCACCGACGGCAAGGCGATCGAGGAGAGTGCCTCCGAGATCATTGCCCACCTCGAAGAAATTCAAGAGGCAAGAGCCCGCCGTGCCGCCCGCCGCACCCAACAAAGCTAGCTTATTGGATTAGCTTAAAAAACCTGATACTGATAAAGCGATTTAGCAAATAACTTGCATTTGACCTGCGAGTTTCTTGTAGTGGTATCTCCATAAGGTAACCACCTTTACCTACCGTTTACCGCCGCATTTACCACGTTTACCAAACCGCGCATCCTCTTCTCATGTCGGCATAAAGCCCGCCGTATAGTTCCCTCACGGCCCGTAACCGGCGGGTCGATTCGTCACCACGGTCGTGCGCGAGAGCGTATGGAAGGGGAAGTATCGTGAGCGATTGCAAGAGGGTTTACCGTTTTGGGACCGACGCCCAGGGCGCCTGTGTCACTGAGGGCGACAAGTCCATGAACTTCGTGCTTGGCGGCAAGGGCGCAAACCTTGCCGAGATGAGCCGTATCGGCCTGCCGGTTCCCGGTGGCTTTACCATTACCTGCCAGACCTGTGTCGAGTACTCCGGTGCCGGCAACGTGTGGCCCGAGGGCGCACTCGATGAGATCGTTGCTGCCGAGGCAGACCTCGAGGCCCGTTGCGGCAAAAAGCTCGGCGACGCCTCCGATCCGCTGCTCGTGTCGGTTCGCTCGGGCGCTCCGTTCTCCATGCCCGGTATGATGGACACGGTCCTCAACTTGGGTCTCAACGACGACTCCGTTCAGGGTCTCATTGCCCAGACGCAAAACCTGCGTTTTGCCTGGGATAGCTACCGCCGCTTTATCCAGATGTTCTCAAACGTCGTCATGGGTGTCGATGCCGACCTGTTCGAGAACGCCCTGACCCAGGCCCGCCTGGTCGCCGGCGTTCGCGTCGACTCCGAGCTTTCGGCCGAGGACCTGCAGGAACTCGTCGAGACCTTTAAGGGCATCTTCTCCGAGAACGTCGATGCCGCCCTGTATCCCGAGCTCGAGGTCGCTGACGGCAAGCCCATCTTCCCGCACGACCCGGAGCTTCAGCTACGCCTTGCCATCCAGGCCGTCTTTGGCAGCTGGATGAACGAGCGTGCCTGCATCTACCGCAAGCAGCATGGCATTTCCGACGACCTCGGCACCGCCGTCAACGTGCAGGCCATGGCCTTTGGCAACAAGGGCGAGACCTCTGCGACCGGCGTCGCCTTTACGCGCAACCCGGCCGACGGCACCAAGGAGTTCTACGGCGATTTTCTGGTTAACGCCCAGGGCGAGGACGTCGTCGCCGGCATCCGCAACACCGAGCCCATTGCCGACCTCAAGACCACCCCGGGCCTCGAGTCCGCAGGTGAGGAGCTCGAGCGCGTGTTCCTGACGCTCGAGGATCATTATCGCGATATGTGCGATATCGAGTTCACCATCGAGCAGGGCAAGCTCTGGATGCTCCAGACCCGCGTGGGCAAGCGCACCGCCACCGCCGCCCTGCGCATCGCTATCGAAATGGTCGAGGAGGGCCTGATCACCCGCGAGGAGGCCGTGAGCCGCATCGATCCCGCGCAGCTCGACCAACTCCTGCACCCGCAGTTTGACGCCTCCAAGAAGTACGAGGCGCTGGCCAGCGGTCTGAACGCCAGCCCCGGTGCCGCCGTGGGCGAGGTCGTGTTCTCGAGCGATGACGCCGTCGCGCGCGCCAACGAGGGCCACAAGGTCATTCTGGTTCGTTGGGAGACCAACCCCGACGACCTGAAGGGCATGGTCGCCGCCGAGGGCATCCTGACCAGCCACGGTGGCAAGACGAGCCATGCCGCCGTTATCGCCCGCGGCATGGGTACGCCCTGCGTCTGCGGCGTTGAGCGCTTCCATATTGACGCCGCCGAGAAGGTCGTGCGCATCGAGGGCAGCGACCGCGTACTGCACGAGGGCGATGTCATCTCCATCGACGGCACCCAGGGCATCGTCGTCGACGGTCCCGTCGACCTGGCCTCCGCCGAGCTTACCGGCGACCTGGACACCATCCTGTCCTGGGCCGACGAGATTCGCCTGGACGAGACCTGTGGCCATGCCAACCATGTGCGCGTCAACGCCGACAATCCCGAGGATGCCGAGCTCGCCCTCGAGTTTGGCGCCGAGGCTATTGGCCTGTGCCGCACCGAGCACATGTTCCTGGGCGATCGCAAGAACATCATCCAGAGCTTTATCCTGTCTGACGATGAGACCGTGAAGCAGCAGGCCCTGGCCGACCTGCTCAAGGTTCAGACCGAGGACTTCCTGGCGATGTTCAAGACCATGTCCGGTCGCGATGTGGTCGTCCGGCTGCTCGATCCGCCGCTTCATGAGTTCCTGGATGATCCTCGCGAGCTCGAGGTCGCCATCACCAAGAAGGAAGCCGCTGGCGCCAACGAGGAAGAGCTTGCCGCCCTGCGCACCCGTCTGCGTCGTATTGACGGTATGGTCGAGTCCAACCCGATGCTCGGCCTGCGCGGTGTGCGCCTGTCCGTCGTCTTTAGCGATCTGCCGCTCATGCAGGTTCGCGCCGTCGCTACGGCTGCTGCCCGTCTTATCAAGGAAGGCGTCGATCCGCGCCCTGAGATCATGGTTCCGCTCGTTTCCATCACGGCCGAGCATGTCCAGATCCGCGAGGTTATCGAGCGCGTAATCGCCGAGGTTTCCGACGAAGAGGCCGTCGAGCTCAATATTCCCGTGGGCACGATGCTCGAGCTGCCGCGCGCCTGCATGGTCGCTGACGAGATCGCCCATTATGCAGACTTCTTCTGTTTTGGCACTAACGACCTCACCCAGACGACCTTCGGTTTCTCGCGTGACGACGCCGAGGCTAAGTTCATCCCGCTGTACATGCATAAGAAGATCCTGAAGGACAATCCCTTCGAGACCATCGATACCGCGGTGCTCGAGCTGGTGCGCATGGCCGTCGAGAAGGGCCGCGCCACCAACCCCGACATGCACTTTGGCGTGTGCGGCGAGCACGGCGGCGACCCCAAATCCATTAAGGGCCTGTTCAACGTGGCCGACGTGGACTATGTGTCCTGCTCGCCCTACCGCGTGCCCCTCGCACGCCTGGCTGCCGCCCAGGCCAAGCTCGAGGCGAAGCGCTCCGCGTAACGTTTTGGGTTCAGACGCCTAACGTAGCCCCCCTTCATGCCGTCCGTCTCATTCGTGAGGCGGACGGTTATCATGTGCGGGTTTTGTCTTTTTGTCTGCGTAAAAAATTGTTCTTGCAGCAGAAACCCGCGCGTGTATACTCGAATACGTTTGTTCAACTACGTGCCGGCCAAGGTGGTACGGCACCTCTAGAAGAGTAAGGAA
Organism: Collinsella aerofaciens; assembly: GCF_040926405.1. Classification (GTDB taxonomy): domain Bacteria; phylum Actinomycetota; class Coriobacteriia; order Coriobacteriales; family Coriobacteriaceae; genus Collinsella. Next base: position 19,029 of record NZ_JBCOIG010000001.1, read on the forward strand.
TTGCACATGGATTACATCCGCGCAATCGAGCGTCAGCAGATCCGCGAGGACATTCCTCAGGTTCGCGTCGCCGACAACGTCAAGGTTCACTACCGCATTAAGGAAGGCGACCGCGAGCGCATCCAGGTCTTCCAGGGCGACGTCATCCGCATGGCCGGCGCCGGTGCCCGCGAGACCTTCACCGTCCGCAAGATGTCCTTCGGTGTCGGTGTTGAGCGTACCTTCCCGCTTCACAGCCCCAAGATCGCCAAGCTCGAGGTCGTTCGTCATGGTCGCGTCCGTCGCGCCAAGCTGTACTACCTCCGCGACAAGGTGGGCAAGGCTGCTCGCATCCCCGAGAAGCGCTAAGAAGATCGCAGCGTCTGTCCACTCGTTTGGACACAAGGGCCACCTTCGGGTGGCCCTTCTTTTTATCTGATTTGCATGCAAGGAGGGCCTGGTATGGCCAATATGACGAGCTCGGTTTCGGCATCGCAGGTTGCCGGAGAGCTAGCGAGCGCAACGTTTGAGGAGATCCCCGCCCTCGTGGAGCATTATCGCGAGGACCCGCGCCAGCAGGTGATCAAGGCTTGCGAGCGTGCCCTTAAGCGCCATGCCAAGGAGCTTGCCGAGCGCGAGCGCGTCAACGGCATGTACGAGCTTATGCATGAGCTCGGCGGTGATGGCGTGGTCGTGGGCGTCGACGAGGTGGGCCGTGGCTCGGTAGCGGGGCCCTTGACCGTGTGTGCCGTGTGCCTTCCGATGGAGCCGCGCATCTGGGGCATCAACGATTCCAAAAAGCTCACGCCGGCGCGCCGCGAGCTGCTCTCGGTTAAGATTGCCGAGGTGGCGACTGCTATCGGCTTTTGCCATATCGCTCCTGCAGATATCGATGAGATGGGTATGGCCCGCGCCATCCGCGCTGCCGTTGCGGGTGCGGTGGCCGATACGGGACTTGAACCCGACTGCGTCCTCATGGATGGCAACCCCTTGGGCGCCGTTCCCAATGAGCGCGACGTGGTGAAGGGCGATGCCAAGATCGCCTGTATCGCCGCGGCATCCATCATGGCAAAGGTCACGCGTGACGAGATGATGGTCGAGTACGACGCCGAGTACCCCGAGTACCATCTGGCCGAATCGAAGGGCTATGCGAGCCCCGAGCACATCGAGGCCATTCGAAAACATGGACTTTGTCCACTGCATCGTGTGAGCTTTTGCGGAAACTTTCTGCAGACTGAGCGCCTTTTCTAGGTCAATTGTGGAGACAGGGACCTCTAGGGTTTTATAAACCTGCTGGTAGCGGGCCGTATGCAACAGCATTGCTGCGTACGGCCCTTTTTTTGACGGCATTTGGTCAGCTTTTGGTTTGCTTCCTGTACTTACCCGCATGAAAGGTGCCCTCATCATCGGGGCAATGCAGTGTGCGGGAAAGGAGACCCCATGAGTGCCGCAAGCAAAAAGAGCAAGACGCAGCAGCTCAAGGAGCGTTGGGAAAACGGCGAGCTCGACTGCGGGGCGATGACGCCCGAGTTTATCAAGGGACTCAGTCCCCGTGAGCTGGGCATGCTGGGCGAGCTGATCACCATCGACTACTTTAACGAGCGCGGCTACACCTTGCTGGAGCAGGGTTATCGTTGCACCGAGGGCGAGGCCGATCTGGTGCTGCTCGATGAGCTTGACGATGTCGTGGTGATGGCCGAGGTCAAGACCAGGCGCGTCGCCCTGGATTGCACCACGCGGGTCTTTCCCGAGGAGGCCGTGGATGCCCAAAAGCAGCGTCGGTATCGCCGTATCGCAAGTTGCTATCTCATGGAGCACTATCCGCTCAAGGCGATCCGCTTCGATGCAGTGGGTGTCACCATTCGCGGCGGGCATATCGCCGAGATCGAGCATCAGTACAACGCGTTCGATTGGCAGGTGTCGTGATGGCGTTCGAGACGTTTGCCGTTCACGCGGCCTGCATCCGCGGCGTCGAGGCGATTCACGTCACGGTCGAGGTCTCGCTTGCCGGCGGCGTTCCGGGCATTCAGATGCTCGGCATCCCGAGTATGGAGGTGATGGAGTCACGCGGTCGTATTCGCTGCGCGATGCGCTCCGCCGGGTTCGAGATCCCGCGCTCGGGCATTACCGTTAACCTGGCACCCGGCGATATCCGCAAGACCGGTAGCGGCTTTGACCTGCCCATCGCCATCGCGGTTCTAGCGGCCGATGAGCAGATTCCCCGTGACAACCTCGATCGCTGCCTTATCGCAGGTGAGCTTGGTCTGGACGGTACGGTGCTTCCCGTCAAGGGCGAGGTGGCGTTTCAGCTATTGGCTCGCGACATGGGGCTGTCTTTTATCGCCGGCAGGTCCGACCAGCATGTGCCACTCGCGGGCGTAGATTGCGGCTTTATCGACCATCTGTCTCAGCTTGCTCACGGCATGGGCGATGCCGCACGGCACTACTTGGATTCCGAGGGTGTCGAGGCGACCTTTGAGCCCGAGCTCGACTATGCAGACGTGCTGGGGCAGGAAGTCGCTAAACGCGGCATGGCGCTTGCGGCGGCAGGAGAACTCGGCTTGCTCATGATCGGGTCTCCGGGATCGGGCAAGACGATGCTCGCACGCCGTATGACCGGCATCCTGCCCGAGCTTTCCGTTGAGGATCAGCAGGAGGCACTGTGCATCCATTCGGTTTTGGGTGAGAACATTGATGGCTTGTTGGCGGGGCACCGCCCCTTCCGCAGTCCCCACCACAGTATTTCGACCGCAGGCCTTATCGGCGGCGGGCGCCCGGTGCACCCGGGTGAGATCAGCCTTGCTCATGGCGGCGTGCTCTTTTTGGACGAGCTTGCCGAGTTTCCCACTGGCGTGCTGCAGACGCTGCGTCAGCCCATCGAGCGCGGCTACGTGAGGATCGTACGCGTCGACGGGGCTTTTACCTTCCCGTCGCGCTTTCAGCTGCTGGCTGCGAGCAATCCCTGCCCCTGCGGCTTTTTGGGCGATCGCGAGGTACCGTGTCGCTGCTCGGCGGCGATGGTCGAGCGCTATCGGTCTAAACTGCGCGGTCCCTTGGCCGACCGTATCGACATGATGATCGATGTGACCCGTCCCGACCCTCAAGTGATTATCGAGGGTGCGGAGGGTATGTCGTCGGCCGAGTTACGTGACTACGTTGTGCGCGGTCGTGCCTTTCGCGCCTGGCGCGAGTTCCGTATGGACGATGCGGATGCCGAGGCCGAGGATGACGAGACGCGGTCTATTGACGGCGTCGTTTCGACCTTCGAGCTCGATGATGCTGCCGAGAAATGCGTACTTGGCCTATCCAAACGCACGCATCTCACGGGCCGCGGCATCGTACGCCTGGTGCGTATCGCGCGTACAATCGCTGACGTCGCCGAGAGCGAGCAAGTGACGCAGGACCACGTGCTCGAGGCGGCGATGTACCAGGGAAGGAGGGACCAATGATAGCTGAGGGGACCTTCGAGCTGCATCCAGGTGATGCGTTGTATCCCGAGAGCGTTTTGGAGCTATCTGATGTACCCCAGACGCTCTATGTGCGCGGCAACCCCGAGGTGCTTTCGACGCCCGCGCTCTCCATCATCGGTGCGCGAAAGGCCTCGCCGTATGGTCTTGCCGTGGCAGAGCTTGCGGCGAAGGTGGCGGTTGAGGCGGGAGTGACGGTAGTTTCGGGCGGTGCGGTCGGTTGTGACCAGGCCTCGGGTTGGGCTGCGGTCAACGCCGGCGGCAAACACGTCGTGGTGCTGGGGACGGGCGCCGACGTGGTCTACCCGCGTTCGAGCGCGGGGCTTATTACGCGCACGCTCGATACGGGCGGCGCGGTCGTGTCGATCTCTCCGTGGGGCATGGGTCCGCGCAAGTTTGCCTTTCCGCGTCGCAATCGCGTGATCGCGGCCCTGTCGCAAGCCCTCTTTGTATCCGAGGCGGGTATGCCTTCCGGGACGTTTTCTACAGCCGAGGCTACTATGGATTTGGGGCGCGAACTTCTTGCCGTGCCGGGGTCGATCCTATCGCCCGAGTCGCGTGGCACGAATTACCTCATTGCGAACGGTGCCTGCTGCATTGTCGACGAGGAGTCCATCGAGATGGCTATCTCTCGCATATACGGCACCCTGCGCTACTCGCGCCCCGATGCTCCCGGCATTGCCGACCTGAATCCAACACAGCAGACCGTGATGCATGCGCTCATCGCCTCTCCGCTCAAGGTCGACGACATCGCGGCGCTCGTCTCACTCGATGCTGTCGGCGTACTCAAACTCTTGGGTTCGCTTGAACTCGAGGGCCTTATCGAGCGCATGATGGATGGAAGGTATGCGCCCTCCAAGTTTGCCCTTCACGCCCAGACGCCCTTCGGTCACAATGGAAAACGTGTCAATTAGAAAGGTGTTTGCAGATGCAGTTCGATCAGGTGACGGTTATCGGTGGCGGTCTGGCGGGTTCGGAATGCGCGATCCAGCTGGCAGACCGCGGGTTTGCCGTAAAGCTGTGCGAGATGCGCCCCCAGGTGAGCTCCCCGGCTCACCATACCGATCACCTGGCAGAGCTCGTCTGCTCCAATTCGTTTAAGTCGACCCGTCCGGATTCCGCGGCTGGTTTGCTGAAGGCCGAGCTTGAGCGCATGGGTTCAGTCCTGCTCGACTGCGCCCATCGCGCTGCTGTTCCCGCTGGTGGCGCCCTGGCGGTCGACCGTGTTACATTCTCCGAGCTCGTCGAGGCTGAGGTTGCCGCCCGCCCCAATATCGAGGTCGTTCACGGCGAGGTCACCCAGATCCCCGAGGGCCACGTGGTCATTGCCGCGGGCCCGCTGTGTTCACCGCCGCTGAGCGAAGAGGTCATGAAGCTCGTCGGTGGCGACGCCCTTGCGTTCTTCGATGCCGCGGCGCCGATCGTCGATGCCTCCACGCTCGATATGGACGTGCTGTTTTCGCAGTCGCGCTACGAGGAGCAGGGGAGCGGCGACTATCTCAACGCTCCGCTCAACAAGGAGGAGTACGAGGCCTTTATCGAGGCGCTCACCACGGCCGACCGCGTGGTGCTCAAGGACTTTGAGGGCGGCGATCTGTTCCAGGCCTGCCAGCCTGCCGAGGAGGTTGCGCGCACCGGCAAGGACGCCATTCGCTTTGGCGCCATGAAGCCCGTCGGCCTCACCGACCCGCGTACCGGACGTCGCCCTTGGGCGGCGATTCAGCTGCGTGCCGAGAACAAGGAGAAGACCGCCTATAACCTGGTGGGCTTCCAGACCAACCTGACCTTTGGCGAGCAGAAGCGCGTCTTCCATATGGTGCCGGGCCTGGAGAACGCTGAGTTCTTCCGCTACGGTGTCATGCACCGCAATACCTTTGTCGACGCCCCGCACGTGCTCGATGGCACCTTTGCCGTGCCCGGTACCGGCGTGCGCCTGGCCGGTCAGATCACCGGCACCGAGGGGTACATGGAAGCCGTGGCGACCGGTCTGCTCGCGGCGCTCAACACCTATGCAGAGGCTATCGGCGCCGATTCCGTCGAGTTGCCCCGCGTGGGCGCCCTGGGTGCGCTCGTGGGCTATGCGACCGATCCTGCCACCGTGGGCTATCAGCCCATGCATGTCAACTTTGGCCTGGTGCCGCCGCTCGAGGACGGTAAGCGCCGCAGCAAGCGCGACCGCTATCAGGCCTATGCGGACCGTGCGCTCGAGGCCCTCGATGCCTACTTGGCCACGCGTTCCGACTTGTTTGGAGGCGACCGGTCATAGCCTTTGACCTGTACGACACCGTCGACTCTTTTATCGCCTATATCGCACGCGTTGAGGGGCTTTCTCCCAACACGGTGACGGCCTATGGCTCGAGACTGGAGCGCTTTGCTGCCTGGTGCGAGCGCGAGGATATTGATGCTTTCGCTGCCGACGTGCGCACCATTCGTCGCTATCTTGCTGAGCTTTCGCGTGAGCAGGTAGCTCCCCGAACGCTTGCGGCGCACCTGTCGGCTATCCGATCTCTCTATCGCTGGATGGCTGCCGAGGGGATTGTCGAGGGCGATGCGGTCTCGGCGATCGCGTCGCCCAAGCTGCCGCGTGACCTGCCGGGCGTCCTTACGACCCAGCAGGTCGAGGCGCTGCTCAAGACGCCTGATACCTCAACACCCGCGGGACTGCGCGATGCGGCGATGCTCGAGTTGCTCTATGCCTCGGGTGCCCGCATCTCAGAGCTTGCGGCGCTCAATGTGGAATCCATCTCATGGTCCGAGCGCACGCTGCGCCTGTGGGGCAAGGGGAGCAAGGAGCGTATCGTCCCTCTGTATCGTCGTGCGCTCGATGTGACGCGTCTCTATATTGAAGAGGGGAGGCCGGAGTTGCTCGCTCGGGCAAAGCGCCGCGACCTCGCTACCGGGCCGCATCCGCTGCTTATATCGGCGCGCGGCAATCGCATGAGCTCCGCGATGCTCCGGCGGCGGTTCCATACGCTGGCGACGCTCGCCGGCATTCCGGCTGACATCGCCCCGCATGCGATGCGCCATACCTTTGCGACCGACTTGCTCGAGGGCGGTGCGGACCTGCGCTCGGTTCAAGAGCTGCTAGGTCATGCGAGCCTGTCCACGACGCAGATCTACACGCATCTCACACCCGATCGGCTTAAACGTGCCGTGGCTCAAGCCCATCCCCGCGGCGAATAGTGGCTGGGACGTCCCGCGCCGCACTCAGGTGTGTGGTTTTGATTGCGGGTTGGCAGGAAGAGGCATTCCTGCTATCATTCATCGGGTTGCTTCACGGCAACATGTTTTTATCACGCACGCGCGGCTACTTCATACCGTGGTGCCCGGGCTTTGGTAGCACATGTCCGGGTTGGTTTTGGAGGATGACCCCGCGCGGAGGCAAACCACAGGAGGTTTAACATGGCTACCAAGATTAATATCCGCACCCTGCTCGAGGCCGGCTGCCACTTCGGTCACCAGACCCGTCGCTGGAACCCCAAGATGAAGCCGTTCATCTTCGGTGAGCGCAACGGCATCTACATCCTCGACCTCAAGCAGACCATCCTCGACGCCGACCAGGCCTACACCTTCGTCAAGAACGTCGCCAAGGGTGGCAACGTGCTGTTCGTCGGCACCAAGAAGCAGGCTCAGGAGGCCGTCAAGAACGCTGCTGAGCGCGCCAACATGCCTTACATCAACCAGCGTTGGCTCGGCGGTATGCTGACCAACTTCGTCACCATCCGCTCCCGCATCAACCGCATGGAGGAGCTCGAGGCCATGGTCGAGGACGGCCGCATGGCTGTTCTGCCTAAGAAGGAGCAGGCTGTTCTCGGCAAGGAGCTCACCAAGCTCCAGACCAACCTCGGTGGCGCCCGCGACATGAAGGGTCTGCCCCAGGCTCTCTTCGTCATCGACACCAAGCGCGAGGAGAACGCCATCAAGGAGGCTCAGCGCCTGAACATCCCCGTCGTCGCCCTGATCGACACCAACTCCGATCCCGACGAGGTCGAGTACGGCATCCCCTGCAACGATGACGCTATCTCCGCTGTCACCCTTATGTGCGAGCTCATGGCTGACGCCTGCCTCGCTGGCTCTGGTAAGGAGCAGGTCTCCGAGGCCGAGATGGCCGCTGAGCCCAAGGCCGAGTAAATCAGTCTTAGTTAATTCTTTTTCATCTCTTTGAAAGGAACCACAATGGCCCAGATTACCGCCGCTATGGTCAAGCAGCTCCGCGAGATGACCGACTCCCCGATGATGGAGTGCAAGAAGGCTCTCGTCGAGGCTGACGGCGACATGGACGCCGCTGTCGACGTTCTGCGTAAGAACGGCCTTGCCAAGGCTGCCAAGAAGGCTGGCCGTGAGACCAACGAGGGCGCTGTCGCCGCGTTCGTCTCCGAGGATGGCAAGACCGGCGCTCTGCTCGAGCTCTCCTGCGAGACCGACTTCGTTGGCTCTAACGCCAAGTTCACCGGCTTTGCTTCCAAGGTCGCTGAGGTTGTCGCTACCACCGAGCCTGCTGACGTCGACGCTCTGCTCGAGAAGCCGATGGGCGAGGAGACCGTTTCCTCCGAGCTCACCGAGATGATTCACATCATGGGCGAGAACATGAAGATCTCCCGCTTCGCTGCCCGCAAGGCTGAGAACGGCGCGCTCGCTTCTTACATCCACATGGGTGGTAAGATCGGCGTCCTCGTCGAGTTCGCCTTCGAGAAGGCTGAGACCGCTCAGGCTGAATCCTTCAAGACCTTCGCTCACGACGTTGCCCTTCAGGTTGCCGCCGTCGCCCCGATCTGCGCTACCCGCGATCAGGTTCCGGCCGAGACCGTCGAGCACGAGAAGCAGATCTACATGGCTCAGGCTGCCGAGTCCGGTAAGCCCGAGGCTATCCAGGAGAAGATGGCTGTCGGCCGTCTGGAGAAGTTCTACAAGCAGTCCGTGCTCACCGAGCAGGAGTTCATCAAGGACAGCTCCCTCACCATCAAGAAGTACGCTGAGCAGGTCTCCAAGGAGCTCGGCGACACCATTACCGTCGTTGCCTTTGACCGTCTGGTCCGTGGCGAGTAAATAAGCTCTTGTAGCTGGTAATGAGCAGGCTGTGGGTTTTACTCACAGCCTGCTTTTTCATGGCTCTTCTTAGAGCCTTTGATAGAATGTTGAGAGTTCAATCTAAAGGAGGATCGCTTTGTCCGACATCCGATATAAACGCGTGCTTCTTAAGCTTTCCGGCGAAGCGCTGATGGGCGACGGCCAATATGGCATCGACCCCAAGGTTACCGACCATCTTGCTAAGCAGGTCAAGGAGCTGCTCGCCGTTGGCCATGAGGTCGGCGTCGTTGTCGGCGGCGGCAATATTTTCCGCGGCATGGCAGGCGCTGCCGGTGGCATGGAGCGTGCTCAGGCCGACTACATGGGCATGCTGGCAACCGTTATGAACGCGCTCGCCCTGCAGGATGCCTTCGAGCATAACGATGTTCCCTGCCGCGTGATGAGCGCTATCCAGATGAACGAGATCTGCGAGCCCTATATTCGCCGTCGCGCCATCAACCACCTTTCCAAGGGCAACGTCGTTATTTTTGCCGCCGGTTCGGGCAATCCGTACTTTACGACCGACACCGCCGCGGCTCTTCGTGCGTGCGAGATCGGCGCCGAGATTCTGATTAAAGCCACCAAGGTTGACGGCATCTACGATAAGGATCCCGTCAAGTGCGCTGATGCCGTCCGTTTTGACAAGATTACCTATCACGAGGTTCTCGTCCGCGGTCTGCAGGTTATGGATTCCACCGCTACGGCACTGTGCCAGGATAACCGTATGCCGATTTTGGTCCTCAACATCGATGGCGAGGACACCGTCAAGCGCGCGCTCGCGGGTGAGCCCGTCGGCACGCTCGTCTATCAGGAGGATTAAGCATGGCAGAGAACATCACCGCCCATATGGACAAGTCGCTCGAGTCCCTCAAGCATAACTTCTCCAAGGTCCGTACCGGCCGCGCCAATGCCAACATTCTGTCCGACATCACCGTCGATTATTACGGTGTTCCCACGCCGGTCACGCAGGTTGCCGCCGTCAAGACCCCCGAGGCCCACATGCTGCTCATCGAGCCGTGGGACAAGGCACTCATCAACGCTATCGTCAAGGCCATCGGCGCTTCCGATCTGGGTATTACCCCCAACTCCGATGGCACCGTCGTTCGTCTGCCGTTCCCGGCTCCCACCGAGGAGCGCCGTCGCGAGCTCGTCAAGGAGTGCCGCGAGTACGCCGAGCAGGCCAAGGTGTCTATCCGTAACATCCGTCGCGACTTCAACAACAAGCTTGAGCGCGATAAGGAGCTCACCGAGGACGATGTCCGTCGCGAGCAGGCCAAGGTCCAGAAGCACACCGATGAGTATGTCGCCAAGGTCGAGGAGCTTCTGAAGGAAAAAGAAGCCGAGGTCATGGAGATCTAAGGTGCAATACGACGAGCATAAACTGGTCGAGTACTTTGCCGACGCCCCTGCGGGCGTCGGTTTTTCCGACCTTGACCTCAATAACATTCCGCACCATATCTCGTGCATCATGGACGGCAATGGTCGTTGGGCCACATCGCGCGGTCTTGCACGCACCGAGGGCCACAAGGCGGGTATCGTCTCCCTTCGTGAGATTATTACCGCCTGCGTGCGTCTGGGCGTCGACGTGCTTTCGGCCTATGCGTTTTCTACCGAAAACTGGAACCGCCCGCAGCATGAGGTCAACGTCTTGATGCACCTGTTTGCCAAGACGTTTATCGACGAGCTGCCGCTTCTGAAGCGCGAAAACGTGCGCGTTGTCTTTTTGGGTGACATTTCCGCGCTGCCCAAGAAGACCCGCGACGTTTTTGAACGCGGTCTTGCCGAGTGCGCCAATCACACCGGCATGACGCTGGCGCTTGCCGTCAACTACGGCGCGCGTGCCGAGATTACCCGCGCTGTCCGTCAGATCGCACTCGACGCTGCCGCCGGTAAGATCGATCCTGGCGCAATTGATGACGACATGGTGGCTTCCCACCTCTATACCGCCGGCCTTCCCGATCCTGAGCTTGTGATTCGCACTTCTGGTGAGCTGCGCCTTTCGAACTATCTGCTGTGGCAGGTGGCTTATTCCGAATTCTACGTCACCGATACCTATTGGCCCGACTTTGATCGTTGGGGCCTTGTCGACGCCATTTTGGCCTATCAGGGCCGTGACCGTAGGTTTGGTGGACTGAGCAAGACCGAGGAGGCTTAATCGTGTCCGATCGTCCCAAGGCATCTGCTCCCAAGACGCCTGCGCGCAAAGCTGCCACTGCGGGAACGCCTGCAGTGAAGAGCGGCACCGGTTCGTGGCTGGCGGGCTTTATTACCCGTGCCGCCGCCGGTATCGTCTACGCCGTTGTCTTTATCCTGTGCCTGGTTTTGGGTATCGTGCCCACGGCCATCTTTGTTTCCGTCATGAGCGGTCTGTGCTGCTATGAGTTTTTCCGTATGACAAGGCTCGATGGCAAGATGGCTAACGAGCGCATGGGTATCGCTGCCGCCGTGCTCTTTCCGCTGTCGGCGTTGGGCGATTCGATGCTGCTGAATGCCCTGCTTTTTGCCCTGATGCTCGCTGTGGGCATTTGGTATGTCTGGTCGCCGCGTACCCGTATATCCGATGTTGCCGTGACACTCATGGGTCCCATCTACACCGGTTTTATGCTGTCGGCTATCGTGCTGCTGCGCGATGCCGTGCCCGGTTTTGCCGGCGCCCTGCTTTCGGTGGGTGTTTGCGCGTCTCTCTGGGTCTCCGATTCGTTTGCCTATATCGTGGGTAGCCGTATCGGCAAACACAAGATGGTTCCCAAGATCTCTCCCAAAAAGAGCTGGGAGGGGTTTGTTGGCGGCATCCTGGGCTCGGTTTTGATTTGGCTCATCCTGTGGGCGACGCATTTCTTCAAGCTCAGCCTGCCCTATGCGCTGCTGTGCGGCGTGGTCGTGTCCATTCTGGGCGTTATCGGCGACCTTATCGAGTCGCGCATCAAGCGCGGTGTGGGCGTCAAAGATTCCGGCAACCTTATCCCGGGCCACGGCGGCATGCTCGATCGTAGCGATTCGCTTATCTTCGGCTGCATCACCGCGCAGCTGATGCTGATGATCGGAGGCGTGCTGTAATGTCATTCCAGACGACGTATGGCCCCGATGGACGCCTCCGTGTTGCCATCCTGGGTTGTACGGGCTCCATCGGCACCCAGGCGCTCGATGTGTGCCGCCAGCATGCCGATCGCCTGCAGGTGACGGCGCTGTCCGTTAACTCCAGTACCTCCGAGCTTGTTGCCGCTGCCCGCGAGTTCTCGGTTTCGGCGGTTGCCGTGGCCGATGTCGCTCATGGCGATGACGCCGTGCTGCAGGAGTTGCCCGAGGGAACGAAGCTCGGCGTTGGCGCGCAGGCGGTTTGCGAGCTCGCGCGTCGCGACGATGTCGACTGCGTACTCGTCGCTATTGTGGGTGCCGCCGGTCTCGAGGCGAGCCATGCGGCCTTGACCTCGAATAAGCGTCTTGCCCTTGCCAACAAGGAGTCCCTCGTCGTCGGTGGCGACTTGCTTATGCCGTTGGCGCAACCGGGCCAGTTTATTCCAGTCGACTCTGAGCACTCCGCCATCTACCAGTGCTATCTGGGGGAGAACCCGCGCGAGGCTCATTGTATTTGGCTCACCTGCTCGGGCGGTCCGTTCTTTGGCCGCACGCGCGACGAGCTAAATCGCGTGACGCGTGCCGATGCCCTCGCACATCCCACGTGGGCCATGGGTGCTAAGATCACCATCGACTCCGCCACCCTCATGAATAAGGGCCTGGAGCGCATTGAGGCCATGCATCTGTTTAACTGCGACCTCGATTTCATTAACGTGGTCGTGCAGCGTCAGTCCAAGATTCACTCTATGGTCGAGTTTGCCGACGGCTCCGTGATGGCGCATCTCGGTGCTTCCGACATGCGTATTCCCATCCAGTTCGCGTTCTCGTATCCCGAGCGTTGGGATACCCCGGCGCCTCGTATCGATTTCCGCGAGCTGGGGCAGCTCACGTTTGATGCTGCCGACATGGATACCTTCCGCTGTCTGGCACTGGCCGAGCGTGCCGGCAAGACGGGTGGCACCATGCCGTGCGTGCTCAATGCCGCCAACGAGGTCGCCGTCGATGCCTTCCTGCACGATGGCTGCAGCTTTACCGATATCGATCGCATTGTGGAATCCTGCATGGATGCCCACGATATGCAGGCGGTCGATTCGTTTGAGCAGCTTCGCGACATCGATGCGTGGGCGCGTGAAAAGGCTGCGCAGGTACTCTCCGCAACCCGTTCCTAACCCATAAGGATTGCTTTTTCGTTTTATGGATACTGTTCTGAGCGTTCTCTCATCGGTCTTTTGGGGCCTGCTGATGCTTTCCGTCCTCGTGTTTTTGCACGAGGGCGGCCACTTTTTGGCGGCGCGTGCCTGCGGCGTCCGTGTGACCGAGTTCTTTTTGGGCCTGCCGTGCCGCTTTGACATCCATTACACGTCGCGTCGCATTGGAACCAAGTTTGGCGTGACCCCGCTGCTGCTGGGTGGCTACGCTGCCATCTGCGGTATGGATCCGACCGATGTCTCCTGCGCCGATCGCGTGCTCGCGGCTATCTACCGTCATGGTCGCGTGACCGTGGCCGACCTTGCTGTCGAGCTCGAGCTTTCCGAGGAGGATGTGCTCGAGGCTTGTGCTCTGTTGCTGGGCTGGGGCTCCATCGCTCCCTGGTATGAGGAAGGGGAGAAACCCTCGCCGAGCTACTATCCCACCAAGTATCAGACGCTGCCGCGAGACGCGGCGGGTTACACCACCTTTGACGGCCGCCGGTTCGATCGAGAGCATGCGACTGCCGAGGGCGATGTGTGGGAGCTGCCGTGCGGCGAGGCTGATTTCTTGGCGCAAGAGCGCTCGCACACTTATCTTGGCCAGGGCTTTCTCAAGCGCGCCTTTATGCTGCTCGCGGGCATTCTCGTCAATATCCTGACGGGTTTTTTGCTGCTTATGAGCATCTATTCCATTGCGGGCGTCACCGTGCCGATCGATACCAACGTGATCGGTCAGGTTGACGAGGGGTCTATTGCCGCCAAGGCGGGTATCGAGGCTGGTGATGCGATCCTTTCGGTTGACGGTGTATCGTGCTCCACATGGATGAACGTTTACGATGCCATCGGCAAGGCCGCCGGTAAGGACGATATCGCCATCGAGTACGAGCGTGACGGCAAGCAGCATTCGACCACGGTTGCGCTCAAAGAGGACGAGCGCCTAGGTGTGTATGCCTCTACGCAGGTAGTCCGTTTGGACCCCATCACCTCGGCGCGTCTGTCATTCTCCTATGTTGTGCAGACCGCGGAGGGCGTGATGCGCCTGCTCCAGCCGCAGCATACGATGGAGATTCTCGATCAGTCTTCTTCGATCGTGGGTATTAGCGTTATGTCCTCACAGGCTGCTGCTGCCGGTCCTGCCACATTCCTTTCGTTTGCCGCCCTCATTTCGTTCTCGCTTGGCTTTATGAACCTGCTGCCCATCCCACCACTCGATGGCGGCAAGCTGGTCATCGAGATCATTCAAAAGATTGTGGGCCGCGAGCTTCCGCTCAAGGTCCAGACGATTGTGAGCTATGTGGGCATCGCGCTCTTTGTGCTGCTGTTTGTCTATATGCTTCGTTCCGACATCCTTCGATTTATTCTGTAGGGGAGTGTTTGGATTGTCTTTATCCCATCCTTTGCCTCGCGATTTGACGCGCCCCGTGCATGTGGGCGGTGTGCAGATCGGTGGCGGTGCGCCGGTGGTGGTCCAATCCATGACCTGCACCGATACCGCTGATGCCAAGGCAACACTTGCGCAAGTGTGCGCGTTGGCGCAGGCTGGCTGCGATATCGTGCGTGTGAGCGTGCCCACTGAGGCCGCGCTTGAGGGTTTCCGCACCATCTGTGCCGAGTCTCCGGTGCCAATCGTTGCCGATATCCACTTTAACCACAAGCTGGCCATTGGCGCTGTGGAGGCCGGTGCCGCCAAGCTCCGCATCAATCCCGGTAATATCGGCGATTGGGCCAAGGTCGATGCTGTCATCGATGCCGCGGGTGCTGCGGGCTGCGCAATTCGCATCGGTGTCAACGCTGGTTCGCTTGAGCAGGATATCGCCGAGCGCGACGACCTCACGCAGCCCGAAAAGCTCGTGATGTCGAGCGAGCGCTTCGTCAAGCACTTTGAGGACCGCGGCTTTACGAACATTGTGCTTTCGGCCAAGGCCCATAGCGTGCAAACGACGCTCGATACCTATCGAGCCCTGTCGCGTGAGATTCCCCACGTTCCGCTTCACCTGGGCGTGACGGAGGCGGGGACCAAGCTCCAGGGCACCATCAAGAGCTCTGTAGGCTTGGGTATCTTGCTTTCCGAAGGCATTGGCGACACCATGCGTGTGTCGCTCACAGCCGATCCGGTTGAGGAGCCGCCGGTTGCCTGGGGTATTCTGCAGTCGTTGGGCCTGCGTCGCCGTGGCCCCGAGATTGTCTCGTGCCCCACGTGCGCCCGCTGCCAGGTTAACCTTATTCCCATTGCCGAGGAAGTAACCGAGCGGCTTAAGAACTATACCGCGCCGCTTTCGATTGCCGTTATGGGATGTGCCGTTAATGGCCCCGGCGAGGCTTCTGATGCCGACCTGGGCGTTGCTTGCGGACGTGGTCAGGCCTTGCTCTTTTCGCATGGCCAGATCATTGGTAAAGTAGCTGAGGACCAAATTGTCGACGCGCTTATGGCAGAGGTCGACAAGCTTATTGAGGAGAAATAAATGACCCGAGCAATGTATATGTCTAAGCTCTATGCGCCGACGCTTAAAGAGGATCCGGCGGACGCTGAGCTCGCCAGTCACCGCCTGCTGCTCCGTGCCGGCATGATCCGCAAGGAGGCCGCCGGCCTGTATTCCTACCTGCCGCTTGCCTGGCGCTCGATCCGTAAGATCGAGAACATCGTGCGCGACGAGATGGACGCTGCCGGCGCCCAGGAGCTTATGATGCCTATCATGGTCGACGCCGAGTTGTGGCGCGAGTCCGGCCGCATCGACGCCTATGGCAAGGAGCTTGTGCGCTTTGACGACCGTCATGGTCGCGAGTTCGTCCTGGGCCCCACGCACGAGGAGACCGTCACGGCCCTGGTGCGCAACGAGCTACGCTCCTATAAGCAGCTGCCCGTCAACCTGTATCACATTCAGGACAAGTTCCGCGACGAGTTCCGTCCCCGCTTTGGCCTGATGCGCGGCCGCGAGTTCATCATGAAGGACGCCTACAGCTTCTCCGCCACGCAGGAGAGCCTGCAGGAGGAGTACGACAAGATGAAGCAGGCGTACGCCAATATCTGCGAGCGCTGCTACATCAAGGCTCTGCCCGTCGTCGCCGATTCTGGCGAGATCGGTGGCGATACCTCCGTCGAGTACATGGCTTTGGCTGACGCCGGCGAGGCTTCGCTCGTCTACTGCGACGATTGCGGCTTCGCTGCCGATGACGAGGCTGCAAGCACCAAGGTCGTCGTGACCGAGGGTCCTGGTGACGGTACGCTCACCAAGGTTGAGACTCCGGGCATGGGCACCATTGAGGCTGTTGCTAAGTTCTTTGGGTTCCCCGAGAACGGCACGCGCAAGTCGCTGGCACTCATCGACGCCGAGGGCAAGCCGGTCGTGGCCATTGTTCCGGGCGATCACGAGCTCAACGATTGCAAGGCCGAGCACGTCTTTGGCAAGGGCTATCGCATGATGACCGACGAGGAGCTTCAGGCGAACGGTCTGCACAAGGGCTTTATCGGACCGGTTAACCTGCCCGATGGCATTCGTCTGGTCTGCGACGAGAGCCTGCGCGAGCCCAAACAGTGGGCCTGCGGTGCCAACGAGGTCGATTATCACTTTACCGGTGCCTGCCCCGAGCGCGACTTTACCGTCGATGAGTGGGCCGATCTGGTCACCGTTGTCGCCGGCGACCCCTGCCCGCACTGCGGCAAGCCGCTCTCCGCTGCCCGCGGCATCGAGGTCTCTCAGGTCTTCCAGCTGGGCACCAAGTACTCCGAGGCCATGGGTGCCACCTTTATGGATGAGGACGGCAAGGAGAAGCCGCTCATCATGGGTTGCTACGGCGTGGGCGTGTCCCGCTCGCTTGCTGCCGTCGTGGAGCAGCACAACGACGAGCACGGTATCGTCTGGCCGGTCTCCGTTGCCCCGTACGAGGTCGCGGTGATTCCGCTTGATCCCAAGAAGGAAGAGTGCGCTACCGTCTGCGAGCAGATTGTTGATGGCCTGTGTGCCGAGGGCATCGAGGTCGTCGTCGACGATCGCGATGAGCGTCCGGGCTTTAAGTTTGCCGATAACGACCTCATGGGCTTCCCGTATCAGGTGGTTCTGGGCAAGCGCGGCCTTAAGAATGGCACCGTTGAGCTCAAGGACCGTGCTACGGGCGAGCGCGAGGACGTGGCGATCGACGAGGTCGTTGCCAAGGTTGCCGAGCTTGTTAAGGCAGCCCGCCGTTAATCGACGATTTCGCTTGTAGTTCGATATGTGGGACGGCCCCGCATTTCTCCAATCGGGGAGATGCGGGGCCGTCCTATTATCTTGTAGCATCTTCGATATCTAAAAGGAAAACCCCACAGCCCATGCGAGCTGCGGGGTTTTCCTTGTGCCTCCGATGCGAAATAAATCGCTCAGATATTACTGATAATCGACGACGTCGATCCAGTTCTTCAGGAACTCATCGTTCACGTTGCGATTACGAGCGAGCTCGGAAGCGGCGACGATGCTCGTCCACTGACGCACGACCTGCATGGGCATGTCGGCACGGTCGCAGTAGAGCTCCAGGTAGGCCTCGGCCTGGTCCTTGCTGTTGAGGGCAAAGAGCAGGTAGGTGGTGGCAACGTCGGCAGCAGGGGAGCCCTGGGTGGCGTGTGCCCAGTCGCACACATAGAGCTGGCCGTCGTCGCCGACGATGACGTTGGAGGGGTTGAAGTCGCCGTGGCAGACCTTGAACTCCTTGGTCATGCCGTCCAGACGCTCCTGAAGGTTGTAGCGCGTGGTGGCATTGAGCTGATCAAGGCTGTCGATCATGCGGGCGAACTTGTCGCGCTGACGGTTGAGCAGCGGGGAGGTGTAGCCGTGGATCTCGATCTGGAGGTCGACGAACATCTCGAGGTACTCACCAAAGCGCTGGGGCTCGGCAGTCATCTTCTCGGCAAGGGTGGTGCCCGGAACCTTCTCGGTCACGAGCGCCCAGCCGTTGGCGTTCTCGAGCTGGGAAACCTCGAGAGCCTTGGGGCTGCGGATGCCGCACTCATTGATGCGGGCAAGATTCAAAGCCTCGTTGAACACGTCGGAGACAGGCTTGGTCTCGTTAAAGACCTTGACGATCTTGTCGCCCAGGTCGTAAACGACCTTGTTGCCACGGCGGACGAGCTCGGTCTTGGAATCGGGTAGCAGCATGGTTGCATCCTTTCAACGATGCGATAGAAGCGACGGCGGGGGTGTGTGAAACACCCGTGCACCCCCGCCGCAAAAAACCGTGCTAAAAACTAGCAGACGGCGTAGTCCTGGGGCTCGCGGCCGTAGTAGGCGTCCAGGTAGAGCTCCTTGATCTCGCTCATGAGCGGGTAGCGCGGGTTAGCGCCGGTGCACTGGTCGTTGAATGCCTGCTCGGTCATCTCGTCGAGGGTGTCGAGGAAGTACTGCTCGTCAACACCGTAGTCGGCGATGGTCTTCTTGACACCGATGAAGTCCTTGAGCTCCTCGAGCTTCGTGATGAAGTTCTCGAAGACCTCCTTGTCGTCCTTGCCCTCGATGCCGCAGTACTTGGCCATCTCGGCGTAGTTGTGCAGCGCGTTGGGGTAAGGATACTGGGAGAAGGTACCCATCTTGACGGGAGCCTCGGCGGCGTTGTAGCGCATGACGCGGGTCAGGATGACGGCGTTAGCGATGCCGTGGGGCAGGTGATGGAAAGCGCCGAGCTTGTGAGCCATGGAGTGGTTGAGGCCCAGGAAGGCGTTGGCGAAGGCCATACCGGCCATGCAGGAGGCGTTGTGCATCTCCTCGCGGGCGTGCGGGTCCTTGGCGCCGTTCGTGAAGCTGGAGGGCAGGTTCTCAAAGACGAGCTTGGCAGCGCGCTCGGAGAGGCCCTTGGTGTAGTCGGAAGCCATGATGGAGACGTAGGACTCGATGGCGTGGGTCATGACGTCGATGCCGGAGGCAGCGGTCAGGCCGCGCGGGGCGGTCATGCAGTTGTCGGCGTCGACGATAGCCATGTTGGGGAGCAGCGCGTAGTCGGCGAGCGGCCACTTGATGCCGGTCTCCTTGTCGGTGATGATGGCGAACGGCGTGCACTCGGAGCCGGTACCCGAGGAGGTCGGGACGGCGACGAAGTAGGCCTTCTTGCCCATCTCGGGGAAGGTGAAGATACGCTTGCGGATGTCCATGAAGTCCATGGCCATGTCCTCAAACTTGCACTCGGGGTGCTCGTACATCATCCACATGATCTTGCCGGCGTCCATAGCGGAGCCACCGCCGACGGCGATGATGACGTCCGGCTCAAAGAGAGCCATCTGCTTGGCGCCGCGACGTGCGCACTGCAGCGACGGATCGGGCTCGACGTCGTAGAAGCAGTCGTGGGCGATGCCCATCTCGTCGAGCTTGGCCTCGATGGCGCGGGTGTTGCCATTCTTGAAGAGGAACTGGTCGGTAACGATGAAGGCGCGCTTCTTGCCCATGACGTTGCCCAGCTCGTCGAGGGCGACGGGCGTGGAACCCTTCTTGAAGTAGACCTTCTCGGGAGCGCGGAACCACAGCATGTTCTCACGGCGCTCGGCCACAGTCTTAACGTTGATCAAGTGCTTCACCCCAACGTTCTCGGAGACGGAGTTGCCGCCCCAGGAGCCGCAGCCCAGGGTCAGAGACGGCTTCATGCCAAAGTTGTACAGGTCACCGATGCCACCGTGCGAGGACGGGGTGTTGATGACGATGCGGCAGGCCTTCATGACGTGCTCGAACAGGCTGATCTTCTCGGCCTGGGCGGGGTGCACGTACAGAGAGGCGGTGTGGCCCGGGCCACCGGCGAGCACCAGGTGCTCGGCCTTGTCGACGGCCTCCTGGAAGTCCTTGGCGTGGTACATGGCCAGGACCGGGGAGAGCTTCTCGTGGGAGAACTCCTCCTTGGCGGGGTCGGTGGAGGTGACCTCGGCGATCAGGATCTTAGTCTTGGCGGGAACCTCGATGCCGGCGAGCTCGGCGATCTTGGCGGCAGCCATGCCGGGGATGCGGTGATCGAGGGCGCCGTTCTTGAACATGGCGGCACGCAGGGCCTCCATCTCGGCACCCTGCTTGACGAAGTAGCAGCCGCGCTTCTGGAACTCGGCCTTGACCTGGTCGTAGATGGTGTCGATGACGGTCACGGACTGCTCGGAAGCGCAGATCATGCCGTTGTCGAAGGTCTTGGAGTGGATGATGGAGTTGACTGCGAGCAGAACGTCGGCGGTGTCGTCGATGACGACCGGGGTGTTACCGGCGCCAACGCCCAGGGCGGGCTTGCCCGAGGAGTAGGCGGCCTTGACCATGCCCGGGCCACCGGTGGCGAGGATGATGTCGACGTCGCGCATGACCATGTTAGTCAGCTCGATGGAGGGGACATCGACCCAGCCGATGATGCCCTCGGGGGCGCCGGCCTTGACGGCGGCGTCAAGCACGAGCTTGGCGGCGGCGATGGTGCACTTGGCGGCAGCCGGGTGCGGGGAGATGATGATGGCGTTGCGGGTCTTCAGGCAGATCAGCGTCTTGAAGATCGCGGTGGAGGTGGGGTTGGTCGTCGGGATGACGGCGCCCACGATGCCGATGGGCTCGGCGATCTTGGTGATGCCGTAAGCCTCGTCGCGCTCCAGGACACCACAGGTCTTGGTATTCTTGTAAGCGTTGTAGATGTACTCTGCGGCGTAGTGGTTCTTGATGACCTTGTCCTCAAGAACGCCGCGGCCGGTCTCCTCGATGGCCATCTTCGCCAACGGGATACGAGCCTTGTTGGCGGCCATGGCGGCCTCATAGAAGATCTTGTCGACCTGCTCCTGCGTGTACGTAGCAAAAAGCGCCTGGGCCTCTCGCATCTGAGCGAGCTTAGCCTCAAGCGCCTCTACGTTGTCCACAATTGCGGGAGTAGTGTTTTCCGGTGACTTTTTCACCATTTGTGTCTCCTTGCGATCGGAGATTTACCCTACGCCTTGCATGATAGCAAGAAATTATTCGGTGAACGGTAAGATTCCCGTAAAAGGCACACTAAAACGCTTCAATAAACTGAAGCGTTTTAACTAAAACTATTTGCCTGCTGCATCGCCCCGCTCATTGGGTACAGACTCTCATGAGTATTTCAATGGGAAAACGGGACATCTGTTTGATGATCGCTATTCGCGGGTCGCGGTTGAGTCGGACACACAGGCGGTGCAGCTACTCGATTACATCCATTTCAATCCCGTGTAAGGTGCGTCCGACTCGCTCGAGGCGTACCGTTAGTTACAAGGCATACCAGCTGGGCTATGATCCCTTTGACATCTGCAAACCCTCATATAAGTCTGTCCCCAATGAGTGCAAAAAGGCGCCCTCCGTAGGGGAGGGCGCCTTTGGTAAGTTCTATATGAACGCGAGGTCTTTGACCCGGAGAGTCCGAGGTACTTGTTGGTAAGACCTTATTTACGAGCGCGCAACCTTGCCGGACTTGAGGCAGGTGGAGCAAACGTTCATCTTGCGACGGTGACCATCGACGACGACGTAGACGCGCTGGATGTTGGGGCGGAACTTACGGTTGGTGACGCGGTGAGAGTGGCTGATGGAGCGACCGGCAACGGGGTGCTTACCGCAAACTTCGCAAACTTTGGACATAACTGACCCTCCTTGGGCGACAAACGAACATGTCGCGTTAACAAACAAGCCTGAACTATAGCACAGAAGCATGTCTCTGTGCGCAATCTACACAGAGATATTCCTCTTTTGGCGATAGTGCCCACGCTACGGCCCTGGACGTAGATCCGATTTGCGTGCGGCAGAGGGGATTATGCCAGCTCGCAACAAGGTTTTCAAGCGCGTCCCACAAATATATATAGGTTTATGGAGCGATTGGCTCCGTTTACGGATTGACTAGTATTTATGCTCGCATTTGAGCCCGAGGTTGGCTACACTATGCCTTGACCATTAAAGGGGTACGAGATACCCGCATGGAATTACATAGCTGTCAATGAGCAGTACTTCCTGTGGGTGTCTGGTTCCGCTTTGAGCGGTCGGGCATCTATTTTTTTGACTGTGTCAGCAGTCAAGACATGTGAGGAAGGAGATCGATGGGCACGACTTCCCCCAAGGCGGTCATCATGGACGAGACCGCCGTCAACCGAGCGATGACCCGCATCGCGCACGAGATCCTCGAGCGCAACGAGGGCTGTGAAGACCTCGCTCTGGTCGGCATCGTCACGCGCGGCGACCTTCTGGCAAAGAAGCTCGCCGAGGCGATCAAGGAGATCGAGGGTGTCGACGTTCCGCTCGGCAGCCTGGACATCAGCTTCTATCGCGATGACTATGCGACCAATTTCGCTCCCGCGATCCACGCTACCAACATTCCCTTCAGCGTCGACGGCAAGCGTGTCGTGCTGGTGGACGACATCCTGTACACGGGTCGCACCATCCGCGCCGCTCTGGACGCCGTTATGGACCTGGGTCGTCCGAGCCGAGTCGAGCTGGCAGTTCTCGTTGACCGCGGTCACCGCGAGCTCCCTATCTCGCCGGACTTTGTCGGCAAGAACGTTCCCTCGTCGCACGAGGAGAACGTGCACCTATATATGAAGGAAGTCGACGGCCACACCGCTGTCGAGATCAACGACGTCGCGCCGGGTTCCCACGTGGGCTCCGCGCCGCTGGGAGGTGAGTAGTACCGTGGCGTTTAATCATAAGCACCTGATCGACATTACCGAGTACTCCGAAGAGGACATCAAGCTCATCCTCGAGACCGCCAAGGCGTTCTCCGAGGTCAACGAGCGTGCCATCAAGAAGGTCCCCACGCTCAAGGGCAAGACCATCGTCAACATGTTCAACGAGCCCTCGACGCGTACCCGCAGCTCCTTCGAGCTCGCCGAGAAGCGTCTTTCGGCCGACAGCCTCAACTTTGGCGGCTCCTCGACCTCCACGGTCAAGGGCGAGAGCCTCGTCGATACCGTCGAGACCCTCAACGCCTACAAGATTGACTGCATTGTCGTGCGCGACAAGCATGCCGGTGCTCCCTACATCGTCACGCAGAATTCGCCCGCGAGTGTTATCTGCGCCGGTGACGGTAAGCACAACCACCCCACGCAGGCTCTGCTCGACCTGTACACCATCTGGGAGCACAAGGGTGACTTCCACGGTCTGAAGGTCGCTGTCGTCGGCGACATCGCCCACTCCCGCGTTTGCGGCTCGCTGATTCCCGCGTTGAAGATCATGGGCTGCGAGACCTACGCCGTCGCCCCCGGCACGCTGCTGCCGCCGGCGCCCGAGGTTCTGGGCTGCGACCACGTGACGAGCGACCTCGATTCCGTCCTGCCCGAGCTGGACGTCGTCTACATGCTGCGCGTACAGCAGGAGCGCCTCGAGGGTGCCCCGTTCCCGACCATTCGCGAGTACCACAAGCTCTTCGGCCTGACCAAGGACCGTGAGAAGCTCATGAAGCCCGACGCGATCATCTGCCACCCGGGCCCCATCAACCGCGGCGTCGAGTTCGACTCCTATATGGCCGACCACCCGCAACGCTCCGTCATCCTGGAGCAGGTCTACGCCGGTATCTGCGTGCGTATGGCTATCCTGTATCTGCTGCTTGGAGGTGCCGATAATGGCCTTGCTTCTTAAGAATGCCCACGTCGTCGACCCGTCCGTCGAGCTTGACGGTGTCGTTGACGTCCTGATTGACGGCGACAAGATCGCCGAGGTCGGCGAGAACCTCGCCGCCGAGGGAGCCGTGGTCCGCGACCTTTCCGGTAAGCACCTCGTCCCTGGCTTGGTGGACATGCACGTCCACCTGCGCGAGCCCGGCTACGAGGTCAAAGAGGACATCGAGAGCGGCACCCGCGCAGCTGCCAAGGGCGGCTTCACCGGCGTGTGCGCTATGCCCAACACCGATCCCGTTACCGATAACGGTACCGTCGTTGAGTTCGTCAAGTCCCGCGCTGCCGAGGTCGGTCACTGCCGCGTCTATCCGTCGGGCGCCATGACCCGCGGTCTTAAGGGCGAGGCCATGTCCGAGATGGGCGATATGGTCGCCCACGGCGCCGTCGCCTTCACCGACGACGGTCGCGGCGTGCAGGGTGCAGGCATGCTCCGTCGCTGCATGGACTACGGCAAGATGTTCGGCAAGGTCTTTATGAGCCACTGCCAGGACGAGGACCTGGTCGGCCACGGCCAGATCAACGAGGGCAAGGTCTCGACCCGTCTGGCTCTTGAGGGCTGGCCGGCTGCCGGCGAGGAGCTCCAGATCGCTCGCGACATCGAGATCGCCAAGCTGACCGGTGCCAAGCTGCACATCCAGCACATCTCTACCGCCCATGGCCTGGAGATCGTGCGTGCCGGCAAGGCCGCTGGCGTTCAGGTTACCTGCGAGGCAACCCCGCACCACATGTTCCTGACCGAGAACGACCTGGACGAGACCTACAACACCTCGCTCAAGGTCAATCCGCCGCTGCGCACCGACGAGGACGCCGAGGCCATCCGTCAGGGTGTCATCGACGGCACCGTCGACGTTATCGTCACCGATCATGCTCCCCACACCCCGTGGGAGAAGGCCCGCGAGTTCGAGCTTGCGCCCTTTGGTATGACCGGCCTCGAGACCTCGCTGTCGCTCGTACTCACCGAGCTGGTCAACACGGGCAAGATGAGCGTGGGCCGCATGGTCGAGCTCATGGCCATCAAGCCGCGTGAGATCCTGGGCCTCGACCAGGTTCAGGTCAAGGCGGGCTCCGTTGCCGACCTGACCGTCTTCGACCCCGCTGCAACCTGGACGGTCGGCGAGGACGGCTACGAGTCGCGCGCCGAGAACTCCGGTTTTGCCGGCCGTACGCTCACCGGTCGTGCCACCGATGTGTTCGTCGGCGGTAAGCAGACGCTTGCCGACGGCTGCATCTGCTAGCATAGCCTTATCGCTTTTGTGCGCGGCGCCCTTGCGGTGCCGCGCTTTCTGTTCGCCTGAACCATGCAACCGCATGGGGGATTGGAGCGTCTATGCCCACACCTTCCACTGCACGCATGCACGACTTCGAGGTCGTCTCGAACCAGGAGATCGCCGACGGCATCTTCTCGCTCGTTATCTCGGCCCCCAAGCTTGCAAGTGCGCTCAAGCCCGGTCAGTTTGTGAACATCGCCGTACCCGGTGATGCGTCCTCGCTGCTTCGCGTGCCCCTGAGCTTCTATCGTGCCGACGCCGAGGCCGGCACCGTCGAGCTGTGGTACGCCGTCGTGGGCGATGATACCCGTCGTCTGTCGCAGATGGCCCTTGGCTCCACCTCCAACCTGCTGGGCCCTGGCGGCCGCGGCTGGTTCGTGCCCGAGGGTACCAGGAAAGCACTGCTCGTCGCCGGCGGCATTGGCGTTCCGCCTGTGCTCTGCCTGGCTGACATGCTTGCCAAGCAGGGTGTAGCCGTCGACGTGTGCCTGGGCTTTTGCACCGCGTCCAAGGCCGTGGGCGTCGATGAGTTCCGCGCGCTGGGAGCTACGGTCAACGTATGCACCGACGACGGCTCGTTGGGCACGCACGGCTTCTGCACCGATCCTGCCGCTGAGCTGCTCGGCGAGGGCGGTTACGACTACGTCGCCAGCTGTGGTCCCGCCGTCATGATGAAGAAGGTCGCCGCCGCTGCCGCCGAGGCCGGCGCGTACTGCGAGGTGTCGCTCGAGCGCATGATGAGCTGTGGCTTTGGTGCCTGCAACACCTGCAATGTCGAGACGGTCGACGGTATGAAGGGCGCCTGCATGTGCGGCCCCGTGTTTGATGCTTCCAAGGTGGTGGTCTTCTAGTGGGTACCGTGAACATGGCCGTCGATTTCGGCGGCGTCAAGATGCAGAACCCCATCAACACCGCAGCCGGTACCTTTGGCTACGGTTGGCAGTTCCAGAACTTCTTCGATGTCTCCCAGCTGGGTGCCATCACCACCAAGGGTTGCGCTGCCGAGCCCTGGCCCGGCAATCCCGCACCCCGCATGGCCGAGATCCCCGGCGGCATGATCAATTCCGTGGGCCTGCAGAACCCCGGTGTGGCCGCTTTCGCCCGCGAGTCCGGTCCGTGGCTCGAGCAGCTCTCCAAGGACGGCTGCCAGGTCATCTGCCAGGTTGCCGGTCATTCCGTGGACGAGTTCGTCCGTGCGCTCGAGATGTATGTCGAGCTGTGCCCCTGGGCTGCCGGCTATGAGATCAACGTGAGCTGTCCCAACATTGCCGCCGGCGGTGCCGCCATGGGCTCCACGCCCGAGGGCGCCTCTGCCGTCATGGCCGCCTGCCGCAAGGTGACCGACAAGCCGCTGTTTGTGAAGATGGCCCCGGTCAACGTCGCCGAGATCGCCCGCGCCCTCGAGGCCGCCGGCGCCGACGGCCTTTCGGTCATCAACTCCATCCAGGGTATGGCCATCGACGTTCACACCCGCAAGTCGCGTGTGGCCAAGCCCAAGGGCGGTCTTTCGGGCCCGCTGTGCCATCACATCGCCGTGCGTATGGTCTGGGAGGTTGCCCAGGCCGTCGATATCCCCATCAACGGCGTCGGCGGCGTCATGACCGGTGAGGATGCGGCCGAGTTTATCCTGGCCGGCGCCACCTGCGTATCGGTCGGTATGGCCAACTTCGTCGATCCGTGCGCTTCGCTCAAGATTGCGCGCGAGCTCGAGGCCTGGGCCGAGTCCCAGGGCGTGAAGGACATCAACGAGTTGGTAGGTGCTTTCGAATGCTAGAGACCGATGCCCGCGACCGCGTTATCGTCGCCCTCGACTGCGACCGTGAGCGTGCGCTCGAGCTCGCCCATGAGCTTTCGGGCCATGCCGCCTGGCTTAAAGTGGGCATGACGCTCTATTACGCCGAGGGTCCCGAGATCGTCAAGACGTTCAAGGACCTGGGCTTTAAGGTCTTCCTTGACCTTAAGTTCCATGACATTCCGCATCAGGTGCGCGGTGCCGCTCGCTCGGCCTCGCTTGCCGGTGCCGACCTGCTTTCGGTTCACGGCTTGGGTTCGGGTGCTATGCTCGCCGCCTGCCGTGAGGGTGCCGAGGAGGCACGCGAGGATCGAGCCAAGCTCGTCGCCATCACCGTGCTTACGAGCATGAATCAGGATGCGCTGAGCGAGATCGGCGTCGAGTCGCCCGTTGCCGAGGAGGCCGCCCGTCTGGCAAAACTCGCCCAGGCCAACGGTATCGACGGCATCGTGTGCTCGCCGATGGAGGCTCATGACATGCGTGAGCTGCTAGGCCCCGATGCGCTGATTGTGACCCCGGGCGTGCGTCCGGTTGGTGCTGCGCTGGGCGATCAGTCCCGCGTGGCCACGCCTTCCCAGGCTATCGAGCGCGGCGCGAGCCATATCGTGGTGGGCCGCCCCATTACCGGCGCCGACGATCCGGTTGCCGCCTTTGACGCTATTGTCGCTGAGCTGGTCGAAAACGTCGCCTAAAAGATTCCCCTAAGTCACCACTTTTGGGTCTCATTAGCACAAAATAGCCCCTGTGCCTGCGTAAACTTTCCCATCCTTTGTGTGGAATCGCAGGTCAGGGGCTTAACTTTGGGCGCAGTATATTGCACTTTTTGCGGGTATCGTCTAACCTATGGAGCCGCGATTGGGCATTTTGTACGTTCTACGTGCTAAAATGCCAATTATTGAATCAGATATAACCCAACTTTTTGGAGGTACGAATGGCACTCCCTCAGCTTACCGATGAGCAGCGCAAGCAGGCTCTTGAGAAGGCTGCTGCCGCACGTCACGCCCGCGCTGAGCTTCGCGAGCAGATCAAGAAGGGCGAGAAGTCCCTCGAGTCCGTGCTCAACTCCGATGACCCCATCGCTTCCCGCATGAAGGTTTCCACCCTCATCGAGTCTCTCCCTGGTTATGGCAAGGCCAAGGCCGCCAAGATCATGGAGGAGCTCGGTATCTCCGCTACCCGTCGCGTCCAGGGCCTCGGCGTCCGTCAGCGCGAGCAGCTCCTCGAGCAGCTGACCAAATAAGTGAGCGCTCAGGATTCCAAGCTCTTTGTGATTTCTGGACCGTCAGGCGCAGGCAAGGGTACGCTCGTCACTCGTGTTCGCGAGCGTCGCTCTAACCTGGGCCTGACGGTTTCGGCTACCACGCGAGCCCCACGCAAAGGCGAGGTCGATGGCGTCAATTACTTTTTCCTGACGCGTGAGGAGTTCGACCGCCGCGTGGCAAACGGTGAGTTTGTTGAGTGGGCCGAGGTCCACGGTAACTGCTACGGCACGTTGGTGAGCGAGGTTCAGTCCAAGCTCGCCTCTGGTTCGTCTCTCATCTTGGAGATCGATGTCCAGGGTGCCCTGCAGGTGAAGGAGCGTTTCCCCGAGGCCGTGCTGATCTTTATCAAGCCGCCTTCGCTTGAGGTACTCCGCGAGCGTCTAGTCGGTCGCGGTACCGAGACGCCCGAGACGATTGAGCTGCGTATGGCAAACGCCGCCGATGAGCTTGCCCTTGCCGACCGCTACGACGACGTCGTGGTAAATGACGATCTCGACCGCGCGACCGATGAGCTCGTTCGCGTTCTCGATATGCATGAAAGGATCTGAGGTCCGTGTCCGTTGTAAAGCCTTGCATTGACGATCTTCTGGAGAAGACCGATCACAACCGCTTCCTGCTCGCTTCGCTTGCCTCCAAGCGCGCCTGCGACATCAATAGCATGCTGCGTGGCCAGCACAACCGCGTGCTTGCCGTCCAGGATGTCGATGACATCACCATCGGGCTTTCCGGTGCCGATACCATCTCGATGGCTATGGACGAGATTGTCGATGGCGACATCTCTTACGACGAGGCCCGTTACGAGAAGGCGCTCGGCCACAAGGTTGCTGAAGCCTAAATGGCAGCTCGCGTCTGTCTGGTCCACTATCACGAGGTTGGACTGAAGGGCAAGAACCGCGCACATTTTGAGCATATCCTCATGGATAACATCAAGGCGGCCTTGGCCGCCTTTTCCGTGAATGCCGTGTCTCGAATTTCCGGTTATATCCTCGTGACCTTTAACGAGCATCAGGCCGATGAGGCGGCGCGTGTCATTCGCACCGTTCCCGGCGTTGCTCGTGTGTCTTTGGCGTATCACACTAACCGCGACCCGCAGGAGTACTGTGCCGCCGCCGTCAAGGCGCTGCGCGAGTTTGGTCCTTTCGATTCGTTTAAGGTGCACGCCAAGCGCTCCAATACTGACTATGAGCTCACCTCGATTGACATCAATCGTCAGGTGGGCGATGTGTTGTGCGAGGCGTTTCCTGATAAAAAGGTTCAGATGCACGATCCTGACGCTATGGTGCACGTACTGGTGGTCCAGGGTAGCGTCTACGTGTATGCGCGCTCCGAGCGCGGTGTGGGCGGTCTGCCGGTGGGTTCTGCCGGCAAGGTCGTGACGCTGCTGTCGTCGGGTATCGATTCTCCGGTGGCGACCTGGATGCTCGCGCGTCGCGGCGCGGTGTGCGTGCCGGTACATTTCTCCGGTCGTCCGCAGACGCCCGATACGAGCGAGTATTTGGTGCAGGACATCATCCGTGCGCTTGAGCCGGGTGTCCAGATCGGCCGCCTGTACGTGGTGCCGTTTGGTGACTGCCAGCGTGAGATTTCGGTCACCTGTCCCAGCAACCTGCGCGTGATCATGTATCGCCGTATTATGTATTCGGTTGCCGAGCGCATTGCGCACATCGAGGGCGCCAAGGCCATCGTGACGGGCGAATCGCTTGGGCAGGTTGCCTCCCAAACGCTTGAGAATATCATGGCCGTCAACGAGGCCGTGAAGATCCCCGTGTTCCGTCCTCTCATCGGTTCGGACAAGCAGGAGATCATCGCGCGCGCCGAGGAGATCGGTACGTTCGATATCTCGACTGAGGCCGCTCCCGACTGCTGCACGCTGTTTATGCCGCGCCGTCCCGAGACGCACGCTAAACTCGATGCCGTGCATGAGGCCTGGGAGTTGTTCGATCACGAGGAGATGATCGAGCGCCTGCTCAAGCAGACCGAGTACATCGACTTCGAGAGCAACACGTATAAGGCCCCTAAGACCTTAAAACGCAAACATTCGGAGCTTGCTCCGCGTGAGATTTACCAAGATCACGAGTAATTTTGTGCATAGACCGACGATGCGTCTGCATCGTCGGTCTTTTGCTATCTGGGCATTTTGCGGCTAAGTGTTCATTTGCTGACGTGTGCCTGAATAAATGGACAGTATTTCGCAAGGTTTTGGTCGGCTTTTGGTTTGACCGCGAAAACCGGTTTTTGGAGAATGGCTGTTGCAGGACTCTTTTCCTGACACGATGTTGTTGGGAGGTTTTGCTATGGCGCAGCGCGAACAACACGAACGGGTCAAACGGATGGACCGCTTGGCGGACAAGCTACTCGGTCATAAGGCAGTGGTGATGGCGATACTGGTCGTCATTGCGATGGCGAGTGGACTGGCGATGGCGAACCTTGGCGGTGGTTCCGGTGGCGTGTCGTTTGAGCGCACTGACGGTTCGGGCTCGTTGGTGGAGCCGGGATCCGGTGATGCCTCAAGCGGAAAGACATCCGAAGGTTCTTCGACAAAGGCTTCTGCCGCGGCAGAGGTTTATGTCGATGTTGATGGCGCCGTTGTGTCGCCCGGCGTATATCGGCTCAAGGACGGCGCTCGGGTGGCTCAGGCGATTGATGCCGCCGGCGGGCTGGCGCCCGAGGCAGACGTTACGGGGCTCAATCGGGCATCTAAGGTCACTGATGGACAAAAAATTCACGTTCCAACGGTAGGGGAACAGGAGGCGTCCATTTCGGAAGCCGGTGTTGATGGTGGGGCTTCCGCATCATCGGGCGTGAGTGGCGCAACAGGCCTAGTAAACATCAATACGGCAAGTGCGGCAGAGCTGCAGACGCTCTCGGGCATCGGCCCCTCCATGGCCCAGTCGATTATCGATGAGCGTACAAAGAACGGTGCTTTTGCCTCGGTTGACGATCTGATGCGTGTGTCGGGGATCGGCGAGAAGAAGCTTGCCAAAATCAAAGATTGCATCTGCGTATGAGTGCGACAGAGCGCGAGCATGTGATGCCTCCGCGGCCCTTGATGCCGTGGACGATGGCTCTGTGTGCCGGCGTGTGCATGAGCTGCGCCTTGGTGCTCAACGTGGCCGCTGATGTGCTGCTGAGGGAGCAGGCGCCGGCGGTCGGGCTGCTATGGGCCATTCCCGTTGCGGCGGCGGTATTCGTTGTGCTGGCTCAATTTTGTGCGCGGCTTGCCCCTTGGAAGCGGTGGCTGTATGCCGCGTCCGTCGGTCTCGTGGCGGGAGCGGTCGTCTCGGCGTGGTGGGCTGTGGGCGCGCTAAGCGCCTCGAAGGCGCTCGACGCTCGAGCGGCAAGCAGCCTCGAGTTTGTCGTGCAGGGTGATCCATCCATAAACGACGACGTGTATTCCTATACCTGCGAGGCACGCGCGGACGGCAAGAACTTGGCAACGGTTCGCCTATCGTGTGACCGCGAGCTCAGGGTCGGGGCGCACATGCGTGTTATCGGTCGCGTTTCACGTTTTGAGAACGATGCGTATGGACGATCGCGTGTGCTCCGAGGCGAGGTGCGCAAGGTTCAAGCCGTTCGGATTGTGCCGGTCGATGAGGGCTCTCCGGGCCCGCTGCTTCGGCTGCGAAATGGGCTGCTTGCGTCCATCGCGCCTGCGACCGACCTGGCGCGTGCGCTCATAGCCGGTGTCGTCTGTGGTCGTTCGTCCGAGCTGCGCGCCCAGTCGGCTGGCGATTGGTTTTCGGTGACGGGAACGGCGCATCTTATCGCCGTCTCGGGCAGCCATTTGGCTATCGTGGGGTTTGTAATCGAGGGCGTATTGCAAAAGACTCGGTGTTCACGTGGTCTTCAGCGGGCGATATTGGCGATAACGCTTGTGGGCTACGCTGCCTTTACGGGCGCGTCTCCCTCGGCCGTGCGCGCGTGCTGCATGGTGTTCGCGACGCTTGTCGTAAACGGCGCGGGGCGTCGCCGGCACGGCGCATCGGCACTCTTTGTTACCATGTCCATCTTTGTGCTACTGCGGCCGACGGTGCTGTTCGAGATGGGTTTTCAGCTTTCATGTGCCAGCGTCTTAGCCATTCTGTGCTTTTGCCCCTATGCGACCTACGCTTTGGGTGAGCTGGGTGTGCCATCAGACGTTGCCAGCATGCTTTCCGTCACGCTGTGCTCGCAACTGGCGACACTTCCCATTACCATTCCTGCCTTCGGTACGTTCTCGCTCATTGCTCCGCTGGCAAATGCGGTCATCGGTCCGGTGGTGAGCGTACTGCTTGCCGTGTCGATCGTGCTGGTTCCCTTTTCGCTCGTGGCACCGTTGCGGACTTGGGCGCTCGTTGTGCCCATGATTGCCTCCCGTTGCGCGCTGTTCTTCGAGCAGCTGTTTGCCGCCGTGCCGGGTGCATCCGTGAGCGTGCCGCCCGATAGCATGTGGATTTATCTAGTGCCGTGTTTGCTGGCGGTGCTGCTGGTCTGGTGGCCGCGTCCCCGTGCACGTCCTGTGGCGGTGGGGCTTGCATGTCTGGTGTTCCTGGCTGCGATTCCGTACGTCTACTGGGATCGATTCGCTCCGCCTTCTGTGACGGTGCTCGATGTGGGCCAGGCCGATGCGATTCTTATCCGCCAGGGCGGTGCAGTGGCACTCGTCGACTGCGGGCTCGACGAGCGCGTGGTGGCGGCGTTGGTTCGCAATAACGTGCACCATATCGATGCCGTCTTTGTGACGCATTGGGATGAGGATCACTGGGGTGGTCTGCCTGCCGTGCTCGAACAGTTTCCGGTCGGTACGATTGCCGTGGCGGCGGATGCGCTGGAGGATGCTCCTGCCGAGGTATTGAACCGACCTGGCGTGGAGTATCGGCAGGTGCGCCGTGGGGATACGGTCGATATCGGCTCATTTTGCGCCCGCGTGATGTGGCCATTCGAGTCCGTGGATGGTGAGGGAAATGAGGACTCGCTTGTCCTGCTGCTCTCATATGTTCAGGAAGGCAAGGGCCTGCGTATGCTCCTCACCGGTGATGCCGAGATCGACCAAGAACGGGAATTCGTGCAGGAGGTGGGGGATATCGACGTACTTAAACTTGGGCATCACGGCTCTAAGGTTTCAGTCGATGATGAGTTGCTGGACGTCCTGAAGCCCGAGCTTTCCCTCGCGAGTGCGGGCGAAGGGAATCGATACGGCCATCCGTCCGATGCCTGCATCGATGCCGTTAAGGAAGCGGGCGCCGTGTTCGCGTGCACTATCGAACACGGCGACATTACCGTCACGCCGACTGCGAATGGCTTTGCGATGCGATGCCAGCAACCGTGACGACATCGTTGGCGTGTGGTGGGCCCCTGGGCTAGAATGGCACGGAGCGAATACGAAGGCCTGCGGGAGGGGAGCGCAATGTCCGAAACCGGTCTGCTGCCGGCATATCTGATCGTCGGTACCGACGGCGTCAAGCGCGATCACGCCGTCTCGCGTATGAAAGCGCGTCTGGAAAAGACGGGCATGGTCGAGTTCAACCTCGACGAGCGCGATATGACCAAAGACCCCGATATCGAGTCGATTATCGGATCGCTTAACACCTTTCCGATGGGCAGCGAGTTTCGCCTGGTAATCCTTGACGGCTGTTCAAAGCTCGCCAAGGCGGTCTCGGAGCCGCTTGTCGAGTATTTGGCGAGTCCCAGCCCCACAACGGTCTGCCTCATCATTGCCGACTCGCTTGCCAAGAACACACGCCTGTATAAGGCGATCGCCAAGATCGATAAGAAGGCCGTGATCGATTGCTCCGGCACCAAACGCTGGGAGCTACCGCGTCGCGTGCAGCAGATGGCGACGCAGCGCGGCAAGTCGATCTCGACGGCGGCCGCCGAGGAGCTCGTCTCGCGTTCGGGCGAGAACACTCGCATGCTCGATAACGACTTGGCTAAGCTTGCCCAGATGGTCGAGGCGCCCCAGATTGAGCTTACCGACGTTGAGCGCTGGATTGTACGTACGGCCGAGGTTCAACCCTGGGACTTTCTCAATGCGGTCTCGGCACGTGACATGCGACGCTCGCTCGAGCTTTTCAATCTATTGCCCGCCAAGAGCTACGTGTGGACTTACACGTTGCTGTGCGGCCGCATCCGCGAGCTTATCGTCGCCAAGGCGCTCGATGCGCGCGGACAGGGTCGTGAGCTGGCCGCAACGCTCAAGCTCCAGTCCTGGCAGGTCAAGAATCACTTGACCTGGGCACGTCGCTTTTCGATGGCAGAGCTCGTCGCGGCGCTCGAGGGGGCGGTCGATGTAGAGCTCGCGCTCAAGGGTTCGGCCGATTCTGAGGCCGCGCTTTTGCTCTGGATTACGAACATCTTGAGAAAATCGTGATGATACCTGCCTATTTGACAAATTCGTTCTATCCCTTTGAGGGGGAGCGTGCTATAGTAGGCGCTTGCATGACCTCACCGTGTCTCAGAGGTGTCATACATTTTTTGCAAGGAACTCGAAAGGAACTCCAGAAGTGGCAAACATCAAGTCTCAGAAGAAGCGTATCCGCACCAATGAGGCAGCTCGCATGCGTAACAAGGCTGTCAAGTCCGAGCTCAAGACGCTGACCAAGCACGTCCAGTCCGCCGTCGCCGAGGGCGACGCCGAGAAGGCCCAGGCTGCCCTCAAGACCGTCACCAAGCGTCTCGACATGGCTGCCGCCAAGCATGTTATCCACAAGAACCAGGCTTCCAACCGCAAGTCCGGTCTTGCCAAGCTCGTGAACAGCATCAACGCTTAAGTTGTAAATTTCACACCACACAGATTACGCGCATAAATGGAGCCTGTTTTATGGAACAGGCTCCATTTTTTGTACCGCTCGGGTAAGATAGTCCGCATGAATACTTCAATTGACATTTCCCACATCCGCAACTTCTCGATTGTTGCGCACATCGACCATGGCAAGTCCACGATCAGTGACCGCATTCTCGAGCTCACCCATACCGTCGACGAGCGCGACATGGAGTCGCAGCTGCTCGACACCATGGATATCGAGCGCGAGCGCGGCATCACGATCAAGTCCAATGCCGTTCGCGTGTCCTATGACGCCGACGATGGCGAGACGTATCAGTTCAATCTGATCGATACGCCGGGCCACGTGGACTTTACCTATGAGGTCTCGCGCTCGCTGGCAGCCTGTGAGGGCGCGGTGCTCGTTGTCGACGCCACACAGGGCGTCGAGGCACAGACCGTCTCCAACGCGACGCTTGCCATGAACGCCAATCTGGACATTGTGCCGGCCATCAACAAGATCGACCTGCCCTCGGCTCATCCCGACGAGGTTAAGACCGAGATCGAGGATGACCTGGCGATCCCTGCCGATGATGCCGTGTGTGTCTCGGGCAAGACCGGCGAGGGCATCCACGATCTGCTGGAGTCCATTGTCTTTCTGATCTCTCCGCCCAAGGGCGATGCGAATGCGCCGCTCAAGGCACTCATTCTGGATTCATACTTCGACGAGTATCGTGGCGTCGTCGCCA
The DNA here is from genome assembly GCF_040926405.1 of Collinsella aerofaciens. Taxonomy (GTDB): domain Bacteria; phylum Actinomycetota; class Coriobacteriia; order Coriobacteriales; family Coriobacteriaceae; genus Collinsella. The sequence goes on from NZ_JBCOIG010000001.1 coordinate 54,196, forward strand.
CGGTGCGCATCTTTGACGGCTCCATCAAAAAGGGCGATACCTTGCGCATGATGCAGGCAAAGGGCGACTTTTTGGTCGATGGCGTGGGCGTCAAGCGTCCCGCCGAGACGCCGGTCGACGCGCTGACGGTCGGCGAGGTCGGATACGTGGTCACGGGCCTGAAGGACCCCGAGGCCGTTCGCGTGGGCGACACCCTTACCTGGGCGTCGAACCCCTGCCCCGAGCCGCTTCCCGGTTACCGCGAGGCTAAGCCCATGGTCTATACGGGCCTGTTCCCGATCGATAACAAGGACTACGAGAACCTGCGTGACGCGCTCGATAAGCTGCATGTCAACGACCCGTCGTTGGTGTGGGAGCCCGAGACTTCGGTGGCGCTCGGCTTTGGTTTCCGCGTTGGCTTCTTGGGCCTGCTGCATATGGAGGTCGTCAAGGAGCGCCTGGAGCGCGAGTTCAACCTGGACCTGATTGCCACGAGCCCTTCGGTGGACTATCACGTCTACAAGACCGACGGCGAGATGATTGATGTTCGCAGCCCGCAGGATCTGCCCGAGGCTACGCGCATCGAGCGCATCGAGGAGCCCTACCTCAAGGCCAAGATTATCTGTCCGCCCGAGTATACGGGTGCCGTCATGCAGCTCGCTATCGAGCATCGCGGCATTACAACCGACATGATCCATCTCACGAGCAAATCGGTCGAGATGCGTTTCGACATGCCGCTTGCCGAGCTCATTCTGGACTTTTTTGACCAGCTCAAGAGCCGCACCAAGGGTTACGCCTCGCTCGACTACGAGTTCAACGAATATCGCCCCTCCGAGCTCGTCAAGCTCGACATCCTGCTTTCGGGCGACGAGGTGGACGCGCTGTCGTTTATCGTGCACAAGGATAAGGCTTATGGCCTGGCCCGCGGTCTGTGCGACAAGCTCAAGGAAATCATTCCGCGCCAGCTGTTCGAGGTGCCTATCCAGGGCGCCATCGGCAACAAGATCATTGCCCGCTCTACCGTCAAAGCGCGCCGCAAGGACGTGCTGGCCAAGTGTTATGGCGGCGATATCTCGCGAAAGCGCAAGCTGCTCGAGAAGCAGAAAGAGGGCAAAAAGCGCATGAAGGCCATCGGCTCGGTCGAGGTTCCGCAGGAGGCCTTTATGGCGATTCTCAAGGTGGACGAGTAGGTCCATGGCACTTTCTGAATACAGCAAGCGGTTGCTTGGCGCCTATGCCGAGCAGCCGTTCCTTATGGCTCCCATGGCGGGCGTGACCGATCCCGCCTATCGCATCATGTGCCGCCGTCGCGGTGCCCATCTTGCCTATAGCGAGATGGTGAGCGTGGCGGGCCTTGCCTATGCCAGCAATAAGACGTGGCGCCTGGTACTGCCGGCCGATGAGGAGCAGCAGATCTGCGTGCAGCTCTTTGGCTCCAAGCCCGATCAGTTTGCGAGCGCTGTTGCTGCCGTCGAGGAGCGTGTGGGCGATCGCCTGTCGCTGATCGATATCAACATGGCCTGCCCGGCTCGCAAGGTCGTCACCAAGGGCGAGGGCTCGGCGCTTATGCGCACTCCCGATCTGGCCGAGCAGATCGTCGAGGCGGCGGTGGGCGCGGCGCATGTGCCCGTGACCGTAAAAATCCGTAAGGGCTTTTACGCCGAAGACCGCAACGCCGCGACGTTTGCCCAGATGCTTGAGGGAGCAGGGGCCGCCGCGGTGGCGGTACATGGTCGCTGCGCCACGCAGCTCTATACGGGCCAGGCCGATTGGTCGGTCGTCGATGAGGTGGCCGACGCCGTCGAGATTCCCGTTATCGGTTCGGGCGATGTGTTCTCGGCAGAGGACGCTGCTGAGCATCTGCAAAGCTCGGGTGCCAGCGCGGTGTTTATCGCGCGCGGCATCTACGGCAATCCATGGGTGTTCGGCGATGCCCGAGCCCTTGCACTCGATGGCACGCCGGTTCCTTCTCGCTCCTCGGTTGAGCGCCTGGATGCCCTGCGCGAGCACCTGACGCTCACGCACGAGCTGTTGCCGCTCATGTCGCGTGCCCGCACGTACGCAAGCTGGTATCTAAAGGGCATGCCCCATGCTGCCGCCTGGCGCGCTCAGGTGGTGCGTTGCTCCACATACGAGGAGTTCATGGCACTGGTCGATGATATCGAGCACGATGTGGTGGCCTGTGAGGCCGCACTTGCCGCCGGCGAGTCGGTGCCCGCTCATCCGTTGGAGGCCTAACGGTGGCCGTTACCGCGCTGTACGTGCATGTGCCGTTTTGCGCCCAAAAATGCCGGTACTGTGACTTTGACTCACGCAGTTTTGCTCCGTGCAACATGAGCGTTGCGCTCGATACCTATTTTGAGCAGTTGTATGCGCGCCTCGATGCTTTTGGCGACGCAGGCGCGCTTGCACAGATCCGCACCGTCTATGTTGGCGGCGGCACGCCGTCGCTGGCGGGGGAGCGTTTGGTAGAATTTGCCCGGCGTATCTCTGCGTGGTGCAAGCCTGTTGAGTTTACCTGCGAGGCCAATCCCGAATCGCTGACCGCAGAGCTTGCCACTGCGCTTGCCGGGGTGGGTGTCACGCGCGTCTCTCTGGGCGTGCAAACGCTCGATAACGCCGAACTTACCGCCATCGGCCGCATTCACGATGCCGATCGGGCGCTCGCTGCCATCACGACGGTCAAGGACGCTGGGCTTGTCGTGTCGTGCGACCTGATGTGCGGCCTTCCCGGGCAGACCGACCTAAGCTGGCAGCGCACACTCGATGGCGTGTTGGCGGCGGCGCCGCATCATGTGTCGGTGTACGCGCTCACGCTCGAGGAGGGCACGCCGCTCTATCGCGTGGCGTGTCGCGACGAGTCGCTCGAGCCCGACGAGGATTTTCAGGCTGCATGCATGGATGCGGCGCGTGAGCGCCTGAGTGCGGCCGGCTATCACCCGTATGAGGTGGCAAGCTACGCGCTCGACGGCCATGAGTGCGCCCACAACATTGCCTATTGGACCGGACAGGGCTATCTGGGTTTGGGCCGCTCTGCCGCCGGTATGCTCGACGCCGAGGATTTCGATCGCTTGGCCGGGCTGTTTCCCGACGTGCTTGCTCGCGGCGATGCGTATCGCGTGCGCTTGGTGCAACGCGACGATGCCGCGACGACGTTTGATGCCGAGTATCTGTCGCAGCGCGAGGCGGCGGCCGAGGATTTGATGCTTGCCTGTCGCATGACGCGTGGCATTGGGCCCGATCTGTTGGTTCGCTCGGCAAGCGTGATCGCTGCAGATGAGTTGGCGGCGGCCTGCGACCGTGCGGTCGAGTTGGGCCTTGCCACCTGGGTGCCCGATCATATTGAAGGACATGCGGGGCGCGTCACCTCGAAAGACGTTATCGCAGGTCGCGTCCGTGCTCGTTTAGCGCCCACTCACTTGGGCTGGCTCGATGGAAATGTGCTGTTCGAGCTGTTTTGGGGTCTAGCCTAGGCCGCTCGGGTAGAATTACCGCAATATATACGCTGCTGTGAGCAGGAGGTTGCCGCGCATGGCGACGATGAACGAAAAAGATTACTACGAGATTTTGGGTGTCTCCAAGGACGCCACCTCGCGTGATATACAGAAAGCCTTCCAGCAAAAGGCCCGCAAGCTCCATCCGGACGTCAACAAAGAACCGGATGCCGAGGAAAAGTTCAAAGAGGTTTCCGAGGCCTATGCTGTGCTTTCGGACGAGCAGAAGCGTGCGCGCTACGACGCCATGCGCTCGGGCAATCCCTTTGCCGGCGCTCCCACGGCTTCGCCCTATGGCGGCGGTTACGCCGGCAGCGCGGGCTACGGCAATCCCTTTGAGGGCGGCTTTCCCTTTGGTGGCGCCTGGGGTCAGCCGCGTCGCGGGCAGGCTGCCTATAATCCCGAGAACGGCGCCAACGTGGTCGTCGATATTAAGCTCGACGCCAAGGAGGCCAAGGGCGGTGCCCGCAAGACCGTCCGCTATACGCGCTTCGATACCTGTGGTCACTGCGGCGGTTCGGGCTCTGTTTCGTCCGAGCATGCACATACCTGTCCGAGCTGCGGCGGTCGCGGCCACATCGATGTCGACCTGTCCTTTCTGTTTGGTGCCGGCACGTTCCAGTCTGTCTGCCCTGAGTGCGGTGGCTCCGGTAAGGTCGTCGCCGACCCCTGTCCCGATTGCGGCGGCAGCGGGCGAACCCGTGTGACCTCCGAGCAGACGATTGAGTTTCCCGCCGGCACGCACGATGGCGACGAGGTCCGTATTGGCGGCATGGGTCACGCCGGCACCAACGGCGCCTCTGGCGGTGATCTGGTCGGTCGGGCCCATGTTGAGGCCGAGCGCCTGGAAGGCAAGGCCCGTACCGGTTTTTACCTGATGGGCATCGTGGCGCCGTTTTTGGTGCTATCGGCCATCTCGGGCGTGTTCTCGGCCTTTGCCGTGATGTGCTTTATTCCGTTTGCCATGGGCCTGTTCATGGTGCTCTCGGACGGCGTGCTGCACCGCAGCCTGCTGTGGTGGAAGCGCGGCGCGATGCAGTTTGCCAACGGTTTTGCCAACGGATTTATGTTTGCGCTCGTGTCGGTTTGGTTTGCGAGCTGCTCGCAACGTGCCATGCTTTCGCCCTACGCAATGCAATAACATCAAACCCTCTGTTTGCGGCCGGCCCAGCTTGGGTATAGGACGCACTGTGACAATAATGAAAGTCGGAAGGATTCGGTCGTGTCGGAAAATAGGGATTACTACGAGGTGCTTGGCGTCGACAAGGATGCCGACGCGCGGACGATTAAGCGCGCGTTTCTAAAGAAGGCCCGTACCGTACACCCGGACGTTTCGGACGACCCCGAGGCCGAGGCTAAGTTCAAAGAGCTCAACGAGGCATATTCCGTTCTTTCCGATGAGCAGAAGCGTGCTAACTACGACCGTTACGGCACTGCCGACGGCCCCGGTGGCTCCGGCTACGTCGATATCAACGATATCTTTGGTGGCATGGGCATGGACGACTTGTTCTCGTCGTTCTTTGGCGGCGGTGCCGGCGGTGGCGCCCGCAGCCGTCGTGAGCGTCGTCGCGGACGTGATATGGCCATCTCGCTTTCGGTGACGCTCGAGGAGGCGGCGCTCGGCTGCAAAAAGACGATCAGCTATGACCGCCTTGCTCCCTGCGAGGATTGCAACGGTACGGGCAAGGCTGACGGTGCGACCGAAAAACAGTGCAGCCGCTGCCACGGCACGGGCTATGTCACCACGGTCCAGCGCTCTTTTTTGGGCCAGGTCCAGTCCTCTTCGCCTTGCCCCGACTGCCACGGCGAGGGCACGGTCATCGATCATCCCTGCGAGACCTGTGACGGCCAGGGCCGCACGCCTTCGCATGAAAAGATCGACATCGATATTCCCGCCGGCGTTTCGACCGGTCGCCAGCTGCGTGTGAGCGGCTTTGGCGAGGCCGGCCTTCGCGGCGAGCCTTCGGGCGACCTGATTGTCAACGTGCGCGTTGCCGACCATGAGCGCTTTAAGCGCAACGGTGACGACCTGTACCTGGTGAGCGATATCTCGATTGCGCAGGCTGCGCTCGGCTGCGAGATCGAGGTCGAGGGCATTATGCCCGACGAGGTCGTTAAGGTGACGGTTCCCGCCGGTGCCCAGTACGGCGACACCGTGAGCGTCAATAATTACGGCATGCCGCGCATTGGTGGTGGCGGTTCGCGTGGCCGCCTGATCGTGCAACTGCGCGTGGTCGTTCCCACCAATCTTTCCAATAAGCAGCGCGAGCTGCTCCGTGCTTTTGCCGATGAGATGGGCGATGACGTCGCTTCCGGTAAGAAGTCGGTGACCGACCGTATCAAGAGTGCCCTCGACGATATCCTCGATTAAGGAGCCCGCGTGCTCGCACCCCATATTTCCGTCGTCAACCTCGGATGCCGTGTCAATCGGGTTGAGTCTGACCGTATCACTGCCGATCTTATGCGCCTGGGCTTTGCTATGGTGGAGCCCCAGGATGCCGATCTGATCGTCATTAACACCTGTGCTGTTACGGGCGAGGCCGAGGCCAAGACCCGTAAGGCCGTTCGCCATGCACTGGCCCATCAAAATGAGCCCTATGTGGTCGTGACCGGATGCGTGGTCAATTTGCATCCCGAGGAGCTGCTGGAGCTTTCGGATCGCGTGATCGCCGAGCCGTCCAAGATCGATGTCGCCGAACGTGTCTGCGAGCTGCTGGGCGTTGAGTCCGATAGCGTCCCCGCCTGCAGCGATGGCGAGGTGGTCGATGCGCTCGGTCGCTCTCGCCTGGGCGTGAAGATTCAGGACGGCTGCAACCATCGCTGCACCTATTGCATTGTGTGGAAGGCACGCGGCCCCGAGCGCTCCGTGCCCGTCGAGTCCGTGCTCGAGCAAGTTCGTGAGGCCCAGGAGGCCGGCGTGCCCGAGGTGGTGCTGACCGGTGTGAACCTGGGTGCCTACGATGGCAAGAGCGCGACCGACGAGCATGTCGAAATCGATGAGCTGCTTGAGGCCATCATGGAGCGCACGTCTATTCCGCATGTGCGCATTTCCTCGGTCGAGCCCATGGATATCTCTGAGCGCCTGCTTAAGGTGATGGCGCGCTATCCGCAGCGTATCGCCCCGTTTTTGCACCTGCCCGTGCAGTCCGGCTGCACGGCGACCCTGCATCGCATGGGCCGCCCCTATAGCGCCGAGACCTTTGAGGACACGGTGCGTATGATTCGCGCCAACTTGCCCCAGGCGTCTCTTTCGTGCGATGTCATCGTCGGTTTTCCTGGTGAGACGGACGAGGAGTTCGAGGAGTCGCTGGCGCTGTGCCGTCGTGTGGGTTTCTCGCGTATGCACGTGTTCCGCTATAGCAAGCGTCCCGGTACCCTTGCTGCCGATATGCCCGACCAGGTGCCGCCCGAGGTTATGGCCGAGCGCAGCCGTCGTATGCGAGCCGCGGCGCAGGAACTCGCCATTGCCGACGCTCGTCGTCGCGTGGGCACCGTCGAGCGTGCCGTCCTCGAGTACGGCGACAACCTGACGCTCGGTTCGTTCCATCATGCCCGTCTTGACGATACCTGTGGACTTACAGCCCCGTGCCTGCTCGATGTTGCTATCATCGGAGTCGATGATTCCGGCTTGGTCCATGCGCGCAGGGAGGTTCATGGAAGCCTCGAAGATTAGACTTACCGTTCCCGAGGGAATTGATCCCTCGTGCGTTTTGGGCGCCGGCGACGGCGTCCTTCGTGCGCTCGAGAGCTTGGTTCGCGCCCATGTGGTCGCCCGTGGCGATAGCATCGCCGTGAGCGGTGACCCGGATGAGGTCGAACTCGTGGCGCGTTTTTTCGAACATGCTTTTCGCGAGGCGGCCGCCGGGCGCACGCTGTCTGCCGACGATGTCTCTCGCTGCCTGGCCGTCTTGCGCGACGGTGAGCACGAGGCTACGTCGCTTCGCGATGACGTGCTGCTTTCGTATCGCGGCCGCGTCATTCGTCCCAAGACGCTCGGGCAAAAGCGCTACGTGGATGCCATTCGCTCGCATACCATCACCTTTGGCTTGGGTCCAGCCGGTACCGGTAAGACCTATCTGGCCATGGCGCTCGCCGTTGCCGCGCTCAAGCGTCACGAGGTGGGCCGTTTGATCTTGACGCGTCCGGTTGTCGAGGCGGGGGAGAATCTGGGCTTTTTGCCCGGTACCCTTGAGGAAAAGATCGACCCCTACATGCGTCCGCTCTACGACGCCCTTTTTGACATGATGGATCGCGAGCGCACCGATGAGCTTATGGAGCGTGGCGTGATCGAGATCGCCCCGCTTGCCTACATGCGCGGCCGCACGCTGAGTGATGCCTTCGTGGTGCTCGACGAGGCGCAAAATACCACGCCCGAGCAGATGAAGATGTTCCTGACACGCCTTGGGTTCAACTCCAAGTTCGTGATTACCGGCGACCTGAGCCAGCGCGACCTGGTGGGTCGTCGTGGCGGTCTTGCTGACGTTGAGCAGATTTTGGGCCGTGTCGACGATGTCGCATTTTCTCACCTCGAGCGTGCCGACGTGGTGCGCCATGCCCTGGTGGGTCGTATCGTCGAGGCATATGAAGCTTATGATGACGTGCGCGAGCAGCGCCCGCGCGACCGAAAGGAGTCCCGTTGAGTGTATTGATCAGCAACGATGCCGAGCTCGATACGCTGCTCGACGCGCAGGAGGTGGAGCACATCTGCGAGGTTGTGCTTGCCGCCGAGGGCGTTGAACGTGGAGTCGAGATTTCCCTTTCGTATGTCGACGAGGACGAGATGCACGAGCTCAACCACGAGTGGCGCGGTATCGACCGCACCACCGATGTGCTCTCGTTTGAGTGCGATTCGGCCTTTGACGATGACATTCCCGCCGATGAGACGCTCGAGCTCGGCGATATTATCTTGGCCCCGCAGGTTATTGCCCGTCAGGCCCCCGGTTTTGGCAATAGCCCCGCTGACGAGTGCCGTCTGATGCTCGTACACGGAATGCTGCACCTGCTGGGCTATGACCACATCGAGGACGACGAGGCCGAGGTCATGGAGGCCCGCGAGGACGCCATCCTGCGCGATCTGGCGCTCGAGCGCGGCGAGGACCCTAAGCTAGTCCACGTCGGCCCCATCACCAACCACGCCCACGACTAGGAGCCGTCTATGATTCCCGGATCGAACAAGGACCATCCGTCCTTTTTAAAGTCGTTTTCCTACGCCATGGAGGGCTTCGTCACCGCCGTCAAGACCGAGCGCAACATTAAGATCATGCTCGTTGCGGGCGTGTGCACCGTCATTGCCGGCTGCGTCGTGGGGCTCGACATTGCCGAGTGGGCCACGATTATCATCTGTTGCGGCCTGGTGATTCACGGCGAGCTGTGCAACACCGCTATGGAGGCCATCGTCGACCTGGCGACCCAGGAGCTCCATCCGCTGGCCAAGCGTGCGAAGGACATCGCCGCCGCTTCCGTATACATACTTTCCATCACCGCCGCGATTGTGGGCGTGCTGGTATTTGCCCACGCGCTCGGCTTTATTTAGAAGGGGATTCCCATGTCCGACAATATGCAGCCTACCGATGAAGTTTTGGATGACGAGGTCCTTGACGCGGTGGATACCGAGGAGCTCGAGGATGTCGAGGAGTTCGACCCGTTTGAGGGCATGAGCGACGAGGAACTCGACTCCCTGTGCGACGAGGACGACGGTCCTATGGGCTTTGGTGACGTGGAACCCGGTTTCCGCAGCGGCTTCGTGGCCCTGGTCGGTCGTCCCAACGCCGGCAAGTCCACGCTGCTTAATGCCTGCTATGGCAAAAAGGTCGCCATCACCTCGCCGGTGGCACAGACGACCCGCCGCCGCATGCGCGCCGTCGTCAACCGTCCCGGCTACCAGCTGGTCTTTGTCGATACCCCGGGTATTCATAAGCCCAAGGACGGCCTGGGGTCCGAGCTCAACAAGAGCGCACTGTTCGAGTTGAACGATGTCGACGTCGTCGCGTTTTTGATTGATGCCACCAAGCCGATCGGCAGGGGAGACGCCTGGGTTGCCGAGCGCGTCAGATGCGCTCGTTGCAAGAAGGTCCTGGTGCTCACCAAGGCCGATGAGGCCGACCCCGCACAGGTCATGGAGCAGCTTAAGGCTGCCCACGAGCTTATGGAATATGACGACGAGATTGTGACGTCGTCGGTTAAGAACTTCAACGTCGATGCCTTTATCGAGACCGTTGCGCACTTTTTGCCCGAGGGTCCGCGTTGGTTCCCCGAGGACATGGGTACCGACGCTTCCGATGAGACGCTCGTTGCCGAGTTTGTGCGCGAGAAGGTCTTGCGCCGCACCCGTGATGAGATCCCGCACTCCGTTGGCGTGATCTGCGATGCGCTCGAGCAGACCAAGAAGGTGCTGCGCGTGCACGCCACCATTTACGTCGAGCGCGAGGGCCAAAAGGGCATCATCATCGGCAAGGGCGGCGAGATGATCAAGCATATCGGTATCGACGCCCGTCGCGATCTTGAGCGCATTTTTGGCACGCAGGTCTTTTTGGAGTTGGACGTGAAGGTCAAGGCCGGCTGGCGTGACGACGAGGCCCAGATTCGCCGCTTTGGCTATAACGCCGAGGACTAAGGACGCGCGGCGCGCATGGCAGGCTCCCGGACATATCGCACGAAAGTGCTCGTGCTCGATAAGACTAAGCTCAAAGAGACCGACCTGATCTTGACGATGCTTGACGAGCGGGGGCGGCAGGTTCGTGCCGTGGCAAAGGGCGCCCGCAAACCCGGCGGACGCCTGGCTGCGCGCTGCGAGCTGTTCTGTACGGTAGATATGCTGCTCGCACATGGACGGTCACTCGACGTGGTTTCCCAGGCCGAGCTTATGGAGGCGCCGCTCGGCGTTGCGCCCGATTACGAGACGACCTGCGCCGCAAGCGCGATCGCCGAGGTCGCGCGCGTGTGCTCGTTCGAGGACGCCGAGGACCCGTTTACCTTTGCCATCACGCAGCGAGCGCTTGCCCTGGTGGGCAGCGGGCTCGACACGGCGCATATGGATCTACTTGTGGCGGCATATGTCTTTAAGCTGCTGTCGCACGTTGGCTATCGACCCGATTTTTCGGCCTGCGTGCTGTGCGGAGACCCCATGCTGTCGTATTTTTCGCCCCAGGCGGGCGGCCTCATGTGCGGGTCGTGCGCGTCGAGCGTTCCAGGTGCCGAACTGGTGTCGACCGGTGAGGCCGCATGGCTGCGCGCCCTCATGTCCATGACCTTCGATGCGCTTTTGGCCGAGCGAATCGACCCGCATACCGCAGCCTTTTTGCTGGGGCTTTCGCATGTTTGGGCTGCGACGCACACCGATCAGCGCCTCCGTGCGATGGAATTCATGTTGGGTCGGTGATGATGCGCAGGCGCGGGCTGCTTGTGGTAACATACCGACCTGTTGGTACCTCGACCTTGGTTGCTCGCTCCACCGGCGGCTTCCCAGTCCGAGGCGAATCGAGTCGCCCGATGGCGACGCAAAAAGAAAGGTGAAACAATGACTGTTTCCAAAGAGCGCAAGGCGGAGCTGACTGCCCAGTTCGGTAACACCCCGGTCGACACCGGCAACCCCAAGGTTCAGGTCGCCATCCTGTCCGAGCGCATCAAGGAGCTGACCGAGCACATGAAGTCCCATCAGAAGGACTTCCACACCCGTCGTGGTCTGCTCATGCTCGTCGGTCGTCGTCGTCGTCTTCTCTCCTACATCAAGAAGAACGACATCGTCGAGTACCGTGAGCTCATCAAGGCTCTGGGCATCCGCGACAACATCCAGTAGGATTTGTACATGCTAAGAGCGTCCTGCGCAGCGGGGCGCTCTTTTTGTGTAAGGGCGCGAACAATCACGCTCTGAAGCGTGGCGGGGGCAGGGGGTCCGCGTCACATGAGAAGCCCGCAGGCAAGGGGCCTGTGGGGTAAAGGAGAACAATGACACTCGTATCCAAGACCTTTGAGCTGTACGGCAAGACCTACACCTTTGAGTCGGGCGAGCTTGCCAAGCAGGCCACCGGCGCCTGCCTGGTCAAGCAGGGCGACACCACGATGCTCGATACCGTGGTCGTCTCCAAGGAGCGCAAGAACTATGACTTCTTCCCGCTGACCGTCGACTTCAACGAGAAGATGTACGCTGCCGGCCGCATCCCGGGTGGCTACCTCAAGCGTGAGGGCCGTCCCAGCGAGAAGGCCACGCTCACCGCGCGCATGATCGACCGTCCGATTCGCCCGAGCTTCCCGGACGGCTTCCGCAACGAGGTGCACATCGTCGCTACCTCGCTTGTCGCCGACCAGGTCAACCCCTTTGACGTCATCAACGTCATGGGTGCTTCCCTGGCCATGACGCTCGGCGGCGTGCCCTTCGAGGGCCCGCTTGCCTGCGTGCGCATCGGCCGTAACGTGGAGACCGGCGAGTTTATCGTCAACCCCACCTACGAGGAGCGCGAGAACTCCGATCTGGACTTGGAGCTGGGCGGCTCCGCCGACTTCATCTCGATGGTCGAGGCCGGCGCCGAGGAGATCTCTGAGGACGACATGCTCGCCGCCATGAAGTTTGGCCAGGAGGCCCTTGCTGCCTTCTGCCAGGCTCAGGATGAGTTCGTCGCCGAGTGGGAGCAGGTCAACGGCCCCATCGTCAAGAAGGAGTACCCGCTCGACCAGCCCGTCGAGGAGGTCCAGGAGCGCATCTTCGCCCACTACGACGAGATGGCAGCCGCCTTGCGCGACGCCGACAAGCTCTCCCGTATCGGCAAGGTCGAGGCTCTGAAGGAGTCCATCCGCGCCGAGTTCACCGAGGAGGAGCAGGCTGCTTGGGAGCGCGAGATCCCCGTGGCGCTCAAGAAGCTCGAGAAGAAGGCCATGCGTACTATGGTCGTCGAGACCGGCGAGCGCGTCGACGGCCGTGCCGCCGACGAGATCCGTCCCATCATGGTGAAGGACAACTACCTGCCGCTCGTTCACGGCTCCGGTCTGTTCCAGCGCGGCCAGACCCAGGTGCTCTCCGTCCTGTCGCTCGGCATGCTCAACGAGGGCCAGCGTCTGGATACCATCGAGCCCACCGAGGGCAAGCGCTACATGCACCACTACAACTTCCCGCCGTTCTGCACCGGCGAGACTGGCCGCATGGGCAGCCCCAAGCGTCGCGAGATCGGTCACGGCAATCTGGCAGAGCGCGCTCTGCTTCCGGTGCTTCCCGACGAGAACGAGTTCCCCTACGCCATCCGCGTCGTCTCCGAGGTCATGGAGTCCAACGGCTCCTCTTCGATGGCTTCGACCTGCGGCTCCACGCTCGCCCTTATGGACGGCGGCGTGCCCATTAAGCGCCCGGTCTCCGGTATCGCCATGGGCCTGATCCAGGAGGAGGGTAAGACCGTGGTCCTGTCCGACATCCAGGGTCTCGAGGACTTCCTGGGCGACATGGACTTTAAGGTCACCGGCACCACCGAGGGCATCACCGCCCTGCAGATGGACAACAAGGCCACCGGCCTCACCTTCGACATCCTGGCCCGCGCCCTGCAGCAGGCCAAGGAGGGTCGCGCCTTCATCCTGCAGAAGATGCTCGATGTGATCCCCGAGCCGCGCCACACCACACGCAGCACCGCTCCGCGCATCGTCTCCATCCAGGTCCCGACCGACAAGATCCGCGACGTCATCGGTTCCGGCGGTAAGGTCATCCGCGGTATTCAGGACGAGACCGGCGCTTCGGTCGACATCCAGGAGGACGGCACCGTCTTTGTCGGCGGCACCGGCGAGTCCGTGGACCAGGCCGTCGAGCGCATCAAGCTCATCATCAAGGTTCCCGAGCCGGGCGAGGAGTACACCGGTCGCGTGGTCTCCATCCAGCCCTTCGGCGCCTTCGTCAACCTGCTGCCCGGTAAGGACGGCCTGCTGCACATCTCTCGCGTCGCCAAGGGCCGCGTGGAGAAGGTCGAGGACGTCCTCAACGTGGGCGACGAGGTCAAGGTCGTCGTCATCGAGGTCGACGATCGTGGCAAGATCTCGCTTGATCGTCTGGATAAGCCCGAGGCCCCGGCTCGCGCCGAGGGTGCTTCTGAGGGCGACGGCGAGCACTTCCAGCGCCGTGAGCGTCCGCGTCGCGAGCGCTCCGAGCGCAGCGACCGTCCGCGCTGTCCCGGTGACAACGGAGGCCGCAAGCCTCGCCGTCACCACGACGCCGAGTAACAGCCGTACATAAGCAGCTCAACAAGGGCGACTCCTAAGGGGGTCGCCCTTTTGCTATTCTCGGCGGGGCCGCAGGTAAAGTTTCCTGCTCTACAGTCCTGCTCGCACGGAGAGCATATTAAGTGCTTTCCTTTGCGTGCGGAACTCGCGATAAACTTCATATGCGTCCCTCCCGGGCGCAAGCAAAAGGGCTGGTTAATGCCGCTCGCTATTTAGTTAGACAGTCTATTCAGTAGTCAGATTACAGATCTGTAGATAGCCGCAGCAGCATCTTCCCAGATAAAACCGACCAAAATAAACCTGTCTCTATTTGGCAGGTTTCCCGTGGGGCGGGCACTGATGAAGTTTATCGCGAGTTCCGCACGAACAGGAGGCCACTTAATGTGGCCTCCGTCGTGAGCAGGACTGTAGAGCAGGAAACTTCATCAGTGCCCGCCCCACGGGAAACCGGCGGGATGGACCAGTTCAGATGGGGCTTTGATGCATGGGTGGTCTGTTGGTGGGCAAATGGGTATCATACTGAGGTTACTGCGTCGACTCTATGATGCATGTTTGTACGTTCCCGGCGGTCGGTTTGCCAGAAGCGCCCCGCCGGTTGTTCCAGACCCGTTTCGAAGAAAGGAAACCACACTAACCTATGGCAGCTAAAAAATCATCTCCCTTGAAGATCATTCCGCTCGGTGGCCTTGACGGCATCGGCAAGAACATGACGGTCTTCGAGTGCGGCGACGACATGGTGCTCGTCGACGCCGGCCTCATGTTCCCGGATGACTCCCAGCCCGGTATCGACCTGGTGCTTCCCGACTACACCTATGTTTTGGAGAACGAGGAAAAGCTCCGCGGTATCGTCGTTACCCACGGCCACGAGGACCACACCGGTTCGCTTCCGTATCTGCTGCAGGACCTCAACAACAAGGTGCCCATCTTTTCGAGCAAGCTGACGCTTGGCTTTATCGAGGGTAAGCTTTCTGAGTTCCGCATCCGCGCACCCAAGTTCCGCGAGGTCAAGGGCGGCAGCCATGTCAACCTCGGCGGCATCTCGCTCGACTTCTTCTCGATGACGCACTCCATCCCCGGCGCTCTGGGCGTGTTCATCCGCACCAATCAGGGCACCGTTATGCACACCGGCGACTTTAAGCTCGACCAGACGCCCATCGACGGCGTCACGCCCGACTATGCCGCTATCAGCCGCTTTGCCAAGCAGGGCATCGACCTGTTGCTGTCCGACTCCACCAATGCCACGGTTCCCGGCTTTACCAAGTCCGAGGCCGAGGTTGGTCCCAACCTGCTGCATGCCATCAAGAACGCCCCGGGTCGCGTGTTCGTCGCTTCGTTCTCGAGCCATATCCATCGTTTGCAGCAGATCTGCGATGCCGCCCGCAAGTGCGGCCGTAAGGTCGTTGTGACCGGTCGTTCCATGCTCACCAACACCCGCGTCGCGCGCGAGCTGGGCTACCTCAACATCGACGATGCCGATATCATCGATGCCTTCGATATCGATAACCTGCCCGACGACAAGATCGTCGTCATGTGCACCGGTTCGCAGGGCGAGCCGCTGTCGGCCCTGTCCCGCATGGCCAATGGCGAGCACAAGACGCTCTCTATCCACGAGGGCGATACCGTCATCCTCTCGGCAACTCCCGTTCCCGGCAACGAGAAAGCCGTCCAGCAGGTCGTCAACAGCCTGGCCAAGCTCGGCTGCGACGTGTGGGATAAGAACCGCGCTCTTGTCCACGTCTCGGGCCACGGTAGCCAGGAGGAGCTCAAGCTCCTGATGGCCATGGCCAAGCCCACTTACTTTATGCCGGTTCACGGTGAGGCCGTGCATCTGCGCGCCCATGCCCAGCTTGCCCGCAAGATGGGCATCAAGGACGATCATATCTTTATCCTCGATAACGGCGACACGCTCGAGATGCGCGGCGGTATCGTCAAGCGCGGTACGCCCGTCGAGTCCGGCGTCGTCTACGTCGACGGCCTTCGTATCGGCGATACCGACCCCATCGTCTTGCGCGATCGTCAGAAGCTCGCCAATGACGGTATGGTTACCGCTGTTGCCATCGTCTCGCTTAAACACAAGAAGATCGAGGCCATCGAGTTCTCGGGCCGCGGCGTCTCGTTTGCCATCGACGACCAGTTCTCTGAGGATGCCTCCGCGTCCATCATGAAGACGATCGAGAAGGGCAAGTTCAGCTTTACGAGCAGCGGTTCCGATGCTATTCGTAAGGCCGTGCGCGATTCGCTCTCTAACTTTATCTGGAGCCGTACGCGCACCCGTCCGATGATCATCCCGGTCGTCATGGAGGTTTAGTTTGGCGCGTGGATCTGCACAAAACGCCAAAAGCAATAAGGCCAATAACCAACCGGCATCTGCTAAGGGTGCCGGTTCCCATCTGCGTGCCAATAAGGGCCACGAGGCGGACTTCGACGATTTTGAGCCTTTGGTTGAGCCCTCGGCCAACCGTGATATCGCCGGCGTGGTCATCGCCGTTTTGGCGATTGCGTCCTTCATTGCCGTGATTTCGCCGGCGACCGCACCCGTTACGGCTGCGGTTGCCGGTTTCTACCACCTGGGCTTTGGTCTGGGCGCCTACGTGCTGCCGATCGTCATTTTGCTGTTTGCCGCCACGCTCTTTTTAGGCGAGGACTCGCCGCTCAACGTACGCTCTGTTGCGGGCGGCGCCGTGGTCTTTATCGCCGTCGTCTCCATTCTTTCGCTGATGGTGCCGGGTACGAGTGTCTCTTGTGACCTTATGTTCACGCCGCAAAATTTGTCCGCCTCGGGTGGCTACATCGGTGCGTTTATTGCGAGTGCGCTGCAGAATGCCCTGGGTAAGCCTATCGCGATGGTAGTCCTGTTGGGCTTTGTCGTCGTGGGCTTGGTCATCATCGGCTTTTCGGTTGGCGGCGTTTTGCGCTCTGCTCGCGACCGTGCGGCCGATTTTGCCGAGCGCCGCCGTGCCGATGTCAACGCCAGCCCGTGGGGTGACGACGAAGCCCTGTCGGTGCCCGGCGTTGCCCGTCCGCACCTGAGCATTCTTCGTCAAAAGGGCCCCGATGCGGCCGTGACTACGGTTATGGGTAGCGAAGTCGATCCGATTCTGGACGATGAGGACGTGGACGAAGATCCGTTTGTCGACGTGTCTGAGGCCGTGGAGGCCGAGCGGGCCAAGACAACGCTGTTGCCGCGCCGCCATGCCAAGAAGGGCAAGGCTGCGCCCAAACTCAATACGAGTGAGCCCGACCCGTCTTGGTCCGAGAGCGAGATTGAGCTCACCGAGGGTGATGACGAGGACGACGAGGCTCCGATTGAGACCGCAAAGACAACTTTGCTGCCGCGTCGCCATGCAAAGCGCGACCAGGTAACCGGTCAGCTTTCGATGGAAGACGACCCCGATAAGATCGACGAGTCCGAGCCGCCGTTTGCCGTGAATCCTGTCTCGGCAGCACCTCAGATCCCCGACTTCTTGAAGCATCCCAAGGTTGCCGATGCGCCTGCCTTGAGTGCTGTCGAATCGGCTGCGGCCAGCGATGGGGGAACGGACGGCGGCGCCGCAGATAACGAGGGCGAAGAAGAGGACGGCCTCAAACTTCCGCCACTTGAGATTCTGCATGCCAACCCGCAGTCGGCTTCCGCTGCGTCTTCGGACAAGGAGCTGGAGCAAACTGCCGAGTCGCTGCAGTCGACCCTGCTTGAGTTTGGCCGCAGCGCCCGCGTGGTCGGCTGGATCGCCGGCCCCACGGTGACGACCTTTAAGCTGCAACCTGGCGAGGGCGAGCGCGTGAGCAAGATTTCGAGCCTCGAGGACGATATCGCGCTTTCGCTCGCAGCTCAGTCGGTTCGTATCTTTGCCCCGATCCCCGGCACGTCGCTCGTGGGTATCGAGATCCCCAATCGCAAGCGCCAGAACGTCAACCTGGGCGACGTGCTGCCCTATGTGAAGGGCGGTCCGCTCGAGCTGGCCATCGGTCGCGATGCCGAGGGTACGCCGGTCGTCGCCGACCTCGCCAAGATGCCCCACCTGCTGATCGCCGGCACGACCGGTTCTGGTAAGTCGGTGATGATCAACTCCATCATCACGACCCTGCTCATGCGCGCGCTTCCCGAGGACGTTCGCCTGATCATGGTCGACCCCAAGCGCGTCGAGCTTGCGGGCTATAACGGTCTGCCGCATCTTTACGTGCCTGTAGTGACCGAGCCCAAGCAGGCCGCGAGCGCTCTGCAATGGGCCGTGTCCGAGATGGAGCGTCGCCTGAAGGTCTTCGAGCGTCTCAATGTACGTAAGATCTCGACCTATAACGAAAAGCAGGCCGCCGGCGAGTTTGAACATTACGATAACCCGCCGCAAAAGATGCCCTATCTGGTCATTATCATCGACGAGCTCTCGGACCTGATGATGGTCGCCGGTAAGGATGTCGAGGCCTCGATCGTGCGTATTGCTCAGCTGGGCCGTGCCGCCGGTATCCACCTTATCGTGGCCACGCAGCGCCCGAGCTCCAACGTGGTGACGGGCCTCATTAAGGCCAACATCACCAACCGCATCGCCTTTAACGTCGCCACGGGCATCGACTCGCGCGTCATCATCGACCAGATGGGTGCCGAAAAGCTCACCGGTTTGGGCGACATGCTGTTCTCCAAGGTCGACTGGGGCAAGCCTCGTCGTATTCAGGGCTGCTTTGTCTCGGACGATGAAATCAACGAGATTGTCGAGTTCGTCAAGTCGCAAAGCGAGCCCGACTACCATGAGGAGATCCTGTCGGCTGTGGCGCCCGCTTCCATGTCCATGGCGGGTGGCGGCGGTATTGTCCGCACCGGAGTAGCCGAGCCGCAAGACGATGATCCGCTCATTTGGGAAGCCGCCCATATTGTGGTGGAATCGCAGCTTGGCTCCACATCTGGCCTGCAACGTCGTCTGAAGGTTGGCTATGCGCGTGCCGGGCGTATTATGGACATGCTGGAAGAAAAGGGTGTCGTCGGCCCGCCCGACGGTTCCAAGCCGCGTGAGGTCCTGTTGGACGAGGAGGGGCTTGCCGCGCTGGAATCTGTCGACGCCGAGATGGCACGTGAAGATCGTGAGTTTGGAGGATTCTGATGGCTGCACGCTTTGGTGACATGCTGCTCGAGCAGCGTCGCCGGATGGGCCTTTCCATTCAGCAGGTCGCCAACACCATCAAAATCAGGCCGCAGATCATCGAGTTTTTCGAGACCGGTAACTTTGCTTCGATGCCGCCGCGCGGCTATGCGCAGGGCATGATTTCGAGCTATGCTCGCTTTTTGGGCCTCAATCCGCGCGAGGTCGTCAATGCCTACTTTGACGACCTGATGGCATACGAACGCGAGACGTCGCAGCAGGGCGGTCGTTTTCAGGACGCCGCCGGCTACGTCAATTCGCGTTCCTCGGTCGATAACGGGCGCTTCCTGATGGTTCAGGGCGGTCGTTCAACCCGCTATGGACAGCGTCCTCAGCAGGCCGGTTATATTACTGAGACGGGTTCGGGCGAGGAGATTCGCTCACAGCGTGACCGGTTCCGCAGTACGCCGATGCCCGAGGACCGTGCACTTCCCGCTGCCCGCGGCGTGGCGCGTGACCCTCGTGCCGGCTACGGCGACGGCGGCTATTCCGATCGCGGTTACCGTGGTGCCTCTATGGGACGCTCTCGCGGTGGCTATTCGGATGCCGATACCACGCAGGTGACGCCGCGTCTTCGCTCTCAATCACAGCCGTATGGCCAGCGCTCTTCGGCTCCGCGTTCGGTCCAGCGTGGCTATCAAGGCCGCGGTGAACTTGCGCCCCGCTCGGGTCAGCGCAGCCTTCAGGGCCAGGGCGGCTATCGCGGCCGTTCCGATAGCAATCGCGGTCGTATGCCTCAGGGAAGCGGCCGCAGCAGTTCCGGTCGTGGACGCGGCGGATCACGTACTCCTCAAAACAACGGGCTCGATCCGCGTATCGTCTACGCCGGCATCGGTGCCGTTGTGCTGCTGTTGATTGTGCTCATCGTGGTGCTTCTACGTGGCTGCGCATCTTCGGCGCCCGAGAACACGCCCGAGACGCCCACTGCTACCAAGATGACGACCAAGAAGTCTTCTAAGAAGACCGAAACGGTCGACGAGGACGATGACACCGATGAGGCGACGGATGAGTCGACTGATTCGGACGCTACCAAGACGACGGCCAAGAAGGAAGAGAACGAGGTCACGAAGGTCAAAGTCTCCGTTGCCAAGGGAAAGACCGCGTGGATTGAGGTCAAGGTTGACGGCAAGTCGGTCTATGGCGCCCAGGCGACTGGCCCCTTTGAGCAGGAGTACACGCCCGAGTCTTCGATCGAGATCACCACGTCCAAGCCTTCCGATGTCACCGTTACCAAGAACGGTGAAAAGGTTCGTTACGATACCAAGACCTCGGGCGTGGCGCGTGTGACGATCACCGTTCCCAAGAAGGAGACGTCTGATTCCGAGAATGGTGAAAGTTCTGATGGTACCGACACCACCGATGGTACCGATGCCACCGACGGTACCGATGCCCAGTCCACGGATGGCGCCGATACCGCAACTGACGGTCAGACACCCACCGATTCTACCGACAATTCGTACGATAGCTACTAGGCCGCTCGTACGCGAAAGGAAACATCATGGCTAAAGATTCCAGCTTCGACGTCGTGTCCGAGGTCAACATGCAAGAGGTCGACAACGCCTTCCAGCAGACCACGCGCGAGATTTCCCAGCGCTATGACCTTAAGGATTCCGGCGCCACGATCGAGCTTTCGAAGGGCGACAAGCTCTTTACGATCAACGCCCCGGCCGACTTTGTCTCCAAACAGATTGTTGACGTGCTGAGCTCCAAGCTCATCAAGCGCGGCATCGACCTCAAGGCTGTCTCGTGGGATGCTCCGCAGGCGGCATCGGGTGGCACCGTGCGCGTGCTCGGCCATATCGTCGAGGGTATCGACCAGGCGACCGCCAAGAAGATCAACAAGGACATCAAGGATCAAAAGCTCAAGGTCAAGGTGACCATCGAGGCCGACAAACTGCGTGTTTCCTCTGCTTCGAAGGACGCGTTGCAGACCGTGATTCAGTTCCTGCGCGACCAGGACTACGGCCAGCCGCTGCAGTTCACCAACTACCGCTAATATCAATCGAAAGGACCGCTCTCCAACATGGATACACCGTTGGGCTCCGTGCTCTACATCACCCTCGGGTGCGCTAAGAACGAGGTTGACACCGACCGCATGCGTTCTCTTTTGACCGCCGCGGGCTACGAGGAGGCATTCGACCCGCAGGATGCCGATATCGCCATCGTCAATACTTGCTCGTTCCTCGCCTCCGCAACGTCCGAGAGCATCGAGACCACGCTCGAGCTCGCCAACGAGGTTCAGGACGGCGTTCGTTCTTGTCCCATCGTCATGTGCGGCTGCGTGCCGTCGCGCTATGGCGATGACCTGCCTGACGAGCTGCCCGAGGTCGCTGCCTTTGTGAAGGCCGACGAGGAAGATGGCATCGTGGCGGTCATCGATGGCGTGCTGGGTGTCGAGCGTGAGATTGCAGCCTATATCCCGCAGGTCAAACGTACCGTCGAGGGTGCTGTCGCTTACGTCAAGATTTCCGATGGCTGCAACCGCTTCTGCAGCTTCTGCATGATTCCCTACATCCGCGGCCGCTATCATTCGCGCAATGCCGAGAGCATCATCTCCGAGGTGCGCGACCTGGTTTCCGGCGGTGTGCGCGAGATCGTGCTGATCGGCCAGGACACGGGCATCTGGGGTACCGACTTTGCCGACGAGGACGTCGCCGATGGCTCGCCGCGCAATCTGGCGCAGCTGCTGCGTGCCGTCGCCGAGGCCGTGCGCCCGCACAACGTCTGGGTCCGCGTGCTCTATCTGCAGCCCGAGGGCATGACTGACGAACTCATCGAGACGATTCGCGATACGCCCGAGGTGCTGCCCTATATCGATATCCCCGTGCAGCACTGCGACGCGCGCATCCTCAAGGCTATGCGCCGTTCTGGTTCGCGCCAGGAGCTCGAGGACCTGTTCCGCGATCTGCGTGAGCGTATCCCCGGCATCGTGATCCGTTCCACGGCCATGGTCGGCTTCCCGACCGAGACCGACGACGAGTTCCGCGACCTTATCGACTTTATGGACACCGTCGGCTTCGACTACACGAGTGTCTTTGCCTACTCGCGTGAGGAAGGCAGCCTGGCCGCCAAGATGGAGGGTCAGGTCGACGAAGAGGTCAAGCTTGAGCGCGCCCAGGAGGCCATGGATCTGGCCGAGTCGCTCGGTTTTGCCGCTACCGCCGCACATGTGGGCGAGCGCGCCCAGGTGATCGTCGACGGTATCGAAGAGACCGAGGACGGCGCCGAGCTGATCGGCCATGCCTGGTTCCAGGCGCCCGATTCCGATGGCGCTGTGCACTTGGATGCCAGCGAGGCGTCCGTGGGCGATATTCTGACTGTCGAGTTTACCGATAGCTTCTGCTATGAGCTTATCGGCCATGTTGTGGAGTAGGAGAGCGTCGTGGCAAACGAGAGCAATAAGGAACTGACGAGTGTTTGGACGCCCGCCAATATCGTGACGTGCGTGCGCATCGTCTTTATCCCGGTGTTCATGATTGTGTCGGCGCTGTCTCACACGAGTGTTGCCGGTACGGATTGGAGCACCTTCGACGGCCCGCTCGCCGCCGCCGCTTTTATTCTGTACGTGATTCTGTCGTGCACCGATAAGGTCGACGGCTATCTGGCGCGCTCGCGCAACGAGATCACCGATTTCGGCAAGTTCTTGGACCCCATCGCGGACAAGCTGCTGGTGTTCTCGGCCCTGCTGCTGTTCTTGGATTTTGGCGCGGTGACCGTGTGGTCCGTGTTCATTATCCTGTTCCGCGAGCTGCTGGTGAGCGCTCTTCGCATGGTCGCGAGTGCTGCTGGTGTGGTCGTTGCGGCCGATAAGCTCGGCAAGTACAAGACGGCGACCACGATGGTCTCCATCTGCGGTTATCTGTGCGTCTTTGCGATGGCCGGCTTGCACCTTGGCCCGGTGGCGCTGACGCTCGGCATCTACTCGGTGTCGCGCTTCCTGTACGCCGTTGCCGTTGTCCTGACCGTTATCTCGGGCGCCCAGTACTTCTGGAACTGCCGCAAGATCGTCTTTTCGGTCTAGGTCCTGGTGGGTATGACGGACTCTTTTGAGCAGATTTCCGCACATAACGAGGAGCTGGCGCGCGATATTGTCGAGCGCGCGAGCGCTCGGGGCGTGACGGTTTCGACGGCTGAGTCGCTGACGGCGGGTATGATCGCCTCGACGATTGCCGATATCCCGGGCGCCTCGGCGGTGCTGCGTGGCGGTGCGGTGACCTATTGCGATGAGATCAAGCATCGCGTTCTTGGTGTTGAGCAGGAGACGCTCGACCGCTATACCGCGGTGTCGCATCAGACCGCGCGCGAGATGGCGGCGGGTTCGCTGGAGCTGTACCAGAGCGATATTGCAGTGAGCGCAACGGGTTATGCCGGCCCCGGCGGTGGCACTGAGGAAGATCCGGCGGGCACTTTCTATATTGGCTGGGCGTATCGCTCCGCCGATGGGGGCGTGCCGGTCGTGGACTCTGTGCGCTGCCACTATGAGGGCGACCGTTCGTGTGTTCGTGCCCATGCGGTCGCGGAGGCATTGGGACGCATTGCCCTTGTGCTCAACTCTATGGAATAGACGTGTTTTAAGGGGCCTCCGGGCCCCTTAATTGTGGAGATAGGGACCTCAGAAGAATTTAGCGTTTGTGCTGTTCATGGGTGTATTTTTGCCTGCCTTGTTCATTTTTGGTCCTTTGTGGTCAAGCATTTGGTCAGTGTTTGGTCGGCGTTTGGTTGGGTTTTGGAAAGGTCGGCTGCATATGATTTATCTGAACGGTTGACCACGAACAGCCGTTCGTTTATTATCGATGCAGGTTGTTAAGAGGAGGGCTATTCATGGCCAAGAATTCAGGTCCCGTACGTACCGTTCATGCTCGCACGACGGGTAAAGAGCGCGATGAGATGATCGCCACCACCAAGGCCGAGATCGAGAAGAAATTCGGCCAGGGTTCCATCATGAGGTACGGCGACGGTGGCCCCGAGCTCGAGGTCGAGGCCATCCCTACGGGCGCTCTGGCACTCGATGCCGCTCTGGGTATCGGCGGTGTGCCGCGCGGCCGAATCGTCGAGATCTACGGTCCCGAGTCCTCCGGTAAGACGACGCTTTCGCTCGAGATCTTGGCCGAGGCCCAGGCAATGGGTGGCGTTGTTGCATTTATCGATGCCGAGCACGCGCTCGATCCCACGTATGCCGCGCGCATCGGCGTGGATATCGACGAGGTGCTCATTTCCCAGCCCGATACGGGCGAGCAGGCGCTCGAGATTGTTGACATGCTCGTGCGCTCCGGCGCCATCGATGCCATCGTCGTCGACTCCGTCGCCGCGCTGACCCCGCGTGCCGAGATCGAGGGAGAGATCGGCGACACTACGGTCGGTCTTCAGGCTCGCCTGATGAGCCAGGCGCTCCGCAAGCTCGCCGGCTCGCTGTCCAAGTCCAACACGACGTGCATCTTCATTAACCAACTGCGTGAGAAGATTGGCGTCATGTTCGGCAACCCCGAGACTACGACGGGCGGCCGCGCCCTTAAGTTCTTCTCTTCGGTGCGTATCGACATTCGCCGTATCGACAGCATTAAGCTTAAGGACGAGGTTATCGGTAACCGCGTGCGAGCCAAGGTCGTTAAGAACAAGGTGGCAGCTCCGTTCCGTTCTGCTGAGTTCGACATCATGTACGGTACGGGCATCTCTAAGGAAGGCTCGATTCTGGACATGGCTGTCGAGTGCGGCATCTGCAAGAAGATGGGCTCCTGGTTTGCCTATGGCGAGGACAAGCTCGGCAACGGTCGCGAGGCCGCCAAGGCTTTCCTGCGCGAACACCCCGATTGCGCCGACGAGATTGAGCATAAGGTCCGCCTTGCCTGCGGACTTGAGTTTGATGACGATGCTCCGTCCGAGGTCGAGCTGACCGATCAGCCTGCGCCTGAGGAGTTTGACGAGCTTTACGCCATCGATGGTTCCGCCATGCTCGATGATGACGACGAGTAGCGGTTACGCTCATGTCGTATACGGTGACCGAGGCCACGGTCGTCTTTCCCGATAAGAAGGCGGCCTCCTCGTTCTCGAGCGGGTATGCGTCCAAAAAGCCTTGCGCACATATCGATTGTGAGCTTGAGGGCGGTTTTGAGCGTTCTATTTGGATTCCCGTGCGGGTCGCGCGCCTGTATGTCAAAAACCGCCCAGATCTTCCCTGTGATTGGGACAACTTTCGTGAGGCGGTGCAGCTCATCGAGCGTAAATGTGCACTTACCATGGTGACCGAGATGTTATCGCGCCGCGACCATGCGACGGGTGAGGTCCGTGACAAGCTGGCTTGCTACGGCTTTCACCAGACAGCGATTGATTTCGCCGTCGAGCGCGCCACCGAGTATCACTTTTTAGACGACAACCGCTTTTGCTCGTACTTTATCGAGGAGCGCAAGCGGCGCGGTTGGGGACAGCGCAAAATCGAGACCGAGCTCAAGCGCCGTCATGTCGTGCTCGATGACATTCCCGGTTATCCCGAGGAATATTTTGCCGTCGAAGACGATTTGGCGCGTGCGTCAGCCCTGCTCGCCAAGCGGCGTGTTCCAGAGACGCGCGGATTCGAAAAACTGGTTCGGTTTTTGATGGGCAAGGGCTTCTCGTATCACATCGCCGCCGATGCCGTTAAGGCACGTCTCGATGCCGAACGCGAGGAATGTGCGGTTTAGGCGTATGCGTTTTGTGACCCTGCCGTTCACCGCGTTTTAGCCGCCGTGCCGGGGCCATTTATTTGACAGTTGTTGTGGTTCAACGTACGATAAACACCGTCATTTGCTTTGTGATATGTGCTCATCTGTGATGAGTTTGTTTATATGTTTATCTGTATCCGACCCGCATAAGCTGCGCCCATATTACTCAAATGTCGCGAGCCGTTCGTAAGGACGGTTCGCTTTGTTGTGTAACGAATCCATAAAAAGGAGTGAGCATGCCTATCATCGCAGCGCTCGTTGGCATCGTTTTGGGTGCCATCGCCGCCATTGCCTACATGCGCACCGCCAAGCAGGGTAGTCTTCACGAGGCCGACGAAAAGATTCAGTCGGCACACGCACAGGCTGAGTCCCTGATCGGTGATGCTAAGCGTCAGGCCGAGACCCTCAAAAAAGAGGCTCTGCTCGAGGCTAAAGAGGAAATCATCAAGAACAAGCAGGCGGCCGAGGCCGAGGACAAGCAGCGTAAGAACGAGATTCGTACGCTCGAGAACCGCGTGATGCAGCGCGAGGAATCCCTCGATCGCCGCAACGACGCTCTCGACAAGCGCGAGCATCAGCTGTCCAGCCAGGCCGGTCAGGTCGAGAAGCGCTCCCGTGAGCTCGAGGAGCTCTGCGCAAAGCAGACCTCCGAGCTCGAGCGTATTGCCGACCTTACCCGCGAGGACGCCCACAAGGAGCTCCTCGATAAGGTTCGCGGGGAGGTCACCCACGAGGCCGCCACGATCATTCGCGAGTCCGAGCAGCAGGTTCGCGCCGAGTGCCACAAGACCGCCCAGGAGATTCTGTCCCTGGCGATTCAGCGCTGCGCTGCCGACCACACTGCCGAGGTCACCGTTACCTCCGTGCACATTCCCTCTGATGACCTCAAGGGTCGTATCATCGGTCGCGAGGGTCGCAACATCCGGACCTTCGAGCAGGTTTCCGGCGTCAACCTCGTGATCGACGACACGCCCGAGACCGTCGTTCTTTCGAGCTTCGACCCGGTCCGTCGCGAGACCGCCCGTGTCGCCCTCGAGAACCTCATCGCCGACGGCCGCATTCACCCCGCCCGCATCGAGGAGATGTATCACAAGGCTGCCGACCTGGTTCAGCAGCGCGTGCGCGAGGCCGGCGAGCAGGCTGCTTTCGACACCGGCATTCACGACCTGCACCCCGAGATCGTCAAGACCCTCGGTGCTCTGCGTTACCGCACCTCGTTTGGCCAGAACGTGCTTCAGCACTCCCTCGAGGTCTCCGACCTGTGCGGCGTGATGGCTTCCGAGCTTGGCCTGGACGTTGTGACCGCCAAGCGCGCCGGCCTGCTGCACGACCTGGGCAAGGCAATCGACCACGACGTCGAGGGCCCGCATGCCGTCATCGGCGCTGAGCTTGCCCGCCGTTATGGCGAGAAGCCCGTTATCGTCCACGCTATCGAGGCTCATCATGCCGACGTCGACCCCAACACGGTGCTCGATGTCCTGGTACAGGCCGCCGATGCTGTCTCTGCCTCTCGCCCCGGCGCCCGTCGCGAGTCTGCCGAGAACTACATCAAGCGTCTTGAGAAGCTCGAGGAGATTGCCAACTCCCATGACGGCGTCGAGCGTACCTATGCCATGCAGGCTGGTCGCGAGGTCCACGTCATGGTTCAGCCGGACAAGATCTCCGATGCCCAGTCCACGGTCCTGGCTCACGATATCGCCCATCAGATCGAGGAAGAGATGGAGTATCCCGGTCAGGTGCGCGTCGTCGTGATTCGCGAGAGCCGCGCTGTCGATATCGCTAAATAACATGAGCGACGCGAACGAGCTCATCTCATTTATCGCGTCGATGTCGGGGGAGGGCAACCTTCGCGTCGAGGAGAACCTTGGCGAGGGGTATGTCCGCCTCCGCGTTTCGGAGGCCGAGCGGCGCCAGGCAAAGCACGACATTCAGCATGTCGAGGACATCGTCATCGAAATGCTCCGTAATGCTCGCGATGCTGGCGCCGACAAGGTCTATCTCGCCACGACTAAGGAAGATGGCGTCCGCACGCTTGTCTTTTTGGATAACGGTTCGGGCGTTCCGCAGGATATGCAAGAGCGAATCTTCGATGCCCGTGTTACCTCCAAGCTCGAGAGCATGAAGATGGACCGTTGGGGCGTTCACGGTCGTGGCATGGCATTGTTTTCGATCAAGCAGAACACCGACGAGGCCCGCGTGGTTACGTCCGGTGTCGATCTAGGCTCAGCCTTTAAGGTGAGCGTTGCGGCCGACCGCCTCAGTGAGCGTGCCGATCAGTCCAGCTGGCCCCAGGCCGTCAAGGATGAGGACGGGCGTTATGTCTGTGCTCGCGGTCCGCATAATATTATTCGCGCTGCTTGTGAGTTTGCGCTCGAGGAGTTGCGTGGTTGCGATGTCTATCTTGGTTCTCCGTCTGAGATTGCCGCGACCCTTTATGCTCAGGCGTCAAGTCAGCTCGATACGTCGCGTCTCCTGTTCATTGATGACGAGAGCGAGCTTCCGGTTGTCGATCGTTTAGGCCTTGCCTCTGATGCCGAGGACTTTATCCGTATCTGTTCGGGTTTGGGTCTTGAGATGTCCGAGCGCACGGCTCATCGCATTTTGGCAGGGCAGATTAAGCCCGTTCGCGGTGTGACCGCGCGTCTGCTGCGCGAGCGTGATTCGTCCTCGCATACGCCGGCTCCTGTCGATCTTGCGAAGGATCGTCGCGGGCTACGTATTGCCAAGGATGACATGGCACAGTTTTCGCGTGCTGTGGAGCGTGACTTTAATGACCTTGCCGCCCGGTACTATCTCAACCTTTGCGGCGACCCAAAGATTCGTGTTTCGCGTGATCGAATCACTGTGACCTTCGATCTTGCCAAAGAGGAATAGTGCCTTTACCGAGTCCACTCGGTACGATACAGTTATTGCAGTTAAAACGTACTTTTAAACGCAGGAGTTTCTTCATGGATTGCCTGAAGGTATCAAGCAAATCATCGCCCGCGTCCGTTGCCGGCGCCATCGCCGGCATGGTCAAGGATGGTGTACCCGTCAACATCCAGTGTGTCGGCGCTGGTGCTGTCAACCAGGCCATTAAGGCCGTGGCTATCGCGCGCGGTTTTTTGATTCCAACCGGTTTTGATATTTCCTGCGCGCCCGTGTTCTCCGACATCCTCATTAACGGGGAGTCGCGCACGGCCATCCGCCTTTCTATCTACGTTCACCAGATCAATCGAGCTGCTATGGATAACGTCGTCATGGATGATGTTAAGCCTGTGGCATAGCTTCTGCTTGCCTCGTTTCGCTCCCCATCGTTAGGACTTATGCACATGGACCAGCGTTCCGTACGCGATATTCTTGCCGGTAAAACCTACTTTATCCGCACCTTTGGCTGCCAGATGAATCAGCACGACTCCGAGCGTGTGAGCGGTCTGCTCGATTCGTATGGCTGCCTCATGGCGCTCGATCCCGAGCATGCCGATATCGTTGTCTTCATGACATGCTGCGTGCGCGAGGCCGCCGATACTCGCCTGTACGGTCAGTGCAATTCCTGCAAAAGCCTGCCGCCTTCGCCTTCGGGTAAGCGCGTGGTTGCCGTTGGTGGTTGCATCGCGCAGCGCGATGGCGAGGGCCTGCTCACCAACGTCGATAACGTCAATGTCATCTTTGGTACGCATTCTATCGCACATGTGGCCGAGCTCATTGCCGAGGCGTTCCTTGACGGCAAGCGTCATATCCGCACCAATGAGCATGAGGATACGGATGCCATGAGCATGCCGTGGCATCGCGAGACCCAGTATCACGCTTGGGTGCCCATCATGACGGGCTGCAATAATTTCTGTACCTATTGCATCGTTCCGTACGTGCGCGGTCGCGAAAAGAGCCGCTCCTTCGAGGAGATTGTCGACGAGGTGACCGGTTTGGTGCGCCAGGGCGTGCGTGAGATTACGCTGCTGGGCCAAAACGTTAACTCATATGGTCGCGATCTGTTTGGCAAGCCGCGTTTTGCCGATTTGCTGCGTGCCGTGGGCGATACGGGTGTGGAGCGCATCTTCTTTACGTCTTCGCATCCCAAGGATCTGCTGCCCGAGACCATCGACGCCATGGCCGAGACGCCTGCTGTTATGCCGCAGCTGCACCTGGCCGTCCAGTCAGGTTCGACGCGGATCCTCAAAGAGATGAATCGCCGTTATACACGCGAGGACTATCTGGGCCTGGTCGATCGCATTCGCAACCGCATGCCCGATATCGCGCTCTCGACTGACATTATCGTTGGCTTCCCGGGCGAGACTGAAGAAGACTTTGAGCAGACGCTTTCACTTGCCGAGACGGTCCGCTATGCCCAGGCCTATACCTTCATCTATTCCAAGCGCGCCGGTACCCCGGCCGCAGAGATTGACGATCCTACGCCGCATGAGGTTATTCTCGGGCGTTTCAACCGCCTGGTTAAGGTTATCGAGACCACGGCACATGAGTATAACCAGGGTGAACTTCATACTGTGGTTCCGGCGCTCATTGAGGGAACGAGTAAAAAGAACGACGCGGTCCTGCTGGGCAAGAGTCCCAAGAATCAGACCGTGCATGCGCCTATACCCGAGGGTTACAGCATCGATCAGCTTGTTGGCAAGATCGTTGATGTTGACGTTGACGTTGCCAAGACCTGGTATTTGTCCGGCTCCGTTGTGGGCGAGCCGCGCTAATGGTTTCTTCCGGGGCAGGTCTTTCCGCCGTTGCGATCGTCGGTCCGACGGCGGTTGGTAAGAGTGATGTTGCCGACCGTTTGGCCGCTCGTCTTTCGTCCGAAGTGCTGTCGTGCGATGCGATGCAAATCTATCGCGGCATGGACATCGGTACCGCAAAGATGACGCCCGATGAGTGTACGGCGCCGCTGCGTCTCGTCGACATTGTAGAGCCGGGTGTGGCATATTCTGCTGCGCTTTATCAGGCTGACGCTCGCGCGCATGTTGAGCGCCTGCTCGGGTCTGGACGTCTTCCGGTGTTTTGCGGGGGTACGGGCCTGTATCTCAAGGCCGCCCTCGATGAGATGGATTTTCCCTCGGGAGAACTTGAGGACGATCGCCGTGCGGGTTATCAGGAACTTGCCGAGCGCATTGGTGAGGAAGCGCTGCATAAGCTGCTTGCCGAGCGCGATCCTGAGTCTGCCGCGGTCATTCATCCTCATAATGTGCGCCGCGTGATTCGTGCGCTCGAAATGCATGATGACGGCGTTTCCTACGCACAGCAAAAGTCACAGTTTAGTGTTCCATGTGAGCATTATCATGCCTTGTGGTTTGGCTTGACACGCAATCGTGAGCTGCTTTACGAGCGCATTAACCTGCGCGTTGACCTCATGTTTGAGCAGGGTCTTGTTGATGAGGTCCGTGGCCTTATGGACCAGGGGCTTGAAGATGCGCTCACTTCGATGCAGGCGATTGGCTACAAAGAAATCATTGATGCTTTTAACGGTGTGATGACTATGGATGAGGCTCGTGAACTCATTAAGATGCGTTCGCGTCGCTATGCCAAGCGTCAGCTTTCGTGGTTTAAGCGCGACGATCGTATTGTGTGGTTCGATATGGACGAATATACGGTCGATGAGGTCGTTGAGGATATCTTGCATCGCATCGAGGCTGCCTGATGGCCCGGTTTCCCCTCGTTCCCACAGCACCCGAGCCTGAGCGTGCCATTCTTGTCGGCGTCGAGTGGCGCGACAATGCGTGGCCGCTCGATCGCTCGCTCGATGAGCTTGAGCGCCTGGCGCACACGGCTGGCGCCCGGTGTGTTGCTCGTTTGTCGCAGCGACTGGCTAAACCCTATCCTAAATCGTTTATCGGTTCCGGCAAGGTTGAAGAGCTGTGCGGCTTAGTGCATCGCATGGATGCCGATGTCGTTATTTTTGACGACGATCTGACGCCTTCACAGCAGTCCTATCTGGAGAAGGCCGTGGGCGAACCGGTTAAGATCATCGATCGCACGGCGCTCATTCTTGATATTTTCGGCCTGCATGCCCAGACGCGCGAGGGTCGTCTACAGGTGCAGCTGGCGCAGCTTCAATATCTGTTGCCTCGTCTGCGTGGCATGTGGAGCCATCTTGCCAAGGAGCAGACGCGCGGCGGCATCGGTTCGCGCTTTGGCCAGGGTGAAAGCCAGCTCGAGGTTGACCGTCGCTTGATTCGCAATAAGATTGCCGCGCTTCGTCGTGAGCTCAAGCAGGTTGAACAGCATCGCGATGTCCAGTCCAAGAGCCGCATTGAGTCACCGGCGTTTCGCGTCGCGTTAGCCGGTTATACCAATGCCGGTAAATCGACGTTGCTCAATCGCCTGACCGGCTCTACGGTACTTTCGCAGGACAAGCTGTTTGCTACGCTCGACCCGACGACGCGTTCGTATCGCCTGCCCGGCGGTCGCGGCATGACGATTACTGATACCGTCGGCTTTATTCAAAAGCTGCCGCATGGTCTGGTCGATGCCTTTAAATCGACGCTGTCCGAGGTGTTGGGTGCCGATCTAATTCTCAAAGTCGTAGATGCGTCTGACGAGGACTATGAGCGGCAGCTTGAGGCTGTCGACCGCGTTCTTGATGAGATCGGCGCTGGAGAGCGTTTAACGCTGACCGTATTCAATAAAATCGATCTTCTCGATAGCGTTGATCGTCTGAGCTTCCGTCGTCGCTATCCCGAGGCCGTGCTGTTCTCGGCCCAGACGGGCGAGGGACTCGACGATTTCGTCGACCGTATTGCTCGTGAGGCGGCTGCTACCGATGTGTTGCTCTCTGCTGATATCCCGTATCGCGAGGGCGCCCTCATCACGCTGGTGCATGAGCAGGGAACCCTTTTGCACGAGGAATATCTTGAGGACGGCGTTCGTATTGTGGCGAAGCTGCCGGCCCGTATCGCGCCGCGGCTCAAGCGTTATCGCACCGAGTAGACG
>NZ_JBCOIG010000001.1:86749-182833 GCF_040926405.1 Collinsella aerofaciens
AGTATCCTGCAAGATACATAAAGATAAACGGGATGATGGGGTAGTAATCACCTGAAACAAACCCAAGGCTCGGAAATCCCAGCCACGCCAGGTAGGGGACAGGGTAGATCGTTTTGGGGATACTCCAGGTGAGGGCGAACAACACAAGGCATAGCGACATGCCCCATCTCGCCGATATCTTCTTATGGACGGGATCGGTCAACGCCACGATGCCGGTACATGCGGCCATGCAGTAGATGATGCCAAAATTAACCGAATCGTCGACTGAGACAAGTGTTGTTGCCAGCCAGACGACGAGTGCTGCTAAGGCGTATTTGGCGGCACGTTTGATATTGTTGCGCGAAAGGGTGCACATCCAACCCGCGATAAACAAAAATACCCAGCTGATGCTGGCGCGCCAGATGTCTTGAAAGACGGTCTGGGTAAACCAGGGCATATCCCAGTCGTACAGGTAGGCGAGATCGTAGCAAGCGTGAAAACCTGCCATTGAAATCATCGTAAACCCGCGGACGGTATCAAAGATGGTGATGCGTTTTTGCATTACGAGAACCGGCGCATTAAGCCGACGACTTTGCCCAAGATGATGGGATTCGTTGCATAGATAGGCTCCATGGTGTCATTCTCGGGCTGCAGGCGTACGCGTCCCTGCTCCTTGTAGAATGTCTTGACGGTCGCTGAACCATCAATCATGGCCACGACAATTTCGCCGTTCATGGCACTCTTTTGTTCACGGACGATGATGTAATCGCCATTGAAGATGCCGACATTGATCATTGAGCTCCCATGCACCTCAAGGATAAAGGAACCCTGATCAGTGGCGATTTCGGTCGGGATAGTAAAAGTGTCTTCGATATTCTGCTCGGCCAGAATGGGAATCCCAGCCGCGACGCGACCAACGAGCGGTAGCGAGACCGTTCCGCGAGGTGCGGTGGGCTCGTCAGATTTAGAAATTGAGACAGAGGAACCGTCCTCGTTAAAGAGTTCCAGGGCGCGCGGTTTGGTGGCATCGCGCTTGAGTAGCCCGCGCGCCTCCAGGGCAGAGAGATGGGCGTGCACGGTGCTGGGAGAGGATAGGCCCACGGCAGAAGCCATCTCGCGCACGCTGGGCGGATAACCCTTCTCCTGCTGATATTCCTTGATGAAGTCGTAAATTTGCTGCTGACGCTTGGTAATTTTGCGAGCCATCAGGGCATCCTCTCTACCCATGTCAAACAAATGTTCGAATTTTGCTTGACAGGAACAACTGTTCGAAGATAATAATAACCGAACATTCGTTCTCGCGCTAGACATTTTTGTCCGCGCGGCTTGATAAAACTGTTCTCAGCAAAACACGCGAGAGGAGAACATGATGAACGCAACGAATATGGTCCAGGGAAACCTCGCCCTTAAGCTCGAGACGCCTGCCGCGCCCGCTTTTACTGTTGTCAAGGGTGGACGTTCCGGTTATCAGCCTTTGCCCGTAAAGTCTGCTCGCACTCAGTATGCTGTTGCCGCGCCGACTCCCGCTGCCCTGAAGGTCTCGACGATTGTTGCCGTCGCCGTTGCGCTCACGCTCTTTTTTGTCCTCGCTACGTCGGTCTTTAGCGCTCGTCACGCCGCGTATGCCGAGTCCGTTTCCAACGTTACCTACGAGACCATTCGCGTTCAGCCTGGTGATTCTCTTTGGTCGCTTGCCGAGGAATATCCAATCGAAGGCCTTTCCACGCAAGAGACTTCCGACATGATCCGTAACGTCAATCATCTGGAGCATGGTTCGCTCGCCGCCAGTGCGCATCTTAAGGTTCCTGCTCGTTCGTAATCATTATCGCGCTGCGCATGGTACTCTTGTTATCGTTTAAGAGGAGGTACCATGCGCTGTCCTAAATGCGGCAAGGCACATACCCGCGTCGTTGATTCCCGTATGCAGGAGTCAAATAACACCATTAAGCGCCGTCGCGAATGTTGCTCGTGTAACTACCGCTTTACAACGTTCGAGCGATGCGAAGACCCAATTGAGGTCATTAAGTCGGACGGAACTAAGCAGCGGTTCGATCGCAATAAGCTGCTCGTCGGCTTGATGCGTGCCACCATCAAGCGCGATATCGACACTAAGAAGCTCAATGAGATTATCGACGATATCGAGGTCGAGCTGCGCTCTCGCACGCTGACGGCCGTCACGTCGCATGAGTTGGGTGACATGGTGCTCAAGCGCTTGGCCAAGATCGATAAGGTGGCGTACATCCGCTTTGCCTCGGTCTACCGCGATTTCAAAGACGTCGATGAGTTTCTGCAAGAGCTCGACAAGCTAAGGTGATTCCATGTCCTGCATTACCGTCAACATAAAGCGTCTCGACCCCACCGTCGAGCTTCCCAAATACGCCCATCCCACCGATGCCGGCTTGGATCTGCGCTCCAACGAGGACTGCGTCCTGAAGCCCTTCGAACGTCGTCTGGTCTCTACCGGGCTGGCCATCGCCCTGCCCGATGGCTACGCCGGCTTCGTCCAGCCCCGCAGCGGTCTCGCCATCAAGCAGGGCCTGTCTATAGTCAATACGCCTGGCCTCATCGACGCCCACTACCGAGGAGAACTCAAGGTTATCCTCATCAACCTGGACCCCTCAAACAACATCCAAATCAACAAAGGCGACCGCATAGCCCAACTCGTCATCCAAGAAGTCCCCACGGTTAACCTCATAGAAGTAGAAGAACTAGACGAAACCGACCGAGGCAACGGAGGCTTCGGCTCCAGCGGCGTCGCTTAATCATTTTCAAGATGTAGAGTTGGCCTCTCACCCGGGGCCCACACATATCATCCCGTGCTCAAACATTCTCGCTACGCTGCGAAACTGCGCGCGGGACGATATGTGTGGGCCCCGGGTGAGAGGCCACATACTTGAATATGTATTTCGACTTGCGCGGTGGGCCTCATCAATATAATTACGACTTGTTTGTTGTTCTGACTCTCTATTAGCTGGACTACATCCTTGTAAATCCTAACCGGGAATGTGTTTTAGGTTCTAGTTAGTATGCGGCAAAGGGATACCGCCTTTGTCGCATCGGCTTACTGTATTTATATTTTCCTGTTTTACCTTTGCAGGTTCTAATGGAGGGGATACCGAAGTAGCTGCTAGTAAGTAAACGCAGCCGCTCTGCCGGAGCCGCCCTTATATCATTCCATGCTCAAACATTCTCGCTTCGCTGCGAAACTGCGCGTGGAACGATATAAGGGCGGCTCCGGCAGAGCGGCGGACATTCGACTAGCGGATATGCGCGGGCTTTCCGCCCCAGTAGAAGCGGCAGAAGGCTCGTTTGCGCTTTTGGGGCTTGCCTACGAGCTCCATGGTTGCGATGGCGATGTCTTTGGCAGCGTGAGGGCGGCGTAGTACTTCGCCGTTGATGAGTAGGGCTTTGAGTGATTCGGGATGGTCGTGCAAGTGACGTAGGGTTACGATGAGTTCTCGTGCGGTGGTGACATGCATGCTGGCGCCCATGCCGGTGAGCATCGTTGTGTTGGCCTTTTCCTGACCGTATGATTTGCCCAGCAGAATCATCGGCAGATGCGCGCACAGGCACTCAGTGACGGTGAGCCCGCCCGACTTGAGGATTGCCAGGTCGCAGCCGTGCATGAGGGCCGCCATGTCATCCACGTAGTCCAGAACTGTGACGTTTTCGAGCTTCATGGCGTCGAAGAGCGTTTTGAGTCGGGTGGCGTATTCCTTATCCTTGCCCGGCAAAAAGATAAAGTGCATGTCCTCGAAGCTGCGCAGGAAGGGGAGGGTGCGGTCCATCTCCGCGCGAAAGCGAACGTACGGTTGAGGTAAACTGGCGCCGGCCATTACCAGCACAATGGTCTTGTCGACGGGGAGGTTGAACTTCTGAAGTTCTTCCTTGCGACTGTAATCCGTGTCAAACCCGGCGCGAATGGGGATACCTGTAATGCGAATCTTTGCTTCGGGGACCTTACGGGGGCGGAGCGTTTCGGCCATAAATTCGTTGGCAACACAGAATAGATCGGTGTCCTTGTGGGGCCACCAGCCCTCGACTTCGTAGTCGGTCGGTACGCAGATGACCGGATAATCGATACCCGTAATTACGCGGGCACCCACGGCAACATTGGCTGCTGTGATGTGCGTTGCGACCACAGCTATGGGCCTGCGGCTACGAATATATTCGTTGAAGGCGGGGAACATAATTCGCGACCATGCCGTGCCGCCACCCCAAAGAAGATGTCCCGTAAGCGTATATCGCCAGGTCAGGTCGTAGATGGGGCGTGTTGCTCCCGTAAAAGAAGCCGCGGTCTTATTGCCGTCGAATTTAATACGTCCAAAATCAAGGATATCGAGCACTTCAATTTCAATATCCTCAGGGATTCCCTTGGTGCCGCGGATAAGGTCAAATGCTTGTGCAATCGCGTTGGCGGCGGCTTTGTGGCCCGATCCAACTGATGCGTGCACAATGGTTACCAGGGGTTTTTGTGCAGGTAAAACGGTCATTTGCTCCGGTTGGGGAGTGGCTTGCATGGGCAGGGGAGCGCTATTGCTCGTCTGCGTTTGATCCATCGATAACTCCCCTTCAGCTTTGTTACGCGATTTATCATTGTAGTGCATGAGTGTCATGTTCACGTAAATTTGGGTATGAGCGCAAAGAACGACAACGTTTCGACGAGAGGATTCTTCATGACTACCGATCAGCCGATTGATGTTGCGATTATCGGTGGAGGCCCCGCGGGCTATGCTGCCGCCATTTACGCTGCGCGTGCCAACCTGACGACGACCGTGATTGAGCAGGGCATGTCGGGTGGACAGATCGCCACGACCAATGAGGTCGAGAACTATCCGGGCATTCCGCTCTTGAGTGGCGCCGAACTCGGCGAGCGTTTTCAGCAACATGCAGAGGGGCTGGGAGCGCAGGTTACATGGAGCATGGTTACGGGTATCGATTACGATGCCGATGCAGCGCTGTTTACGGTGCATCACGATATGGGCGATACGCTTGCCTCGAGCGTTATCGCTTGCATGGGTGCCACGCCGCGTCCGGCAGGTTTCGCTGGCGAGGATACCTATCGCGGTCGTGGCGTTTCATATTGCGCAACATGTGACGGCATGTTCTTCCGCGGCAAACAGGTCTTTGTAATCGGTGGTGGCAATTCGGCATGCGAAGAGGCACTGTTCCTGTCAGACATTGCCAGCAGTGTGACCATCGTGCTGCGTCGCGACCAGTTCCGTGCGCCTGATGGTGTTGTTCAGAAAGTACTCAAAAAGGACAATATTACAGTTAGGTACCAAACTAGTATTGTTGAGCTTTCTGGTGAAGCGATGCCCACGACAATTACGTTCAAGGACAATGCAAGCGGTAAGACGCATGCTGAGACCTTTGAGCCTGGCTCGTTTGGCATCTTTGTCTTTACCGGGACGCAACCCCATACCGAGCTTGTTGAGCATCTTGTCGATCTGGCGCCTGATGGCGGCATTCTGACTGATGAATCCATGGCGACCCGCACGCCAGGTCTATTTGCTGCTGGCGATATCCGTTCCAAGCGCTTACGTCAGGTTGTGACCGCCGTTTCTGACGGAGCCATAGCAGCAACGGGCGCATACGCGTTTCTCCGCGGATAAGTACGATAATATATCTTATGTAAGGTTGCTATCAATTAACTAAATGGCGGGATGATGCATCAGTGCACTATCCCGCCATTTATCTTGCCGGCTATGTGGTATGCAAAACTAGATAATCTAGAATACAATATAGAAAATGAACGGAGGATCCTTATGAACCACGCCAAACGCGTTATCCCGATGTCCGATACATCGGTCAGCATTAAGCCTGAGGATATTCAGCCTACGGTGCTGCCCGATGCATTTATTCAGTCCGATATCGTGCGCAAACTTAATACGTTGTGTCTGCCGCGCTATAACCAGTTGCCCAATGTGACGCTCTACCGCGACCAGGTTATTGAGTATGTTGCGCTGTGGATGGAGCCGCTGTCCATTTGCGTTGAGCAGCCTGTCATTACGCCATCGATGATCAATAACTACGTGAAGGTCGGCCTGGTGCCTGCTCCGGTCAAAAAGCAATATGGCCGCGAGCAGATTGCCCGCCTGATCGCTATCTGCATCTTTAAGCAGGTGCTACCTATTGCTGCGGTGCAGGCACTCTTTAACATTCAGCGTTTGAGCTACGATGCCCCGACGGCCTTTGATTATGTGGTCGATCAGCTCGAGGCATCGATTCGTTCGGCGTTTTCCGTCGAGCAGACGCCGGTTCCCGATACGGCGCATCAGGTAACGCGTGAGTCGCTGCTTGTGCGCAGCGCGGTTTCATCCTTTGTTTCGAAGGCTTACTTGATGAGCTATCTCAAGTTCAACGGGTTTAATAGCTAGCCGACGTATAAAACGGGCGGGACAAAGAGCCATCTGTCGCTTTGTCCCGCCCGTTTTTTTGCTTGGTTGGACTTTATTTGCCCGAAGCTACGCCCATGCCGTAGCCGATGATCAGGCCGTGCATCTCGGCGTAATAGGAATCCAGGCCGTTGCAGGGCATGATGATGGTCTTGGAGCAGGGCCAATGTTCGACTATGCGATCAGTAAGCGCCTGGGCTCCAGCTTCGTTCTCAACGTGATCGATGATGACCTCACCGCCCGTAAAGCCCTCGGCTTCCATAGTGTCGATGATCTTGTTGAGCATCTTCTTTTCGCCACGCGTGTGCCCGACGAGTTCGATTTTACCGGCCTCACTCGCCGTGCCCAAAATGCGGATATTGAGCTTGTTGGCAATGACGCCGGCTGCCTTAGGGATACGTCCGGCTTTGGCGAGGTTTTCGTAATTGCACAAACTGAAGAGGATTTTGCTGTTCTGTTCAAGGCTATCGAAGTATGCGCAAGCATCCTCGAATGAGACATTCGGATTGCTTGCAAGATAGCGGTCGAACAGCAAGAAAATGAGGTCCATTTTGCCGCCAGCTGCGCGTGAATTGACTAGATGAATCTGTCGGTCGGGCTCCTCGGCAAGAACCATATCGCGAGCCGTGGCTGCCGCGTTGTAGCTGCCCGACACGCCCTCAGAGATCGGCATGCAGATGGTCTTGTCTGCCAATTTGAAGAGCTCGGCCCACTCCCCCACGCTGGGACAAGCGCTCGAAGAGGCATTCGTCTCCGCCTGAACAGCGCAGTTGAGCTCATGAACATCGAGCGAAAGGTCATCGACGAATTCACGCTCCCCCACTCGAATTTTGAGGGGAGCAAATGCAAAGGTGGTATGGGGTGCGATCGGTTGCCAATCGCGGAGGTTGCAGCTTGAATCGGAGATAAGTGCCCAGCTCATAGAGGGTCCTTTCTAATCGTTCCCATTCAATTATAGCCATCTTGCAGACCGATTGGGCCGCTATCTAGTATTCAAAACTAGATAGCGGACTGCACTAAAGGCAAAAGAATGGACCCCATGACTCAAAGCCACGAGGTCCATATCCGTTTGCTTTATCTGAATACTTAGTAACGCACAAAGATATAGTTGTTGTTCATGCCGGCGGCAACGGAGCTGATGATAACACCCGTGTTGTAGTCGGAAGCATGAATCATCTGACCACCACCGATGTAAATGCCGGTGTGGTACGAGTTGACCACAACGTCACCGGGCTGCGGATCGGACACACGCGTCCAGCCCATAAAGGTGCCCGTGGTGCCCAGGCGGCAATAGCGACCAGTGAGGCAATAGCTAACAAAACCAGAGCAGTCGAAACTGTTCGGGCCAATTCCGCCCCAGGAATAGGCGCAACCAAGCTTGCTGTATGCACGCGAGACAACAGAACCGCCATCGACGGACTGGCTCGGAGCAGAAGGCGTCGGAGCCGGGGCAGGCGTGGAGGGCTGCGGTGTCGGAGCAGGTGCCGGCGTAGGAGCCGGAGTGTTGCCGCCCTGGTTGTTGTTATTGCTGGTCTGGCCACCGTTGTTGGTGTTCTCGGTCGCACCGGCAGTCTCGTTGCTCACCGTGGCCTTCTCGGCGGTACTGGCGTTGATGCCGGCCTGCAGCGCGGCGTTGGCCTCGGCCTCAGCGGCAAGCTCAGCCTGCAGCTGTGAATCCAGAGAGTTTACGACGTTCTGTGCTTCAGCCTGCTGGGCGTTAAGCTCGTCGACCTTCTTTTGCGTGGTGGCGACGTTCTTTTCCTGCTCGGCCTGCTTATCGGTGAGCTGCTGTTTGAGCTCCTTGACCTCTTGAATGGTCTGAGCCTGCTTATCGGAAACTTTGCCGTAGTAGAACAGACGGTTGAGCATATCGCTCAGGTCATCGACGCCCGTCAGAACCTGAAGCAGGCTCAGACCGCCGGTTTTGTACTCGCCGGCGACATAGGTCGAGAGCTTGGCCTGACCATCGGCGATCTCCTGCTGCTTTTGCGTGATCTCGCCAGCAGTCTGATCGAGCGCCTGCGTCTGCGTGGCGAGCTCATCGTAAATCTGCTGAGTTTGGGTACCGATCTGCTCGAGCTTCGTACGAGCAGCGGCAAGGTCGGATGCGGTATCGGCGTAGGCAGGAGCCGCGAGGCCCAAGCCCAAAACACAAGCGAGGGTTGCCGTAGCAGCGCAGCGTGCCATGTTTTTGTGCGTGTTTGCTGTGCGCATGTAGCTTCCTTTCCAGTAACTAAGGGTAACGGCTAGTCCACCGTCACCAGGCTAAAGAGCTCCACATCGTCATTAGACGGTGTGAGCTTCTCGCGCGGGTTGAGAAACGCAAGCTCAAGGATACAACCGTAACCGACAAGCTTTGCGCCCATATCTCGCACCAGTTTACCTGTTGCCTCGACGGTTCCGCCCGTCGCGACCAAGTCGTCCAGAATCAACACGGTATCTTTAGAGCTGATAGCGTCGGCATGGATCTCAATTGAATCGGTGCCGTACTCGAGCTCGTAGCTCTGACTTACGGTCTCGCGCGGTAGCTTGCCAGGTTTACGTGCGGGAACAAAGCCGGCGCCAAGGGCTACAGCCACCGGTACGCCAACCATAAAGCCGCGAGCCTCGGGACCCACGACCTTGGTGATTCCCATGCCGGCAAAGTGCTCGGCGAGGGCATCGGTCATGGCTTTGAGCGCCTCGGGATTGCCAAAGAGCGGCGTGATGTCTTTAAAGATGACTCCGGGCTCGGGATAGTCGGGGATGTCGACGATTTGAGATTCGAAGTCGTACATTGCATGACCTTTCAATGGGTTGCCGGATAAGCGGCAGCTGTTATTTGCCCGCGGTGGCGGTGCCGGATTGCGAAGGGGTGACGACCTTGAGCGGCTTTACGAGGGAATCCTCGTGCGAAGCCGGCGCGCCTATCTCTTCGTTTTTGGCCTTGGTTGACTCGGAGCGAGTGATTTCCTCATCGAGTGCATCGATGTCGGCGTCCTCGACCACGGCGTTGAGCGACTCAAAAACGCGGTTCTTGAGCAGCGCGGTGTGCACGCCCTCCGTCAGGTCGTGAAGCTTCTTAAACGCACGCTCGAGCTTGGCGTCGCGCTCGTCATCGGAGGTGTCAATGCCGAGCATGCTCACGAGCACCTGCTCAAACATCGAGGACTCGCGGTTGGCGGAAGACACGTACTGACGCAGGTTGCGCGGCTCGATATGGAAGCGTGACAGCTCGGAGCAGTAGCGGATGATCGGGAAATCGCGACCATCGACGAGCTCACGATTTTGCGGACTCTTGATGATGCGAATGAGGTCGTTCTCGGCGAGCGAGCGGATAAACGAAATCTCGACGCCCAGCATATCGGGAATGGTCTCGATAGGATGCAGCTTTTGCTTAGTCTCCTTGGGCTCCGTCTTGAGCGGAACATCGGACAGCAAGCCCACCTCGTAAGCGAGCGTTGACAGGTCCGTGGCGTTTTCCAAGCGCTGCTTAATCACGTTGAGTGGCATATAGCGGGTCTTCTGCAGGTGCAGAATGACCTCCAGGCGATCAACGTCCTCCTTGGAGTACTGACGGTATCCCTTAGGCGTACGATGAGGGGTAATGAGCCCCTCATCCTCTAGAAATCTAATTTTTGAGTTCGAAAGATCGGGGTATGCGCCTCGAAGTAGGTTGACGACTTGGCCGATACTCAGATAGTTGCGTTCGGCCATGCCCTACTCACCGGTTTCGATGCGCTCCGGCGTGCTCTCGTGGTAGATGAGCGTAAACGTACCGATCTGGACGGAAGAACCGTCGTGCAGCGGGGCTGCATTGACGATGGCACCGTCGACCCAGGTGCCATTGAGCGAGCCCAAGTCCTCGATGCGAGCGCCGAGGCCCTCGCGAATAATGCGCGCGTGGCTGCGCGAAACGGTCATGTCATTGAGGAAGATGCCGTTCGCGGGATCGCGGCCAATGGTGGTCACGTCATCCTCGAGCTCAAAAGCGGCACCAGTCTGCGGACCCTTGACGATGGACAGAACGGGGGCGGTGATGCGCACGTTGGCCATGAGGTCGGGAACGGTGACGTCGCTTGAAGGCACGCGGAATACGCAGGTAGCGTCAGCAGTCTTATCATTCTGAGGCATATTGTTAACCATGTTGTCCATGACAACCCCTAACTTATCGCGGACGTGCCGCAAATAATGAACCGTACGTAATCATACCCCAACGAATCAGTCTTCGATTTCAGGGTTCAGAAAGTCGATGTCCTCGTCCTCGGGATGCGTGAGAGCCTGTTTAATGGCCGCTCCGCCCTTAATGGAGTAGATGACAGCGGTGAGCATGGAGAAGATCACGCCGCCGTACACAAAGAAGATGCCGAGGGGCATCGAGCTTCCGTTGAGGCCCGGGAAGGCCGTAAGGGCTGAAGGTAAAAGATGCAGGCCGTCAATAACGGGGAACCCGAGCAGCATGAGCGAGAAGCCGGTCATGAGCAGCGCTGTGGCAATCTTTCCGGGGAAGACAACATCGATGGGGCGACGGTGATAATGGCGCACGATAAGCGTGCCGATGCCCAGATAGATGTCGCGGCCAATAATGAGCACGCAGACCCAGATGGGCAGCTCTCCGCGGACCACCAGCCCCAAGACGCCGGTGAACAGCAGCGCACGGTCGCAAATGGGATCCATGACCTTGCCGAGCCATGAGACCGTCTTAGTCATGCGAGCGATCTGACCGTCCATCCAGTCGGTGGAGGCGGCAACGGCGTAGATAACGATGGCGATGACGCGGTTGTTGTCCGTCACAAACAGGTATAGAAATACCAGGGTGAGGATCAGGCGCGTAAAGGTGATGAAATTGGAGATCGTAAAGATCTTATTCGACGGGTAATCGGAAGTGCCGATAAGCTCCTTTTTGATCTTCTTTTTGATGCCCACAGGACTCCCCCGCTGGTTAACGACAAAACTTTCGATACTATACCCGTTCCGGCGATGTCTATCCAGCGTAAGCATAGAGAGTCCAGACATGTGGAGGGCGCTTTTAGGCGGCGGGGATTTCGCATTCGTGTACATCAGCCTCCAAACATGTCGAAAAATGTCGATTTTGGTGGCTGATGTACACGTTTTGATTCGGTGATTACATCGAGCGGGAACGTTGTTGCTTTAAGCAAAATAATCATGGTGATTAAAACAAAAAAGGTCAGGCACTAGGTGCCTGACCTGCAAACTTCTGGTCGGGACGACTGGATTCGAACCAGCGACCCCTTGACCCCCAGTCAAGTGCGCTACCAAGCTGCGCCACGTCCCGAAGCTTTTGTTTGTTGCTCTGCTCTCGCTCGCAACAGGGAGTATATTAACCCGAAACTTTAGCCTTGTGCAAGAACTTTTTTACAAATTTTGAAGCAAGTCCAAAATTGTATCTGCGAGCTGGGGTTTTGTTAGCACAGGAAGTTCTTGCGTACCCGCTTTACTCACGATCCAGGCCTTGTTCGTATCGGTTCCAAAGCCCGAATCGGCGCGTGAGACATCGTTGGCGATAATGGCATCGCAGCCCTTGCGGGCCAATTTGCGTTCGGCGTACTCGACAACATTGTCGGTCTCGGCCGCAAAGCCGATCACGCATCGCTC
The DNA here is from genome assembly GCF_040926405.1 of Collinsella aerofaciens. Lineage (GTDB taxonomy): Bacteria > Actinomycetota > Coriobacteriia > Coriobacteriales > Coriobacteriaceae > Collinsella. Next base: position 98,722 of record NZ_JBCOIG010000001.1, read on the forward strand.
GCCCTTCTGACGCGAAAGCTCGGCTAAGATGTCAACGGTCTCGACCAGCTCGATGCGATCGAGGCGTTCGTTGGCCTTTTTGAGCTTATGGTCGGCGGGAGCGGCGGGTGTGTAGTCGGCGACAGCTGCCGCACAAATGGCCGCATCGGCCGTCTGAAAAGCGCTCAGTGCGGCCTGCAGCATCTCTGCAGCGGTTTGCACGCGCACGCACTCCACGCCGCGGGGAACATCGAGCGACGTCGGTCCCAGCACGAGCGTGACCGCAGCGCCGCGGCGTACGGCCTCCCCCGCCAGGGCGATGCCCATCTTTCCCGACGACCGGTTGCCGATAAAGCGCACCGGATCGATTGGCTCATGCGTGGGGCCGGCAGTGATCACGATACGCTTGCCTGCAAGGTCCTGGGGCACGGGGTTGAGCACCTCGCAGATGGCTTCGACGATGTCCTCGGGCTCGCTCATGCGTCCCGTGTCGACGTCGCCGCAGGCAAGGTAGCCGCTGCCGGGTCCTACCACGTGAACGCCGCGCTCGCGCAGCGTGGCCATGTTGGCCTGGGTTGCCGGCGCCTTCCACATGCCATTGTTCATGGCCGGCGCGATTACAATGGGTCGCGGCGTGGCGAGCAGCGTCGTGGAGATGAGGTCATCGGCAATGCCGTTGGCCATCTTAGCGATGATATTTGCCGTGGCAGGCGCCACGACCACCAGGTCGGGTTCCTGTGCAAGCGAAATGTGGTGGATGGGGTCGGAGGGGTCGTCGAATAGGCCCACGGCGACCGGCTCGCCCGTGAGCGCGCGGAACGTAAGCGGCCCCACAAACTCCGTGGCATGCTCGCTCATAACGACCTTGATGCGTGCGCCGCGCTTTTGCAGCAGGCGCACGATATTGCACGACTTATAGGCCGCGATCCCGCCGGTAATACCCAGCAGGATCGTTTTTCCCTCAAGTTGCAATGAATTATTGGGCGCCGCCATCGTTTAAGCTTCCTTGCTCGGGAGCACCAAGAGTCGGTGGCAGTACGGGCAGTGTGTAATCTCGCTGCCGTCGTGGTTGAGGTCGCTCATGGACGATGCCTGCAGCGCGGTGTGGCAGACCGTGGGGATGTTGCCCTGAATGGTCTCGACGGCCAGGCCACGGAACTGCTTGAGCAGGCGCTCGTAATCGGTGAGCACGTCGGTCGGCAGCGTGGCGGCAAGCGCGGTGCGCTCCTTGGTGGCGGCATCAATTTGAGCCTGCAGGTCGGCGGCCTTGGCGCGGGCAGCCTTGGTATCGGCCTTCACACCCTCCTCGAACTTGGCGATGATAGCCTGCGCGCGAGCCTCGCGGTCGAGCGCCTCCTTGTGGGCGACGACGACATCCTTGCGGGTGTGCTCAATCTTGTCCAGGCGCTTGGCCAGGGTGGCGAGTTCATTCTCCAGGTCCTGAACCTCGCGGTAGTCGGAGCCGTCGACATGGCGCTTCTTGGCGGCCTCGATGGCGTTATTGGTCTGGATCTCGGTGGTGTTTAGGTCGTCGAGCTCAATGTCCAGGTCCTTGCGCTGGGCGTAGAGCTTTGTCATCTCGGACTTGAGCTTCACATAGGTCTTGCGCTTGGAAGCGAGCTCCTTGAGCTCCGGCATATTGGCAAGTTCGCTCTTGTTGCGGGCGAGTTCCAAATCGATCTGTTGCAGCTTGAGTAGCGTAGCGCCGGCGCTCATAAGTTCTCTCCTTTTGTCACAGTCCACCATTGGCAAGGGTTCAGTATTTTAATCGCATGACGGGGGTCGACCCCGGCGTCAACTGCAGAGTTCACCAAGATATCCACGAACGGCTCCTCGGAGCGGTCGTGGCCGAGCAAGATCACCGGCAGCCCACGCAAGGCAAGGTCCTGCGCCACGTGGTATCCCGCCTCGCCCGTCACGACAACGTCTGCGCCCGCGGCGATGGCGAACTCTCCAAAGTCGCCCAGGGAGCCGCCCAAAATGGCGACGGTGCGGCACGGGCGCTCGGCTTCGCCCCACACGCGCGGGTCGTTACCAAATGCCGTGGCGGCGCGCGCGGCAAGATCGCGCAGGTTGCAAGCGTCGTGGAGGGTCGCGAGTGCACCCAGACCGGTGAGCTCAGGCTCGTCCACATGCTCCAGCGAGCTCATGGGCTCGGCGCCCAGCAACTCACTCAGGCGAACGCGCGCTTCGTGCGAGCGGTCCAGGTTGGTATGAAGCGAGATGATGCTCACGCCGCAACGAGCTGCCTCGTACAGTGCAGCGCTGCACTGGGGACGCGCGGAATCCGCCGGACAAAAGGCCTCGGGCGCCTTGATATAGATGGGATGATGCGTCAGCAGCACGTTGGCACCGGCCTCGAGGGCGCGGTTCACGTTGGCTTCGGTCGCGTCGAGCGCGCAGGCAACACCGGTGATCTTTGCAGCGGGATCACCCACAGATAGCCCAACATGATCCCAGCCCTCGGCGTCCGCCTTGGGATAGCGCGCCAGCAGCGCACGCTCGAGCTCGGCGACGATCATGCGGCGCCTACGATCGAGAGTAGCGTCTGGGCAAAGTCGTCCAGATCGTCGGGATTCACGCGGTCATCAAAGGAAATGCGCAGTGCGCCCAATGCCTGCTCACGACCGATGCCCATTGCGCTCAAAACATGGCTGGGATCCATGCTGCCGCTTGAGCACGCCGATCCTGCCGATACCTCAAAGCCGGCGGCGTCGAGCTTGACGATGAGCTCCTCGGAGTCCATGCCGTCGACGTAGATCGAAACCATACCCGGCAGACGATCGGCCTGTGCGTAGTCGCCCATGGTGGCATGAATACGCGGATGAGCCGTAAGCGTGGCATAGAGCTTGTCGGAAAGGGCTTGCAGCGTCGTACGCTCCTGGGCCACGCGTGGCGCCAACGTGCGGGCGGCAGCGGCAAAGGCCAGCTGCGTGCGCAGGTCCTGCGTGCCGGCACGTCGTCCGGCTTCCTGTCCTCCGCCAAAGATGCGCGGACGCAGCGGCGTGCGGTTCTTAAGGTAAAGCGCTCCGGATGCCACAGGGCCGCCGATCTTGTGCGCGGCAACGGTCATGGCATCGACGCCCAGCTCGGTGACATCGAGCGGAATATGCAAGTAGCCCTGGATGGCATCGGTATGAAACAAGGCGCCGGCAGCATGTGCGGCGGCGGCCAGCTCTCGGATGGGCTGCACAATGCCGGTCTCGTTGTTGGCGACCATAATGCTCACGAGCGCCACGTCATCGTCGAGCAGCTCGACAAGCGTGGCAGGCTCAATGTAGCCCGCGCGGCAGGGCTGCACCAGGTCGACGGTAAAGCCGGCGGCACGCAGCAGCGGCAGGTTGTCCAGAATCGAATCGTGCTCGATGGCCGAAACGATTACACGATCGCGCTTTCGATCGCGCTGACGAGCGCCCTCGGCAAGACCGAGCAGCGCCAGCTGGTTGGCCTCGGTGCCGCCGTTGGTAAGGATAATCTCGGACGGGCGGACGCGCGCGCCAAAGCTACGGGCGATCTCGCGACGAGCGACTTCCAAGCGTGCGGCGGCCTTGCGGCCAAGCGAGTGCAGCGAGTTGGGGTTGACGCCGGCGAGCTCGCTGTCGTCGTATTCGCGCTGCGCAAGGCGCGCCTCGGCGCGCATGGGCGTCGAGGCGGCATAGTCAAGATTCACGGGTATGCGGTTTTGACCTGCGGTCATAAGGGTTTATGCCTCCTGTGCGGCCTCGTTGCCCAGCTTTTGCAGCAGCGCAACCTCGGCGGCGGGATCTTCGGACTTAAATACGGCAGAGCCGGCTACGAGCACGTTGGCGCCGGCCTTGACGACCTCGGCGATGTTCTTGGAAGAGATGCCGCCGTCGACCTCGATCATGGGCGACACGCCGTGGCGCTCGCACATGGCTTTGAGCTCGTGGAGCTTAGCGATGGTGCCCGGGATAAAGCTCTGGCCGCCAAAGCCCGGGTTCACGCTCATCAGCAGCACCATATCGACGACGTCGATGATGCTCTCGAGCACGCACACGGGGGTGGCGGGGTTGAGCACCACACCGGCCTTGACGCCGCGCTGCTGCAGATGGGTGAGCGTGCGGTGCAGGTGCGTGGAAGCCTCGTAGTGCACGGTGATCATGTCGGCACCGGCGTCGGCGTACCAATCGACCGTCTCGTCGGGGTTCGACACCATGAGGTGCGCGTCGACCGGTACATCGGTGGAGCGCTTGACGGCCTTAAGGATGTCAACGCCAAAGGTGAGGTTGCCGGTAAAGTGACCGTCCATAACGTCGAAGTGCACGTAGTCGGCGCCGGCGATCTTGTCGAGTTCGCCCTTGAGGTTGGCCATGTCGGCCGAAAGGACAGACGGAGCGATTTTGATGGAACCCATGGTAGAAGCCTTTCTGCGCTAGTCGGTGAGTCCGTAGAACTCTTGAGAAGGGACGCGATCGGTAAGAATCTCGAGCGCCCTATCCAAAGTAACACCGTTGTAGAGCGTTTGCTCCACGGCAAAGGTGAGTGGAATGTCTACGCCCAGTGAACGGGCGAGCTCGCTCACGCTGCGGGCGGCGACGGCGCCCTCCACCACCATATGCGTGCGCGTCTGGTACTCGTCGAGCGAAACGCCGTGGGCAAACTCGTAGCCAAAGGTGCGGTTGCGCGAATGCTCGGAGGTGCAGGTGGCAATGAGGTCACCCATGCCGGCAAGTCCCATACAGGTCATAGCTTGACCGCCGCGGGCATGCACCAGACGGCTAATCTCGGCCAGGCCGCGCGTCATGATGAGGGCAAGCGTGTTGTCGCCCGCGCCCGAGCCGGCGGAAATGCCGCACACGATGGCGATAACGTTCTTCATGGCGCCGCAGACCTCGACACCGGTCATGTCTTGCGACAGATAGATGCGAAAGGCCGTGGACAGGAGTAGGTCCTTAAAGATCTCCCCTATCTGCGGATCTTCGCTGGCGATGACGGCGGCAGAAAGCCCGCCGCGGCAGATCTCCTCGGCATGGTTGGGGCCCGAGAGCGCCGCCACGCGCGTCTCGTTGCCAATCTCGCTGGCGATGACCTCGCTCATGAGCAGGCCGGACTCGGGCTCAATGCCCTTGGTGAGGCAGAGCACCGGGGTATCGGCGGCGATAAAGGGCGCGGCCTGGTGGCACACGCTGCGAAGGTGCGTCGAAGGAACGGCGAAGATGATGGCCTCGGCGCCGTCGAGTGCCTGCACCAGGTCCGTGGTGGCGACGACGTTGCCGGGCAGCTTGTAGTCCACAAGGTAGCGGGGGTTGCGGTGCTCGCCATTGATGCCGGCGGCCGTCTGCTCGCTGTGGGCCCACATGGTCACGCGCTCGGCTCGCGCGGCGGCAAGGCCGGCGACGGCGGTTCCCCAGGAGCCGGAGCCAATCAGCGCAACATTCATGACTCTCTCCTACTTATCGTCGGGCTCGGTGACGCGCTTGGTAAACGAGAGCTTGGACTCCTTACCGGTCATGAGCTTTTTGATGTTCGCACGATGGGCCCACACCACGGTGATGCCGATTATCGCCATGCAGAACTTGAGGCCCAGGCTGCTGTACGGAAAGACCGCGCAAGCAGCGATGGGAAGACCGATGGCCGCGGCAAGCGAGCCCACCGACACAAACTTGGTGATGGCGACGGCCACGATAAACATGCCCAGCAGCGACAGGCCAATTGGCCAATACCAGGCGAGGATGACGCCCAGACCAACTGCGATTCCCTTGCCGCCATGGAAATTGAGGTAGGGCGAGAAGATGTGGCCCCACACCGCTGCCAGGCAGATGACGCCGAGCATCCAGTCGCCGGCGGCGCCGGGGGCCATAATGCTCACGGGGAAGCCATAGCCCAAGTCGGCAATGAGCGGACGCGCGATAAGGACGCAGATGGCGCCCTTAAGGCAGTCGAGCAGCAGCGTGAGCGCGGCCACCTTGGGGCCGGCCACGCGCAGCGCGTTGGTGGTGCCGATGTTGCCGGAGCCCGCCTTGCGAATGTCCGTGTGGTTGAACACGCGGCCCAAGATCAGGCCAAACGGAATCGCTCCGATAAAGAACGAGACCACGGCGCAGATGGCGGTCAGAAGAATCGGATTATGCATCCTTTTGCTCCTTCTTCCTAAAGAAGAGTCGAATGGGCGTGCCGGCAAAGTCGAAGGTCGAGCGCATACGGTTCTCCACGTAGCGCTGGTAGGTGTCGTTGACCAGGTCGCTGTGGTTGACGAAGAACGTAAACGTCGGCGGATTGACGCCCGTCTGGGTCACGTAGTGCATGCGCAGGCGACGCTTGCCGTCCACCACGGTATGACCGAACTCGCGCAGGTCGGTGAGGAACGTGTTGAGGCGCGAGGTGCTGATCTTTTGCGAGCGCGTCTTTTCGGCGGCGTCTACCATTGCCCAGATCTTCTCGACGCTGCGGCCGGTCAGGGCCGAAATGCGCAGGTACTGGGCCCAGGGAGCCATAACGCCCAGACGGCGGTCGATGGTCTCCATGCAGGCCTCGCGCTTGCGATCGTCGTCGAGCAGGTCCCACTTGTTGAGCAGCACCACGATGGCGCAGCCGCGCTCGATGGCCAAGCCCATGACCTTCTGGTCCTGCTCGGTAACGCCCACGGAGGCGTCGACGACGAGCAGCGCCACGTCGGCACGGTCGATGGCGCGCAGGCCGCGGACCATGGAGTAGTACTCGATGTTCTCGTACACGGTGCTCTTCTTACGGATACCCGCAGTGTCGACCATGCGGTAGTGCTTGCCGTTGCGCTCGACGACCGTGTCGATGGCGTCGCGCGTGGTGCCGGCAATGTTGGACACGATGGAGCGGTCGGCGCCCAGGATGCGGTTGAACAGCGACGACTTACCGGCATTGGGGCGGCCGATGATGGCGACGTTCAGCGCGTCGGGGAACTCATCGGCGACCTCGTCCTCTTCCTCCGGAAGCAGGGCCACGATATCGTCGAGCAGGTCGCCGGTGCCGTGGCCGTGCAGCGCCGAGAGCGGCGTGGGCTCGCCGATACCGAGCGAATAGAACTCCCAGATGCTGTCGTTCTCTCGATCGGGGTTGTCGAGCTTGTTCACCAGCAGAAAGACCGGCTTGTCGCAGCGCTTGAGCATGCGGGCGACCGACTCGTCCTCCTCGGTAACGCCGGTGCGGCCGTCGACCACAAACAGGATGACGGCGGCTTCCTCGGCGGCGGCGAGCGCCTGGTCGCGGATGGACGTGGCAAAGACGTCATCGCTCTTGAGCGGTTCGATACCGCCCGTGTCGACGATGGTGAACTCACGACCGTTCCAATCGGCCGTGTGATACGAGCGGTCGCGCGTGACGCCGCGGGACTCGTGGACGATGGCGTCCGAGGTCTGGGCCAGGCGGTTAACGAGCGTGGACTTGCCCACGTTGGGGCGTCCGACGACGGCGACGATAGGTTTCATCTGCTCTCCTTTAATGGGTAGGGTTAGCGGAATTAGTAGAGTCGGCAGGCACAATGCCAAGGATGTGCTCCAGGGTATCGAGCAGCTCATGCGGCATGGTCGACACCACATGAACCTCAGCGCCGCGACTGGTAAGGCTTGCGAGTAAATCGTCACGATGATACTCGTCAAGCGTCATGCCGTCAGCGTTGAACATGAGCTTAGGCACAAAGAGCATAACCCCAGAGAGATCCTGCGGCAGCTGCTCCAGAATGTCACACGCGACGATGAGGCCGGTCACGTCCACGTTGCCGCCAAAATAGCGGTTCTTGATGGCCGTGACAGTGCCGGCGAGTCCCTGGGGCGACTCCACAAAGCGGGCCACCGTGTCGCGTGCGCTGGCGCCCGAGAGACACAGAAGCCGCTGGTTGCGGGCGGCGACGGCCTCGCGGACGCGGGCCAGACGCTCGGCGTCGGTAGCCAGCACGTCGTCGGTCTCGTCCAGATACGAGCGGATCATGCCAATGCCGTCGTAGTACTGCGGGTACCCGTCGTAAAAGTCTGCCTCGGGAGGATCGATGCCGGCGTCCAGATAGAACTCATCGCTCATCTGGAAGGTGTGGCGGCCAAAGCGTTCGTAGGCACGATCCTGGTAGGGACGGATCATGGCAATGGTCTCGCGCGCTAGCTCGGGCTTGTCGCTGTAGGACCAGCTAAAACGGTTCTGATGCTTGGTAAAACCGAGCGGCACAATGCCCAGGCTTGTGATTTGCTCGTGCTCCTCGCAAAAGCGCAGGGTCTTTTCCAGCTCCTCGCCGTCGTTCATGCCGGGGCACAACACGATCTGCGCGTGAATCTCGATGCCGGCGGCCATGATGGCCTCGAGCACATCCATGCCGCGCTGGGCGTTGCGGCCCATCATGCGTCGGCGGACATCGGGGCTCACGGCGTGGACCGACACGTTCATGGGGCTCATGTTGCGTTGGATGACGTTTTGCACGTCCTCGTCGGTGAGGTTCGTAAGCGTGACAAAGTTGCCCTGCAAAAAGCTCAGGCGGTAGTCGTCGTCGCGAATATAGAGCGTGGAGCGGCCGCCCTTGGGGAGCATCGTCATAAAGCAGAACACGCAGGCGTTCACACAGGTACGCATGCCGTCGAAGATGGGGCCGTCGAACTCCAGACCCCAATCCTCTCCGGGAAATCGATCGAGCCCCACGGGGGTGACGGTGCCATCGCGCGGGTCGAAAACCTCGAGGTCGACCGTGTCGTCGTCTGCCTCCCAGAGCCACACGATCATGTCGGTAAGCTGCTCGCCGTTGACCGTGAGCACGCGCATGCCCGGCTCGATACCCACATCCCATGCGGGCGATTCGGGACGCACGTTCTTAACGAGCGCGCCCTCACCCGGCTCGGGGTCGCGGCTGCGCCCGTAATCGGCCACCTCGGCGGCGTATGCGGGTACGGTCTGGTCCATGGTTAGCAGCAAAGCTCCTTGATGCGCGTGACGGCGCGTTCGATGTGTTCTTGCGGGGTGGAGGCTCCGGCGGTGATACCGATGTGGTGAGCGTCGGTAAACCATGCGGCCTGGAGCTCGGAAGTTTCCTCGATGTGATACGTGCGCTCGCAGGCGTCTGCGCAAATCTGCGCCAGGCGGCGGGTGTTGCCCGAGTTCTTGCCGCCCACGACTACCATGCAGTCGCAGCGGTTGGCAAGTGCGGCTGCTGCCTGTTGACGCTCACTCGTGGCGGCGCAGATGGTGTTGATCACACGCAGCTCCTGCACGCGCGGGGTGATAGCTGCCACGACCTCGGCGAGGTTCTGCGCGGTCTGGGTGGTCTGCACGACGAGGCCTACCTTGCCCTTGAGCGACAAGGCATTGGCGTCGGCGGCACAGCTCACGACCTGTGCATCTTTGCCGGCGTGGCCAAGAATGCCCTCGACCTCGGGGTGACCCGGCTCGCCTACGACCACCACGCGGTAGCCCTCGCGCACCAGGCGCTCGGCTGCCATATGGACTTTCTTCACGTAGGGGCAGGTGGCGTCGACCACGTTTAGGCCGCGCTTGCGGGCAGCATCGATTACCTGCGGCACCACGCCGTGGGCGCGGATGATCACGGTGCCGGTTGCGGCGTCATCCAGGGTTTCGGCCAAGCCAACGCCTGCCTCAGCGAGCTCGCGTACCACGATGGGGTTATGGATGAGCGGACCCAAGGTATGAACCTGAGTGCACTCCCCTGCCTGCGGCGCGGCGGCCAGCGCCATATCGAGCGCACGCTGTACGCCGTAGCAAGTGCCGGCGTGTGCTGCGATCTCGATGGTAGGCGCTGTTGCCTGGTCGGACGCGGTCGCGGCAGTGTTCGTAACGTTCTCGCTCATGGCTAGTACCTGCCCGGATGCTCGGCGCACAGCTCGTCTCGCATAGCGTAGACGCGGTTCATGGCCTCGGACTCAAACCATGCCAGGCGCTCCTTGCGCTTGAGCTCGGCCGGTGCATCGGATAGCGAGATGGCCTTGCCGGCACGGATCCAGCACTTTTTAGGGCGCATGAGCTTTTTGCCCGCAGGCGTAATATCGGACCAGCCGCAGATAGCGAGCGGGTTGACGGGCGCCTTGCCCATCTGGGCAATGAGCGCAAAGCCGCCGTGGACCTCGGGCTTGATCTCGCGCGAGCGGATGCGCGTGCCCTCGGGGAAGATCAGGACGTCCTCGCCGCGCTGCAGCGCATGCTGGGCGGCGCGCAGGCACTTCATGTCGGCGGTACCGCGCTCGACGGGGATACCGCCGACGCGGCTAAAGGCCCAACGCACAATCTTGCTCTTGGCGAACTCGGACTTAAAGATGGGACGAATGCGGCGCCCCCCAAAGAACAGCGCCGTCTCCACGGCCAAGAGCTCGGCCATCGAGGTGTGGTTGCAGATGACCACGCTGCCGCGGCCTTCCTGGCGCTCAAACAGAAGATCGGCGTCCTCGACCTTCCAGCGCCACATGAGCTTGGAGAAGGCCCAAAGGATGGCCATGACTACGACGACGGTGCCGCGGATGAGCGCTGGAAACTCGGCGTAGGGGGCGTTGTAATAGTCCTCGGGCGTCTGCTGAAACAGGCGCATGGGCTACCTCCTTTGGTTGATAAGGTCCTCGATTATCGAGACGACCTCGTCGATGGTGTGGGCGGTGGAGTCGACGTGCACGGCGTCCTCGGCGGGCACGAGCGGGGCGACCTCGCGGCTGCTGTCAAGCTTGTCGCGCTGCTTAAGGGCGTCGAGGGTCTCGTCGACCTCGGCCTCGAGCTGCGCTGTGCTGAGCGGCTGGGCGTCGTTTTGGTGACGCTGCAGCACGCGGCGGCGGGCGCGCTCACGCGGGTCGGCGGTCAGGAAGACCTTGACCTGCGCGTTAGGGAACACGACGGTGCCGATGTCGCGACCCTCGGCCACGATATCGCGGTCCTCGGCGGCGCGGCGCTGGTGGATGAGCATGGCGGCGCGCACGCCCGGATAGGCCGAGACCTTGGACACGTTGGCGTCGACCTGCGGGGTGCGGATGGCGGCCGAAGCGTCTTGGCCGTCGATGGTCAGGCGCGTGTCCTCGCCGGTGCCGTTGGTAAAGCGGATCTCAATCTGCTCGGCGAGAGCGTCGATGGCCGCCTCGTTATCCAGATCGATGCCGCGGTCGAGCGCGGCGAAGGTGACGGCGCGATACATGGCGCCCGTGTCGAGCTTGTTAAAGCCAAGCTGACGGGCGATCTCCTTGGCGATGGTGGACTTGCCGGATCCGGCGGGGCCGTCGATGGCGACGATCATGCAATGCTTCCTTTCGATGGTTGACGTGCTGGTATGGTTCGCGGGCGTTGGGGCGCGGCGGGTTTGCCTAGCCCGTGTAGCGCTCGCGGTAGGTGTTGCGCTTGGGTGCTGAGCCATGGCTGCCGTGGTGACGCGTGCGGCTGGCAGGCGTGTCTTGGGGCTTGCCGCCGTTGCGCTTGGAGCTCGCCTGCTTGGGCGGGATGCCGCCGGCCTTGAGGATCTGCACCTCGCGGTCGGTGAGCTCGCGCCACGAGCCCTTGGCCACGTCCTTGAGCTCCAGGCCGGCAAAGTTGCAGCGGTGCAGGCGGATCACCGGGTGGTGGATCTTGCTCAGCATGCGCTTGACCTGGTTCTTGCGGCCTTCGCGGATGATGACCTCCACGGCGGTGGTACCGGGCTTCACACCCTGCGGGGCCACGGCTTCAGCCTCGCGCGCGTTGATGATGCGACAGATTGCCGGCTGGCACGGGCCGTCGTCGAGCTCGATGCCGCGGCGGAGTGGTTCCAAGTCTCGATCGGTCAGTTGGCCATCCACGAGTGCCTGGTAGGTCTTATAGACATGCTTGCTGGGATGCAGCAGGTCCTGCGAAAGGTCGCCGTCGGTCGTGAAGAGCAACAGTCCCGTGGTGTCGCGGTCCAGGCGGCCCACCGGAAAGAGCCCCGGAAAGCGGTCGCGCGGGACCAGGTCGGCCACACAAGGGCGCTCCTGCGGGTCGCTCATGGTGGTGAGGTAGCCGGTCGGCTTGTAGAGCATCAGGTATACGGCGCCCTGGTCGAGCTTGACGGGCATGCCGTCGACCTCAATGTGATCGTGGTCGACATCGACCTTGGTGCCCAGCTCGGTCGCGACCTGGCCGTTGACGGTCACGCGGCCAGCGGTCATCAGGTCCTCTGAGCCGCGACGGCTCGCCACGCCCGCGCGTGCCAAAAAGCGCTGCAGGCGCATGGTGTGCGGGTAGACGGACACCGCGTCGCCTACGGGCGCTGCGGTGTCCGTGGCGCTTGCGACGCGCGTCTCCCCTGCTTCGTTAGTCCTCGTCATGTATATCCTCCGAGGTAGCACCTGTGAGCAGAAGCTCCTCTTCATCGGTGTCCTCAACATCGGTATCGATCAGTTCGCTCTCTTCGTCCAGATCTTCGGCCTGTTCCTCGAGCGTAGACTGAATGCTGCGGCCGCTCAGGCGCTCGCGGATAAACTGGCGCGACTGCTCGTCGGGGGCAAACTGCTCCAGATCGGGCAGGTCGCGGGTGGAGCGCAGACCGAACTTTTCCAAGAAGGCGTTGGTCGTGCCGTAAATGATGGCCTGACCGCGCTGGGGGTCACGGCCGAGCTCGCGCACCAGACCCTTGTCCACGAGCGACGCGATGACGCCGTCTGAGTTGACGCCGCGGATGCCCTTGACCACCTCGCGCGTTACGGGCTGGTGGTATGCGATGACGGCCAGGGTTTCGAGCGCCGCCTGGGACAGCTTTTGCGTGTCCCAGCTCAACACATAGGCCTCGACCACGTCGTGGTAGGCGGGGTGCGTGAACAGGCGCCAGCCGCCGGCGACCTCGCGCAGCTGAAAGCCGCGGTTGGCCTCCTCGTACTCAACCTTGAGCTCGGCGAGCAGCGACGCGCACTCGCCGGGGGCGATATCCAGTGCGCCGGCCAGCGCGGGCGCACTCACTGGGTCGCTTGACACCAGCAGCAGCGCCTCGAGGGCGCCTTTGAGGCTGTTTGCCTCCAGCGTGGAAAGGGTTGACATGGTTGCGGCTCCTATTCGGTGAGCTCGGGGCCCTCGCCGGGCACATAGGCCTCGGCGCCTTCGACGCGGTTGATACGGATGGTTCCAAAGATCTCGTCCTGGCTCAGCGTGAGCGAGCCGCGCTTGGCGAGCTCAAGCATAGCTAGGAAGGTGACGACGAGCTGCTCGGTGGTGGCATCGCCGTCCAGTAGCTCGCGGAAGGTGCAGGTTTGGTGCGCCATGGTAAAGCGGTCGACTGAGGCCACCGTCAGGTCGAGCGGAACGCGATGGGGTGCCACGTGCTCGGCCTCCAGCAAGAAGGTCTGTCGCTTCCCGTCCAGGTCGGCGCAGATGACGGCGAGACCGCGCAGCGTGATGCCGGCAAGGTAGTCGGGCATAAGGCCTAGGAACTCGGGGTCGGGGCCGGCCACACGCGGGTGCATGCGGCTTTCGGCCTGCATGCGGGCACCGAGGGCTGCAGCCGCGCCTTTAAACTGCTTGTAGGCAATCAGGCGCTGGATCAGGACCTCGCGCAGGGCGTCGCCGTCAAGCGTGCTGAGCTCCTCAAGGTCTTCGTCGAACTCGTCATCGTCGTCATCGACTTTGCGCGGGGCCTCCTGCGGCACCAGAGAGGCAGCCTTGATGTCCAAAAGGGTTGCCGCGACCAGCAAAAAGTCGCTCGCCACGTCCAGGTCCAGCGCCTCGATGCGCTCGGCCTCGGCAAGGTACTGCTCGGCCACCTCGCTGATGGAGATGGCGCCGATATCTACTTTTTGGCGGGTTACCAGCTGCAGCAGCAGGTCGAACGGTCCGCTGTAGACCTGCGTCGACACGCGATACGACATCTTCGACCTCCTTTGACGGCGCCTTCGCGGCGCGGTTTGGGTGCATGTTGCGACCGTTTTGCACGGTCGACCTGTTAGTTTACCTTAGATACCGGCGATTGCGAAGTTAAGCAGCTGCTCAGCAAGTGGATACACGGTAACGTCGAAATAGCGGCCGATCACATCGATGCCGGTCCACATGGGCAACAGGTACAGAACCAGGATGAGGATGGGCATGGCGTATTGCTGCAGGCGGTAGTAGTTGGCGAGCGCCTTGCCCTTGAGGAACGGCACGATAATCGATGAGCCGTCGAGCGGCGGGATCGGGATGAGGTTAAAGAACGCGAGCGACAAGTTGACCACGATAAACGTGGCGCCGAAGTTCATAATTTGCGACGCCAGGGCAAATGACATGCTGGTGTAGAGGTTGCCATAGGTCAGGCGCATGAGGGCGGCAGCAAGACACGCGAGTGCGATGTTCGATGCGGGGCCGGCTACGCTCACCAGGACCTCGTCGCGCTTGGGGTGCTTGAGGTTGTTGAGGTAGACGGGCACGGGCTTGGCGAAGGCAAACACCGGGCCACCGGCTGCGAGCATGAGCAGCGGCAGGATGATGGTGCCAAACGGGTCGATATGGTTGAGCGGGTTGAGCGAGACGCGTCCGCGCGAACGGGCCGTTTTGTCGCCGAGTGCCCAGGCCGCGGCTGCGTGCGCGCTCTCGTGGATAACGATGCCCACGATGACGGCAATCGCGCTGGCGAGCAGGTTCATGAGGTAGCTGCTGGACATGGTGCTCCCCTAGCGGACGCGGCGCGAGGTGCGCGTGAGCAGGTAGTCGGCCACAAACAGAATGACGGCGACGATGGCATAATCCAGGCGGAACACGCCGCCAAAGGGCGAGGTGATAACGCCGTAGCCTGCAATGGCGCTCGGCAGTGCGCGCGAAAGCTCAACGACAAAGCCCACGATCTGCAGCTTGGCGGTGAGGCCGCTAAAACACAGCAGCACGGTCATCGCGCTCATAAAGATGCCGCAGATGCGACAGGCGGTGGCGATGATGCTCATCGCCACGGCGGTGGCCTTACGAGAGTTCACGCGCGGTCTCCTCTTCGATCTGGGTGGAAAGCTCCAGCCATTCGTCCTCGAGCTTGGGCAGCTCTTGCTTAAGGCCGTTATATTCCCCCAGCGCGGCGTTGAACTTGTCTTGATCGGCATAAAGCTCTTCGCTTGCCATCAATTCCATAAGCTCGTCATAGCGGGCGCGCTTTTTGTCGAGCTCCGCCTCGATCTTCTTTAGCTGGTTGCGCACGCCCTTGAGCTTTTTGTTGAGCGCGGCGCGGGCCTGGGCCTCGGCGCGCTTTTGCTCCTTGGTCTTTTTGCCCTCGGCCGGCTTAGGAGCGGCAGCGGGGGTGTCGGCCTGGGCGGCGCTAGCTTTGGTGGGCTTGGCCGCGGCGGGCGCGCTCTCCCCTGCCGCCTCGGCGGCGGCGCGGGCTGCGAGGTCCTCGCGCTTGTAGAGGTAGTAGTCGTAGTCGCCGTCGTAGACCGTGACCTTGCCATCGCGGATGTCAATGATGCGGTTGGCCACAGCGCGTACCAGGTGCTCGTCGTGGCTGATCAGCACGATGGTGCCGGGGAAGTTCTGCAGGGCGTTCTCGAGCATGTCCACCGAGTCGATGTCCAGGTGGTTGGTGGGCTCGTCCAGGCACAGGAGTGCCTCGGGGGCCACAAGCATCTTGGCCAGTGCCAGACGCGCCTTTTCGCCGCCGGAGAGGACGCGGACCTGCTTCTCGATGGAATCGTTGTCGCTAAACAGGAAGGCGCCCAGCAGGCTGCGCTGCTGCGGCACGGTCCACTTGGGCGTGACGGTGTCGATCTCTTGCAGGACGGTATTGGACTCGGTCATGCCCTCGAGTGCGTGCTGGGCGTAGTAGGCGACGCCGACGTTGGTGCCCAGATCGCGGGTGCCGGTGGTGGGCGGCTCCAGGCCGGCGAGAATCTTCATGAGCGTGGACTTGCCGGCGCCGTTGGGGCCGACGAGCGCCACGTGCTCGCCGCGGTAGAGCTTGAGGTCGATATCGCTGTAGATGTGCTTGTTGCCGTAAGACTTGGACACGCCCTCCAGACCCACGACCATGTCGCCCGAGCGCGGCGGATCGGGGAACTTAAAGTCGATGTGCTTGTGGCCCTCGGGCAGGATGACGAGCTCTTTTTTGATCTGCTCGATCTTTCGGATGCGCTCCTGAGCCTGGGCAGCCTTGGTGGGCTTGTAGCGGAACTTATCGACGAAGACCTGCATGTGGGCGATGTCGCGCTCCTGGGCGGCGCGCTTGGCGCGCATCTGCTCCAGGTTGTCCTCGCGCTGCTTGAGGTAGCTGCTGTAGTTGCCGGTGTAGGTGGTCACGCGGCGGTTCTCGAGCGCGGCCACGTGGTCGACGCAGGCGTCCATGAAGGCGCGGTCGTGGCTGACGATGAGTACGGCGCCGTCGTAGTTGGCGATAAAGCCGCGTAGCCACTGGACGCTCTCGAGGTCCAGGTGGTTAGTGGGCTCGTCCAGCAGCAGCAGGTCGGGGTGGCGCAGGAAGAGCTTGGCGAGCGCGATGCGCATCTGCCAGCCGCCCGAGAACTCGGAGCACGGGCGCTCAAAGTCGGTGACCTTAAAGCCCAGGCCAGATAGGATCTTGCGGGCGTTGCTCTCGAGCTCGTAGCCGCCCAGGTGCTCAAAGCGGTCCTGGACCTGTCCGTACTCGTTGAGGAGCGCGTCGACATCCTTCCCCTGTTCGGAGAGCTCGGTAATCTGGGCCTGCAGCTCGTTGGCGCGCTCGCCCATGCGGCGAATTTCCTTGGCGGCCGCCATGACCTCGGCAAGGATGGTGGTGTCCTTGTGCTCCAGGTTGGTTTCCTGCTCTAGGTAGCCTACCTGGCAGTCCTTTGCGTACTGGATCTGGCCGGCGTCGGGGCTGTCGATGCCCATGATGATCTTGAGCATGGTGGTTTTGCCGGCGCCGTTGGGTCCCACGAGCGCAAAACGCTCGCCGGGGTTGATCTGGAAGGACGCGCCACTAAAGAGGACGCGCGCGCCGAAGCTTTTTTCGATCTTGTCGACCAGGAGGATCATGGTGCCGCCTTTGACCTTGTGTGCCTATATGAAAAAAGGCCCCAACTTGCGTTGGAGCCTCATTCAATGCTCGGGTGGAGACGAGGGGAATCGAACCCCTGACCTCTTGACTGCCAGTCAAGCGCTCTCCCAGCTGAGCTACGCCCCCGTGCGAAGAAGTACTATACGGGAACTCCCCCGTCGATGCAAGGACAATTTTGGAAAATTTCGCAATCGCGGCGCGGGCCGCCATCCGCCCAACGGCCGTCTTGCCGGCGCCAGGCCCATTACCGGGGCCAATCGCGCTCCCGCCGACCCGGCGATTTCAAAACCATGCCGGTTTACGGGGCCAGGCCGGGAACCCCCGAGCATGCCGTCATCGGTAAAATCAAAACCGCAGGTAGACGGCTTGCGCATTCCGTGAAATGCAGGGTATGGACGGCCGGTCCGGGTCCAGCCCCGTAATCCGGCATAGTTTTGAAACGGTTCTTGTCAACCAGCATAATCTTTTACGTGGATTTGAACTGCAAACGTTTATCAAAGCAATTTGGCAGGCATATGGAGTGGGAACTATGGCAAAAAGAAGCCGGGCTATTTGCCCGGCCCCTTGATTCTCTGGTGGGCCCTCCGGGATTCGAACCCAGAACCCAGGGATTATGAGTCCCCTGCGCTAACCGTTGCGCCAAGAGCCCTTATAAAATGGCGTGTGCGATAGAGGCCAATAGAACAGATCCCTATCTTGAACCACGTCGTGAAATACTACCATGCACGCGGCGCCCGTTCAACGGACGATCTTGTCGACCAGGAGGATCATGGTGCCGCCTTTGACCTTATGTGCCTATATGAAAAAAGGCCCCAACTTGCGTTGGAGCCTCATTCAATGCTCGGGTGGAGACGAGGGGGATCGAACCCCTGACCTCTTGACTGCCAGTCAAGCGCTCTCCCAGCTGAGCTACGCCCCCGTGCGAAGAAGTACTATACGGGAACTCCCCCGTCGATGCAAGGACAATTTTGGAAAAACTTTCCTGGGGCGGCGGCGCGGATGCGGGACGGACTCGAGAGCGATGGGCCCGCGATGCCCGACTAAGCCCGCGGGGCGCGCCCCGCGGGCGGGCGGCGCTGCCACCGCCCTCCCATCAGGCTCCACCCCGGCCGCCCCCGGGGCCTCCCGCCACGAAACCGGCCCATCTACTACGTTTGGCCGGCATCCCCCGACCATGGCGCCTCGGGCAAAAATAAAACCGCAGGTAGACGGCCTGCGGTTTTCGCGAAATACGGGGTATGCTCTAGGGGTCGGGGTTAAACGTAGTAGATGGGCCGGTTTCGTGGCGGCGGCATCGCAGGCAGCCGACCGAGGGCGCCCGGAAGTGAGCAAGGCACCCGTCTAACGACCGATTTCCAGCCAGTTGCATAGTACGTTGGCTCGTAACTCCATTTCCGTCGTCTTTTGCGCCTTAGTTTTGCACCTATAGCGCAATTCCAAGCGCGAGCAAAGACTTCGCACGATCGCATCAAGCTGCTCGGCATCGTTAAGCATGTCGTGCGTAACCAGAAAGACGTCATACCCCATACTTTGCAGCGCCGTCATGCGTTTGGCATCGTGGTCGAGCACGGCGCCTGATCCGTGGATAACCTCTCCCTGAATCTCCACGATGCCTGCCTTCATTATGGTTGGATTTACGATCACGATATCCCCGTAGCAGACTTTTTGCCCTGCAATGCTCTGCGCCGATGCGGTAAGCGGCGTAAGGTCGTTAACATAAACGTTTCGAAAGCCGGCACCGCCGCGAGATCGAGGAAGCGATAGCAATAAAATTCCTGCAACTTCAAGTGGAGAAGCTGCTATACCTGTCACCAACTGCGCGGCGCTGTAAAACTTCGTACCCCACTTTCGTCTTTTCATCTTACTGGCGTACTCATGAAGCTCGTGTAATTCGATGAGCGGCTTTCTCATCCAGAGCGAAGTGCCCTTTAGCCTTGTGACCTCATTCGTTTTCTTTTGTCCGTTGGGCCCCTTCGTATTTACCTGTTCTTTGACTTTTATGCGCGCATAAACGCGTTTCCATTGTGGTTCGTCTTGGCTTTCATCAAGGTCGAAGAGGGATTCGGTGGTTGCATTCTCGGCAGCGTCTTTGGCTTTATCTAGTTCCGCTTCTGCTGCTGCGGTGGGCTCAAAGACTGAGAACCATCCGCAAAATTCGTACATGGCAAGGACAAGATCGGTTGGAGACATAAAGCGCGCCATGGTGAATAGCGTCGCAAGTGGATTGGTAACCCTAAAGCTCATCGCGGTTTCCAGCGTGCTATCCACCCCCGAAGCATCATCACAGTGGATTGTTGTCCGTAATCCCGAATGGTAGTTAACGCCACCGGGCACTGTTGTGGTAATAATCGGGGTCTTGAGGATATCGGTTACGAAAGGGGCTTGGGCTAGGGCTCGCCAGCCGTCTTCTGGGCTTGGCAGTCGCGGGTAGAGGTTGCGCACTTGGGGCGGGCAGCGCCAGTAGCGGAATGCGGTGTTTGCGCAGACGATCTCGTCCATATGGGCCTCCCCTAGCTTTGGCTGCGTGCCGTTATGTTTGCAGGTAGACCGATTATCAATGGCGGCATCATGCGGGTAAGTACCGGAAGCTGACCAAATGCCGACAAATAGCTTGACGCATTTCGCCTAAAGATCGCCGTGTGGCACAAATCTGCTGGCAGGCGTTCTGGGGCCGTGGTCCCTATCTCCACATTTGTGCGTGAATCCCATGGCAAATTCAATGAAAGAGCGCATGAGCTTTATGCAAAACGCGCGATGACGTCAGCACAGGAGAGATCAGCTAGAAACGCGTTTAAATTTTTCGATTCGATTTTGGTGTCAAGCTTGGTGTCAAAAAGAAAAAAGTCAGAGGCTTAACACCTCTGACCTGTGCTTTAGATGGTGGGCGATACAAGATTCGAACTTGTGACCCCATCCGTGTGAAGGATATGCTCTACCCCTGAGCCAATCGCCCGTCGCCTTTCGGCAAAAGAGATACTAACATAGCTGCGCGAGGTTTTCCAAGAACTTTTTGCCCCCGATTTTAAATTCGTGAGAGCAAACCGCACTGTTTCAACCCAGTCAACCAACAAAACCGCAGCTTAACCACCCTTTATCGTTTAATCCACGAGGTCTCGGGACGGCAGATAAGTCGCGCGTTGTTGTAGGCCAGGTCAGCGCCCGTGGGTTCTCGTAGCGACGCGGCACGCGAAAGACGACAAATGTCGCATCGATATGCGTAATCTCAGGCATATTTCGCCAACTGACTGATGGGAGACAATCGACGCACGTTGATTAGTCCCTATTGGAAGGCAATTTCGCAAGTGCGGGGAAAAATGAAGATCTACCAATCGGACCCCAGTTTTGTACTTTTGCGAACTGCGGTTTTGTTGGTAAATAGCGGGTTGTGGTCGACGGATTCTGTTTTCCCCGCACTTCCGAAAAAGTTGGCGTATCGGCAGCGATATACGGAACCAAAACTCAAGCGCAAGATAATTCTAAGGCCTCATAGGCTTGCTGTTCCTTCGCAACTCGCTTGCGAGCTCTTCGCGCGTGCGTTTCCCGGAGACCAGGTCCTGAATCCATTCATAGTAGGGGTTATCTTCAGGAGTTGGGTTATCGGAAAAGTCCACCAATACGTTTCTCAAGCTAATAATGACAAAGGCAATAACTAGGCTAGTCCTCTTGTTTCCATCCTCAAAGATGTGGTCCTTTGCCATGTGTTCCGCAATATAGCTTGCCTGGTCGAAGATGTCCGAAAACCTATCAATCGGGGACTGCCCAAAGATAGTGCAAAATGCGTTTGATAGAACAGATTCAATTCGACCATGAATTAGGGCGGCTCTATCGCCCGTCATACAGGTTGTGTAGCATTTTCCAGATGCAAGCAAGCGTTCGTGCGCATACATTACAGAAGAGGCAAGAGCCCCTATCGCTTCCTCATCATCAAATACAAGGGGATCGATAGGGGCCGATTGCCCCATTATGAGAGACATTAGGAGTTCTCCAGCAGCCTCAGCGCATTGGGCATGGCTGCAATTGTTGATTGCACGGCCTGATCGATTGTTACGACGTCGTTAATGTCTAAACCATCATTAGACGCAAGAATTGCCTCCGGAGTGATGGGGTTATCCCTGTTCGGCGAATATACGCTCGCCCATGCCCCATCTGGCTTATGCGACAAGGTGACCAAATCAAACGCAGTGAGCATCCCAAGCTTATCCATCACGGAATCAATGAGTTTTTTAGAAGTCCCGTCAAGTATCGCTAAGTCACTCGAGTTGGTGATGCAGTTTCGGCCATACGAGGAGAACGTATGATAGACCACAGGTTCAACTGGACCGTACTGCCAAGCCTCAACGATGTCATCGAAAAGCGGACGATTGTATTTGCGCAACGATTCGACTTGCGAATAATAGACGAGCTTATTCAGCTTGAGATTCGTAATCTCGAACTTGTCACTCCAGTTATCAATGATGTAATTCGCAACGTTCAGCGCTTCCATTTTCACTCTCCCCTCAGTTGGCAAAACTTATCCTATAGACCTTAAACGGGCTGATTATGTACCCAATTTAAAGATATGTCGAGTTGGGCCTCGATGATTTCTCTTCTAATCTACACGACAAATTTTTTCATAACGCGCGGACATGAATTCGTCGTGCGTACTTTCTCAAAAGACCGAGAGCAAAAATGGTTTAGCAGATGCTAACCGTTTGCGCTGGCTTTAAGAGTCAGCCGAAGCTCAGATTCAAATCGTTGTCAGCAAAATACTTATTAGACGTTATAGCAGTGATTCGCGACGCCTAGGAGCGTTATGCCAAGAAGGAAAAGCGTCATTGATGCTGTAATCCAGCAGTTGTCGCCGGTCTTGGGGAGTACCACAGTGGTCGCGGTGGCGGACTTGGACTTGGACGGCGTGGACACTGTGGTCTTGGTTACTGTCGTTGTTGACTTGGTTGTCGCGGCCGCGGGTTTCAGCGAGGGATTTGCCGTGGGCCCTGTGGTGGGCTCTGCGGCAGCAGGGCTAGTATCGGCGGGAGACTTGTCCGCCCCACCGCCAGGCACATCGACCCCTTCGGTCTCCCCCGCCGGAGGTGTGGCGACATCGGGCTCAACCACCACATGCGGTGCCAACGCATCGCCGGCATCCACCACGCCACTAGCACCAAAGACCCCACCAGCAGGCGCCACAAACCGCGCAGACACAAGCGACCCACCCGTGCAAGCAACCCCGCCATCGGCACCGGTCGCATCCAGCCACGAGGCATCGACGGAAAGCCGACTGCCGGCCGCGCCATCCCCAATGCCATCGTCCTGCAGATACACGCCGTAGGCGCGCACGCCCACTCCGGACCCGGCGCCCGCGGCAACGACGCGCCCGCCGCCGCGCACGGCCATGTCGCCTGCGATCGCGCCGGCAACCGCCTCGTCCGTAATATCGGCCCCGTCCGCCCGGGCATCGACGGTGCATCCGTCCACCACGAGCGCCTGCGAAACGTGGATCCCGCACTGCGAGCCCGTCGCCGTCAGGGTCCCGGTTCCGCGAAGCGTCAGGTTGCCCCACACCTCCATGCCGCACAGCGTGATGTCCGCATCGGGCGCATGCGACTCCGTCACGGAGTTTTGCCCGGCAAGCGTCAGCACCAGGTCGCCCTCGGCGCCGATGGCCTCGCCCGCGTAGCCGTTAAGCTCCAGTTGGTCGGCATCGGTCCAGGCCCAGCCGGGGCCCGACACGCCCGGCTCGTAGTACGTCGCGCCCGCGATGATGAGGCTCTCCGCGCCCGCGGCATAAGAAGGCCCGCCTAGCAAAACGCATAGGCAGGCCACGGCAACAAACGCAATGTAATGACGGCTGCTGTAGGACTCGGCAGCAAACATACCCGCTCCGATCTTCGCAGGAGCCAATAGAATGTGCACCAGAAAATGCCCTGGTAGCAGCAGCTATTAGTTTAGCGAGATCAAGCCGTAAACAAAGAAAATGTCCCTGAGCAGCGCCAATAATTAGGCGTAAATCGTTTTGTCAGTCGGTGAAAGGAGATTATGCCTAACATAATCGCGTAGGCCACCAAGAGCACGCCCTTTTTTCGCGTGTTTCATGACAATTTGGATGGATTTAAACAGACTTTCCGGTAAGGCCTCTTGCCCCATCATTCAGCACTGCACGTGGAAAGTCTTTACTGGAGTGCTTTTTTGACAGCGTCGTAATCCCATTTGAGTACACCATCTTTCCAGCATTTCATAGGAACATGATTTCCTTCGAATCTAACTTTTAAAGGGCATTTCGACCTAGTGACGCGCGCGGAGTTGTACAGAACAACAATGTCAATGCCGGCCTCAACGGCTTTATCGCATTCGTACTTAATGTAGCTACGATAGTCGATGCTATGCAAGCGATCGCAGCTCGAAGTTCCCGAATCATAGCTCCCACAGTACTGGCAGCTTCCTTTAGTTACTGTGTCGGTCGCATCCCCAACGATAAGTACAAATCGTTTGGATCCGTCCATTCTCTTTTTCAGAGAGCTCTTTATGCTGCATGGCAAACTGGAGTCGCGCGACTGCTGTAGGTCGTGAGCGTCCGGGAACGAAAGCCCCCAATAATTACTGTCGTTCCATTTATGCAGCTGCTCGACCACATCTCGATCACCGTCCCAGTCTGCGGCGATGTAGGTTCTTGTCCTATAAACCATCTTTCTCTCCAATCCTATTGTTCCAGGCCTCTGCATAACCGTTAACCTCGAATAACCTCATGCGTGCAGCGGTCTTCTTCGTTAACACGACAACAACGCCTTCCTTAAAATGATGCTTCGAAGCCCTCAGGGTGCAAAGCATGCAACGAAGAAGATCATCCTCTGAGGGTTTTCCGTTTTCGAACCTTGTTATTCCAGACCCCAACAACGGAAGTACGATTCGCCTGCCTGCATACATCCGATCGAGCTCGTCCCACATATTGAGCAAGCATTCCTCATACTGACCACGACGAAGATAAGCACGATTCACTTCATCCATATGGGTGAAGGCGAGCATGGCGAATCCGTCGCAATCCTTAATAGTGCCGAGAGGATAGCAAATTCGGCCATCCCCAGCCTTATAGGGTTTCAGCAAACTCGGTTGCCTTTCTTCGACAGCCTGCTTGAGAGCGTTCCGGTCGGCATACTTCTCAATAAAAATGCCGTTAAGGGAATTTTTTGAAATTACCCTGTCGTCAACCTTAATGTCGAAATATTCATTGAACGGAATGACCTTAACGCCCTCAGTACAAAAAAGGTCGTCGACCACAATGTCTACGTCCATTCCGTTAATAACCAAATGGACTCCGTCTTTATTGTGATGGTATGTGACAATCGCTGCGAAGAAGGCCAGTAAGACAAATAGGATGACGAGCACAAAGAGCCTAAACGGGCATCCCGAATCTTTCGGAAGCAGGTCGATGAGAGACACGCCCGCAACTCCCATAATCGTCGAAATTGCACCAATGATTGCAAACGACCATTTAAAAGACTTTTTTACGAGCGACCATGTAACTATATGAATAATTTGTTTTAGCAAGCGAACTCTTCCACAGACGAAATTAAATGCTGATTCCATCTTAGCCTTTTCGCATTCATCTAGTTTGCCATTTTTCCTCATGTAGCCTGCTCATTTTTGTACCCCAAGAAGTAACAAATTGGTTTTAATACGATGGGATGCATCAGCAGCTGCTCATAGGCCCCTCCCATATTGCCGATAATCACTATTACTAAGTACTTCTAGAGCAATCTGAGGGTACGATCTGACCTTTTGAACTTTGGAATAGAAGAGCATCATCTTCCCCACTATGAAGTCGCAGGGGCAACACATGGTGACTTCCGGCTTCACGTTACCGTCTATTTAAGAAAGCTCAATCGTGCTCTTTGCAACCTCAATACCGGGTGCGTATTTCTGCACCAACGCGTCCAAAATCACTCGGTTGCCTGGAGTCATCTTTGGGGAGGCGACGATCTTCATCGAGGAAAATGCTTCGTCTGAGATAGCCAAATCGTAAAAGGAAGGAATTCCGGGATCGCATCTATCAAGTATGACTTCAGCAGCTTTCTTAACTGCTTCAGCGTCACCCTTGATAATGGAGGCGATGCCCACAGGAACTCCCGTCAAAACATAGCGCCATTCTTTCTGGTATGACCAGGCGGTAGCCTTGTGGATCCCAAGCGCACTTAAATCAGCCTCGATCCAACCGTTCCCGCAACTTCGTATCACTTCTGGAAATAGAAGCGACTTATCGTTCGTATACTGGACTTCATGAAGCATCTCAACGCTTCGGGCCATTTCTTTAAAATGATATTTTTTATCCCAAAAGTCTTCGAGCGGCAATTGAAGTCCATCAAACTTGCCACTAGGAGTATTCAAAACTGCGTCACTAGATAGCTTACTTAGGCTTTCGGTAGACACAGAGTACCGCTTAAACGGATGACTCTTCATTTGGATTCTTACTCCACATTCAGCTCCAGCATACTCGCGCCACATGGGGATGCTCTCCTCATCAGAAGAGGTCCAACAACTGACGAGCTTCATTTTTCCAAGATTTTGAGAGTCTGCTGAACGCTGTTCTTGTGGGTCATCAACCTTATCTAACCGGCTGAACCTGATAGTCCGATTATGCAGAATCAAGGCCAGCGTATCTAGGCTTGCATAATGATAGAGAACGGCGGGTGCCTCCATGTTTAGCTCCTAGCTATAACAATGAGTCCATATCACTGTTTATCAAAATTTATAGACATGATTATGAAAAATCAATCTGTGCCAAACTGTCCCAAGCACCCCTCTCCCCTCCCCAACTTTATCCAAAAAGTTCGCAGTTGTTGACTGACGTTACCGTAAAATAACCCCACTTACATATACACGGAGTGTTGGCCTGGCGCCGCCTCCGGGCCTTGGCACCCACCTTGTCGAGAGGCACCGCTATGAAACGAGTCTTTTACCGATCGCTCTGCGCAGTTCTTTGCGTATCCATGCTTAGCGCAGCAATACCTGTAAGGGTTTTAGCGGAAGAAGAACGGCTTCAAGAAAACACCTTGGAGCAGTCTGAGACTGGCGCAGCGGACAATTCGAGCGGTAGCATGACAGGCGACATCGATACAAGAGAGATCGGCAATGAGTCCATCAAAAATGATTCCGATCTCACGAATCCAATTTCACATCAGGCGGAACCTCAGGTTTCCCTAGCTTCCGACATGTCTCCTAATTCGGAACAAGCCATAAAGGCCGCAGTAAGTGGATATCAGCACAGCGATAGCGCCAATAGCGGCAGTGTCACCCTCACCGTCGAATGGAACGATCCAGTACTTGGACAGCTAACGACCTTCCACGTGAGCGCAACAGGCGGCAGTGGCAGTTATCTTTTCCGCATGGATGCGCCCTCGTACTCCAACCCCAATGAGTACGTCTACGAGTCGGTCGCCGACCCAAGCCGCGGAGAGTGGACAAAGTACACCGACGCGTGCGCTAGCCACGACTTTACGTTCACAACGACGGCTACCGGATCATATAACTTCCGCTTTTACCTCATGGACAAGGCGTCGGGCGTTTACTACTTGCGCACCAACACGTATATCCAGGTTGCAGATGATGCATATCCCAGCGTTGCGAGCATTGTCAATAAAGCAGTGTCACAAGCCAAGCTAGAGACAGATGGTACTGAATACGAAATAGCCCTCTACCTTCATGACTGGCTTCTCGATCAACTTGAATACGACGATTCGCTCAAGTGGTCCTCGGCGGAAAGCGCTCTTACGAGGGGGCTTGGGACGTGTCAGGCCTATGAATCAGCGTATGCGAAACTACTTTCCACCGCAGGTATAGAAAACGCCGAAACCCGCGATACCTATGATGGGCATACGTGGAATGCAGTTAAGTTCGATGACGAATGGTATCAGGTCGACTGTACCTGGGATGATACGTCTGATAACTTCTACGGTGATTTAGATCAGTGTCATCTGTACTTCTGCCTCACTGACGAGCTCATGGCAATTGCGCATCCGGGACACGAAAAATCTACTCCACCGACGATTACGCTACCCGCTCAACGAGCCTCAAAGACAATTACTTCATCCAAAACCGCAAGGCCGACGAGTGGGCTTCCACCTACGCCGAGCGCATCCAGCAACACTTGGATGCAAAGGAGACCTGTTTTCCATCAATGCCGACAACGGCAGCTTCCCACCTAGCATCTCGGGGATACAAAACGCGCTCGTGGCGTACGCGATGAACCAACGGGAATGGCGCACAGCCAACGGCAGAGTCGCACTCACGGCCATATCTAACGTTACAAATGTCTCGAGCTACCGGTGGTTGTCGAAGTTCAACTTCGAGGCTAACTATCCTGAGGCAAAACCCGACCCGAAACCAACCGAATTCGACGGCTACTTCACCGTTAAAAGCGCCTTGTCCGGCGATGCCTCGCTCGATGTAGCGTCGGGCTCGCTCGACCCCGGCGCAAACGTGCAGCTCTGGACGGCAAACGGAACCTCGGCCCAGGTACTCCGCTTCCGATACGACGCGCATGCCGGTGCTTACGAGATAACCAACGCGAAATCGGGGCTGGCGCTCGACGTCCAAGGCGGCTCGGCCCGGCCCGGCGGCAACGTCCAGCAATTCACGCGCAACGGGACGGGCGCCCAGCGCTGGGCAATCGCCGACAACGCGGACGGGACCGTGACGATCGCCTCGGCGAAGAACCCCTCGTGCGTGCTCGACGCCGCGGGCGGCAAGTCCGCCCCCGGGACCAACGTCCAGCTGTACCGGTCAAACGGCACCACGGCACAGAAGTGGGTGCTCGAAAGCCATTAGAAAAGGCTCGGCGCATATGAGCTGCGCCGAGCCTTCAAGGAGAATTACGTCTTTCATCAACGGGCCACAGGCCTAGGCAAGAACGACCTTCTTGATAAACAAGGATTTAAGGCCGATCGTCAATGCATACTGGACGCCCATGGCCAGCGGAATCGCCATAATGTCGATAACACCCAGAAGAAGGTAGCAGGCGATGAGGTAGATTACGTTGGCCAGAAGTGTTATCCCCGCAGACTGTTTCGACAGCCCGTAGGCTGTAAAGCATGGGTGTAGCGCCGAGAAGGTGATGCTAACGACAGTCAGCGCTGCAAGGGTGGCGAACAAGTGCCAGTAGCCCCCGTAGACTGGATCCATGAAAAACGAGAGAGCGGGCGGAACCGCGATGATTGCCAAGGCCGCGCATGGTGCGACGACCTTGAAGACCATGCGCTCGATTTTTTTCACAACGGCAAAAGCTTGGTCGTCCTGCCCCTTGGCCATCAGCTCCGCGAGTTGAGGCATAATCGCCTGCTGCACCGGCGTCGAGAGTAAGGTGAAAGCCGAGAGCAGCTGCTTGAAGAACTTGAACACACCAACGACCTCGCTGGAAAGCATGGATAGGAAGAATACGTCGAAGTACTGGATTGGCGCGTCGGCGGTCGCGGCCAGGTTCGACCACATCGTGAAAGAGAAGAAGCCCCTAGGGAGGTCGCGCCTCCTGGCAGCAGCCACGCCCTTCAGACCGACGCGCTTACCGACAACGAAGAGTGCGATAGCGAACAACGACACGCTCTTTAGGACGTCCGCCGCGCAGTAGGCAAACGCAATTGCAGCGACGTTCGGGCCAACAGCGTAGAACACTGCCGCGACGAGGACGAGCTTCAGCGCCGACACGGCGACCGCATGGATGGCGACATATTTGAACTTATCAAAAAGCCTCAGCACTCCGGTCGGCGTGCCCTCGACATGCACAGCAATCTCGAAGCAGAATATCGTCGCGGCGAGCGTGGAGACGTCATCCCATCCGAGCAAGCTCGAGACGAGCGGAACAATCGCGAAAGCGACCGCGCAACCCATGAGGGCGGAGGCGATGTCTACGAAGAAACCAGCCTTTATAGTCGCGGCGAGTCCGGCGTCGTCCCTTCGCTCCTGGCAAATCGACCCATAACGAATCACTCCCTGCCAAGACTGGAAGTTGAGGAACGCGTCTACGGCCTGCATGAACGTCTGGCCGATCATCAACGACCCGTAGCCTGCGGCCCCAAGGAACCCGGCGGACAAGAACGTCGTAACCATGTTAAGCGCAGAGGCGCCCCCCTGCCCCACCACAATCGTGGAGACGTTCTTGGCGAGTTTCAGCCAAAACTCGTTGCCGTTGAGCCGATCCAGCAGCAATTTCAACCTACCGCCCATCAACGTCCCTTCTTGCGTAGCGCCTTGGAGAGCTTGGCCGCGAAGCCGCCGAGGAAAAACCTCCGAGACGGCGCCTTGTCGTCTTTCGCGCGCAAGGCGAAGCTATCTGCCCCCGCCATGGCAGCAATCGCTGCGCCGACGCCTATCTGCCCGTGGGTAACTCCCGAGACGAGCTGTGGCTCGGCGACAATCCTCAACCGTCCACCGAATGGCTCGGGAGGGCAAATAACCTCCCCCGCCGCGTCGAGGGTCCAAAGAAGCGGCAGCGACATACCGCCGTCGAGACAGGCGAACATGTTTCCACTCTGCCTGAAGTTAATCTCGTTTAGGACCGCCCCATCCCTGGTGGCGAAGACCTCGATGTCGAACATGCCCCTGAAGCCCTCGCTCGAGAGCTCGCCGATTACTTTTTCGAGGAGCTTTTCCATCTCGGGAGCCGCCTCGGAACGCCCGATGGCGACGTTGCCGGCCTTCCTTGGGAACGTGAGCTCTTTTCGCAGCGTAATATGCGATTCCTTTCCATTCGAAAGGAAGATGCACCCCGAGGCCACGGCCTCGTAGTCGAAATCCACGACCTCCTGGACCAAGAGTCGCTCGTAGCCGTCCGCGAATAGGCGGGCGATGGCAGCGGCGTAGGAATCCGGGGAGTCCACAATCGCGATGTCGGTCTTCTCGCCGAACGCGCTCACGAGCGGCTTCAATATGAGGGGAAAGGTGAGCCCGGCCGCCGCGTGATCACGACTCGTTACGATGACCGAACGCGCCATGGGCACGCCGTGCGCTTGCGCCCAAACATACTGCTCGTACTTGTCCATCAATCCCGCAACCCTGCCGGGCTCGCCTGAAAACGAATACGTGACGATGCCTTTCGGGGCAAGCTCGCGGTCGGCGACGTAGGCGGAAAGGTCCGAGCTGGCGAGAACGATGCACAATCTTGGATCTTTGTCCGTAAGCCAGGACCGATAACCTTCGGAGATGGCCTCTACGTTGTTATCGACAAGCTCGAAGTTCTTGGGACAATACTTAGAGGACGGTACTATGAGACTGTCGGCGCTTTTCATACCCGAATGAAGAAGCAAGTCGAACGGGACCCCGTCTCTTCCGAGGCTCCTCAGGCTCGCCAGGGTGTTGTGGTGGTCGCCGCCTACGACCAGAATACGCCAACCCTTGGGGAAGTCGATGTGTCTTTCACAAGTCATCGATCTATAACACCTCCAGAAAGAATCGCCCGTCCCAATTCGTCGGACGTCATGAACTCGCAGTCCGGGTACCGCCTCGCCAACTCCTGCAGAAGCCCGTCGAGGGCCTCGAGCGAGAATGCACGATGTCTCTCATCCACGCGTGAAGTGTAGTTGACGCGATGGGTGCACACCACCGCCGGCTGCCTACGCCTGAAAGCCGTCTCGATTTCGGCGAAAGCAGCGTCGATGCACTCGTCGACGCTCTTGCCTTGAAACATAGAACGCGAGGGCTCGAACTGCACATTGCGGATTAAGCGGCACTGCCCAGGCACGTTGGAGTGTCCGAAAACGTTAATCTTCCTCAAATACGAGTCGTTCCCTTTCGGGACATTCCTCTTCGGCGACGATTGGATCGTCTCGATGCCCAGCCCAGCGGCGATGCGCTCACATTCCTTATTGGCAACGTAGCATGGCGGGATGAAGCTCCTAGGAGTGAAGCCAAAAAGGCGTTTGAAAATCGCGACCGCGTCTTCAAGGTATCCGCTCACGTCGATCAGAGTGTTTCCGATGTTGAGTGCGTCAATCCCATTGTAGAGGGCGTCGTCCAGCCCCACCATTCTCAAGCCGCGGGCATATTCCACAACAGGGTCGGTGGCCGCATCGGCGAGCCATGCCGTAGCGTTGAGATGCTCTCGTCCGTGGAGCTGAGGATGCAGTGCTGTTTCACCGCAGCCCAGCCGAACGAAATCAAGTACCCCCTCGTCTCCGTCATAGATTCGGTAGGTTTTATCGATGGGCTCGAATCCAAAGTGCGCTACATCAACGTTGCCAGGAACGCATCGATTGAAATCTGGGTTGGCGGTTGCAAAGTTCAGTGTGAACACTGGCGCGGAAGCCCGAAATCGCACCGCATTCTCGCGCAGCAATGAAGAGAGGGCGCTTACGTCGGCCTTCTTCTCCAAGCCGTCAAAAGATTGGTAGTGATCGAGCCTGAAAGAGGGGAAGCGATTCTCAAATGCCGCAAGTGAATCAGAATCCGGGACCCTCACGGCACCCCAATCGTCGGACTCGAAGACGACGATACGCCTATTCGTTTGGAAGCCAAGCTTTGCGACAAGGGTCTTGGCAGCCTCTTTGATTACGTGCATCGTTTGCCCCTAAAGCTCGAATTCACATTTGTCGGGGAAAAGTTCGTCAAGGCAGGCGAGAATCCTCGTCCGTGCAGTCTCGTACTGCTCCGGCGTGAGGTCGCCGTCATTGAGGCAGACGACCTTTCCCTTGCGCCCGCGAAGATACGATTCAGCCTCTTCCAGGGTTGAATCGAAATTAGCACCAAATGAAAAGGACCGTCCGAAAGAAACTGGACGTGGATAAAAATCTCCTTTTGCGCACTGCCAATCTTTCATGAGCCAGTTAGATACGTCGGTTGCCTCTCTAAAACGATGAGAAGAAGTCGCCTCAAGCTCTTGCCTTTCTACCTCCCAAATTTCTTCGAAGGTAGACTTTAAAAATGAATTGCAGAGATGGGGTTCATAAAAACCTTTGAATGTAGGATATATCAATAAAACGAGCGTTCTCAAGCACATGATGCCATAGCCTGGGCTGAACCACTTTAGTGGATGTCTGCTTACACACGCAAGTGGTTTAAAATGTGAGCTTAAAACGCTAGCGCAGTTAAAGGGGACGTAGAAATTGTCACCTCGTGCAAGACTTGCTGCATTTAGAACTGCTGTAATTCTTGGTAGTCCTTTATGAAAGAAATCGTCTTCTGTGGTCTTATCAAGAATCAACAAATCATCATTGAATAGAACAAAGTGCTCAGAAAGCCCCTCAATTTTGTAGGCATTCAATTCGATAACATTGGAATTGAAAGTTGGGAGATTCTCATTGGGGATAAAATCACTATGCTTTACAACATTGATTTTTGGATTTGAACAATCAAGCCATTCGGGTAAATGACCATATGTCAGAAAATGAATAGTGCCAACCCATGGCGCGTTGGAAGAAACACTTCGAAAAAAATAACGTAGCAAACCCCAATCTCTATAACGTTTATCCTGATTGGGGGTGATTATCTCGCTTGACTCATTGCTATATTTATATCGATCAAAAAGCCAATTTGGGTCCGTGCAATCAACCCATGGAATTACAAAATCAATCTTCATAACGTTCTGTGACCTCGAAAGAATTCCTAGTTATCAGTAGTGATTGTTTATCCCCGTTCAAGGAGACAATTATTTAATTGAACCGACTTTAAATCTTCTATCAAAAGCTAACGCCCCTAGTAAAAAGCCAATTGGAACTGAAAGGGGGCCAACAAAAGCTGCTGAAGCTGTCGACTGTATCAACAAATATAGAAATAGAAGAAGTAAGCAAATGTACCTATTAGGGTCCTTACTGGATCCACTCTGAATCATTTTAAAAAGCTTTATATAAATTGAAAGAATGCAAAGGAGTCCTAAAAACCCGGTTTGCCCAAGAACCATAGGCCAGTACACATCCGAAATAAAGGAGCCGCCATCAGGAATATTCATAAGACCGTAAACAGATGATAGATGGTAAGAAAAATACACTTGAGAGTAATAAACTTTAGACATGTAAGATGCAAACGACCCAAAACCAGTGCCAAGCGGAAAATAATCAAAAGCTATCTGCAAGGATGTGGTCCCGAGCAAGTCACGTGCAGTTTCATTTCCAGCGAAGTAATACTCAACTATTTGACCCCAAGCAATGAATACAGCAATGATGCATAAGCAAATCAAATTCCATTTTGAAATAGATTTACGCCGGACTAGCACAACATAAAACAGAGCAATGGCAAAGATGGCAGCTGCCATTGCTTTATATCGAAATGTGCAAAATACATTTAATGCAGCAAAAAAACCCATGCGTAAGTTCCTACGCCAAGGTTTCTCGTCAAATATAATCCGATTGCGAGAAGAATAATTTGCGCTCCGGCAAGGTATTCAGAATGAGAAAAAAACAATTTTGGTATCGCTATACCAAATCTGAACTCTTGACCAGGAAACCAGTTAAAAACTAAATTTAGAAGCAATAATCCCGTCAGGCAGTATGTCAAAATACGAACAATGAGGATCATCTTTTCTCGATGAACGGAAACAAAGTCGTTACTTGCTGCAAGCCCAAATGCCATGGCCAGATAGAATTTTAAATTTAGGAATATATCTCCTATGCATGCTAGTATTGGCTGGGTTGAATATAGACATGAACTCATCAAACCAGCAGTTACATATAGAACAATGAGCCACCATATTCCTAAAAACACTTTGCTGCGTCGAGAAAATAAATAATACAATCCCCCAAACAGTGCAAAAACTTCGTCATAATATCCAAATATCGGAAAGCACTGCTGGATTGGATCTTCAAACACCAACAGAAAAATACTAAGCCATAATAGGTATTGATATAAATTTCCGTAATTTTGTGGCTTCTTGGCCTTTTCAATCGAGGTCATTCATCATCCCTGCTGCCATATTGAATGCATGAATCTGTTTCTTTGTACAGATTTAGTATTTGTTCAATTGAATGTTTGGAATTGAATCGATCGGCAACAACTTTTCTTCCAGCATCGCCTATTTCTTTACGAAGTTCAGAATCGAACAACAACTTATCAATCAAATGAGCGAGGTTATTGACATCGTCGACTTTGATAAGGAATCCATTAGTGCCGCTTTCAATGAGCCGTGGTACTCCGCCGACGGCTGTGGCTATGGTGGGTATACCGTGAGACATTGCCTCGAGAACGCTCATGGGCATACCTTCATTCTTAGAGGGAAGGCAGTACACCGCGGCCCGCTCGAACAGGGCTTCGCGTTCGCCACCGGTGACCCAGCCGCAAAACTCGCAGCGGTCAGCAATGCCTAGCTCCTCAGCGAGCGCTTTGTTCTTCTCGATTTCACCGTCTCCGCCAAAGACAATTTTAGTCTCCGAGAAACGCGACAGGACTTCTCTTGACGCGCGCAAGAGAACATCCGGGCTCTTGTTCGCGTCAAGACGTCCTAAAAACAGGACGTCTTGACGCGAACAAGGTGAGCACGGCTGCGCCGGCACTTTAACACCGTTATGGACAACGTCAATCTTTTCAGAGTCACAAACGTTTTCTGCAAAGTAGTCACGCCACTCTTCCGACAAAACCACTACTCGGTCGGCGATGCTAAAGGTCTCCCTTACGTCACGACGGTAGGCGTCTCCACCCTCTTCAAAAGCCTTCTTAAACTCCCCGTCGTGATCGTGCAGTATTACGTACTTGCCTGCTTTATGTGCCATACGGGCCATAATTGACTTACGTTTGTAGGACCCACGGGCACTAATGTGTAGGTGAATGATGTCATAGGAAGACATAACCCTCACATAGCGAGCTAGCGCCCGCGTAAATGCGAGAGACTTACCGAATTTTGAGGAACCGACCCCCGTCCCCAGGTACTCGAAGGCGTTGCATGCCTCAGGGAGACCTCCATCAAGATAGCCCCGTACGACGGAGACAATCCCGCCATGCAGAGAAAGGTCGGGGCCGACCATCAGAACTTTCGCGTTCACTTTATTTTCAACTGAAACCATCGTCATCCTTAAGCCGCGAACCTAGGCAGCGAGCGGGAACCCCCCCCCAAATTGAATACTCAGGCTCCACATCTTTGGTCACGACGGCGCCAGCGGCAATTACGCAGTGATTAGAGATATGGACACCCTTGAGGATCGTTACGCCACAGCCCATCCACACGTCGTTACCGATAACGACATCTTTGTCGTTATCGGGAGTCTTCTCCTCATCTGTAAGTTTCATCATGGGACGATCGAGAATATCCGTGCGGTGGTCACCTGTAACCACGGTTAAGTTAGGTCCGCTCATGACATAGTTGCCGATGCGAATTTTCGCTCGGGACGTGAGCAGCGTTGTTCCGGGACCCAGGTACACATCGTGACCCATGTAGATATTTCCCGCTCCGGAGATCTCGCTGCGGCGGCCGAGTGTCACGTTCTCGCCGCATGAAGCAAAGGAGCTTCGTAGCGAGGGCATAAGAAGTAGCTTGTTATAAGCACGGGAGACTCCGTCGAGGATCCTATAGGCGAGATCCATTATTAAGCCTTTCTCCACACCATCTTGTCCACGACGCCGGTGTAGCTCTGGATGATCTTGACCACCTTGGTGGACACGGTCTCGTCGGCGTAGTCGGGCACGGGCGCCTCGGGCAACGACCCCTCCGCGTCGAGCTCGACGGCCGTATGGACGGCCTGCAGCAGACCCTTCTCGGAGATGCCGGCCAGCGTGAAGCAGGCCTTGTCCAGCGCCTCGGGGCGCTCGGTCGAGGTGCGGATGCACACCGCCGGGAACGGGCGGCCGACGCTCGCGAAGAAGCTCGACTCCTCTGGCAGGGTGCCGGAGTCGGACACAACGGCGAAGGCGTTCATCTGCAGGCAGTTGTAGTCGTGGAAGCCCATGGGCTCGTGCATGCGCACGCGCGGGTCCAGCTGGAAGCCGGTGGCCTCCAGGCGTTTGCGCGAGCGGGGGTGGCAGGAGTACAGGATCGGCATGTCGTACTTCTCGGCCAGAGCGTTTATCGCCGTGAACAGGCTCGTGAAGTTCGCCTCGGTGTCGATGTTCTCCTCGCGGTGGGCGGAGAGCAGCATGTAGCGCTTGGGCTCCAGGCCGAGCGCGGCAAGGACATCCGAAGCCTCGATCTTGTCCAGGTTGGCGCGCAGGACCTCCGCCATGGGCGACCCGGTGACGTAGGTGCGCTCCGGGGCGCAGCCGGTGTCCTTGAGGTAGCGGCGGGCGTGCTCGGAGTAGGCCAGGTTAACGTCGGAGATCACGTCGACGATGCGGCGGTTGGTCTCCTCGGGCAGGCACTCGTCCTTGCAGCGGTTGCCCGCCTCCATGTGAA
Organism: Collinsella aerofaciens; assembly: GCF_040926405.1. Taxonomy (GTDB): domain Bacteria; phylum Actinomycetota; class Coriobacteriia; order Coriobacteriales; family Coriobacteriaceae; genus Collinsella. The sequence continues at coordinate 134,859 of NZ_JBCOIG010000001.1, forward strand.
AGATGGGGATGTGCAGGCGCTTGGCCGCGATGGCGGACAGGCAGCTGTTGGTGTCGCCCAGGATAAGGAGCGCGTCGGGCTTCACCTGGACCATGAGCTTGTAGCTCGCGGCGATGATGTTGCCGACGGTCTCGCCCAGGTCGGCGCCCACGGCGTCCAGGTAGACGTTGGGGTCGTCAAGCTCCAGGTCGCGGAAGAAGATGCCGTTGAGCGTGTAGTCGTAGTTCTGCCCGGTGTGCGCCAGCAGGCAGTCGAAGTGGCGTCGGCACTTCTTGATGACCTCGGACAGGCGGATGACCTCGGGGCGGGTGCCCACGATGATCAGCAGCTTCAGGCGGCCGTCGTCCTTGAATGCGATGTCGGAATAGTCCTTGCCCATGCGGCTAGACCTCCTCGTAGTAAGTGTCGGGGTCCTCGGGGTCGAAGGGCTCGTTGGCCCACATGACCGTCACGAGGTCCTCGGTGTCGGACAGGTTGGTGATGGAGTGCGTGTAGCCGGGGATCATCTCCACGGCGTGCATGTCCGAACCCGAGACGACGTACTCGTCGACGGGGAACGGGTTGCCCCCGGCGTCCTCCCCCACCTTCCTCAGCTTGATGGAGGCGGTGCCGGAGACCACCAGGAACCTCTCCCACTTGCTCATGTGCCAGTGGTTGCCCTTGGTGATGCCGGGCTTGGACACGTTAATCGACACCTGGCCGCGCTCCGGCGTGCGCAGGAACTCCGTGAACGAGCCGCGCGCGTCCACGTTGGGCTTGAGGCCGTAGGCGAAGCGCCCCGGCTCGTAGTAGGAAAGGAACGTGCTCCAGAGCTTCTTGGAGAAGGAGCCCTCCGCGAGGTCGGGAACCGACAGCGTCTCGCGGCTGTCGCGGAAGCAGCCGAGCAGGTACACGATCTCGCCCAGGGTCCTCACGTCGGTCCCGGGGACGTAGCAGAACCCGTCGCCCTCGACGCGCTCGAGCCCCTCGTATCCGCAGCGGTGCTCCTGGCCCAGCAACGCCCCCAGCATCTCGTCTACCAGGTCGTCAATGTAGAGGAGCTCGAGCTCGACATTGGGGTCGTTCACGGTGTAGGGTCGGCCGTTGGCGATGGCGTCGCAGAAGGTGGCCACGGCGGAGTTGTAGCGCGGGCGGCACCACTTGCCGTAGAGGTTCGGGAAGCGGTAGATGAGCACCGGCGCGCCGGTCCTCTCGGAATACTCGCGGAACAGGCCCTCCCCCGCCAGCTTGGACTCGCCGTAGACCGATCCCTCGAAGCGACCCGAAAGGCTCGCCTGCGCGGAGCTGGAGAGCATGACGGGGCACGTGTTGCCGTGGCGCTCGAGCATGTCGAGCAGCGTGGAGGCGAACCCGAAGTTGCCCTCCATGAACTCGGACTGGTCCTCGGGGCGGTTGACTCCGGCCAGGTTGAATACGAAGTCCGCTCGGGAGCAGTAGCCGTCCAGCTCCCCGGGCGTCGAGTCGACGTCGTACTCCATGACCTCGAGCGGGAGCAGGCCCGCGTATCTCTCGCGGCGGTCCTTGCCGTCGCGGATGTTCTTCAGCGCGCAGCAGAGGTTCTTCCCGACGAAACCCCTGGCTCCGGTGACGAGGACGCGCACCCTACTGCTCCGCCTCGTGCTCGCGGCCCTCCAGGGCCAGCTGCACGTACTCGGCGGTCTTGATCTTGGCGATGGTGCCCTCCACGTCGAGCCTCTCGGTGTTGTGGGAGGTGTAGGACTCGTCGGCCTGGGTCTCGACCTCGCCGTCGACGACGAACTTGTCGTAGTTCAGGTCGCGCGAGTCGCAGGCGACGCGGTAGTAGCCGCCCATGTCCTCGGCGCGCAGGCGCTCCTCGCGGGTCATGAGGGTCTCGAAGAGCTTCTCGCCGTGGCGGGTGCCGATCACCTGGGTGCCCACGCGGCCGAAGACCTCCTGCACGGCCTCGGCGAGGTCGCCGATGGTGGAGGCGGGCGCCTTCTGGATGAACAGGTCGCCCGGGTTGGCGTGCTCGAAGGCGAACTGCACCAGGTCGACGGCCTCGTCAAGGTTCATCAGGAATCGGGTCATGTTGGGGTCGGTGACCGTCAGCGGCTCGCCCTTGCGGATGCGGTCGATGAATAGCGGGATGACGCTGCCGCGCGAGCACATGACGTTGCCGTAGCGGGTGCAGCAGATGGTGGTGCGGCCGGCGCCGTTGCGGGCGTTGGCGTAGATGATGGACTCCATCATGGCCTTGGACTTGCCCATGGCGTTGATGGGGTAGGCGGCCTTGTCGGTGGACAGGCACACGACGCGGTCGACGCCCTCGTCGATTGCCGCGTGCAGGACGTTGTCCGTGCCGATGACGTTGGTGCGCACGGCCTCCATGGGGAAGAACTCGCAGGAGGGAACCTGCTTGAGGGCGGCGGCGTGGAAGATGTAGTCCACGCCGTGCATGGCGTCGCGAACGCTCTGGGCGTTGCGGACGTCGCCGATGAAGAAGCGCACCTTGGAGGCGAGCTCGGGCGACTTCTCCTGCAGGCGGTGGCGCATGTCGTCCTGCTTCTTCTCGTCGCGGGAGAAGATGCGGATCTCGGCCAGGTCGGTGTCCATGAAGTGCTTGAGCACGGTGTTGCCGAACGAGCCGGTGCCGCCCGTGATCATGAGGGTCTTGTCTTTGAATGCGGTGGTGGGTTTCATCTACTTGCCTTCCTTGCGTTTAGCGCCCGTGAACTGGTAAAAGAGAAATTTGGTATTAGTAACGAGATATCGTTTGAATAGTCGCTTCGGTTCCTGCATCAGGCGGTATAGCCACTCGAGACTTAGGTTCTGCATCCAAATCGGTGCCTCCGGCACCACGCCGGCGAGGACGTTGAAGGCTCCCCCTACGCCGATCATCAGTGGCTGAGGGCCGCCTTTAAGCTCATGCATGAGGACTTCCTGGCGCGGAGCGCCAAGTGCAATCCATGCAAAGTCGGCGCCAGAATCGGCAATGCGTCGTGAAAGGTCTCGTTTCTCGCCATCGGAAAGCGGACGAAAGACGGAAGGCTCCATGCCAGCAATTTCCAAGCCTGGATACTCTTCCTGAAGCGATTCCTTGAGCGCCTCGAGGTTTTTCTGTTCGTTGCCGTAGAAGTAATGGCTCCATCCGTGCTGAGCGGAAATACTGAAAATCTCGCGCATCAGATCCGGACCGGTCACGCGCCCCATCGACGCGACCGTCTTTCGGCCGACAACCGATAGGGGCTTCCCATCGGGAACGGACATAACGGACTCAGCCTGACAGGACCAGTAGCTGGGATCGTCATGGGCCATGACCGACGTATGGGCGTTAGAGACGCAGATATACTCGCCATGCAGATTATCGATATTATGGGTAATGAAATCGACGCATTCAGACATATTGGTGCCCGTGATCGGGACATCGATCACGGGCACACGGTTTAATTCGGGATAATGATGATAGGACTTAAGCACTAAAACGCACCCTTTCCCGTGATTACTTCAATAACGGTGAGGGCGATAATCCTTAAGTCAGTGAGAATGCCACGCCTCGCAATGTACTCAAGATCTCGCTGGACCATACCGTCGAAACCAGTTGAGTTTCGATCAGCAACCTGCCACCATCCGGTAATGCCGGGCTTCACGGCCAGGCGCTGTAGGTCGTACTCGGTGTACTCGGCCACCTCATTCGGCAACGGCGGACGCGGGCCCACGACCGACATCTGGCCCAGGAACACATTCAGGAACTGCGGGAACTCGTCGATGGAATGTTTGCGGATGAATTTCCCGATCTTGGTGATGCGCGGATCCTCCTTCATCTTGAACATGGCGCCGTCGATCTCGTTTTGATCCATTAGCTCGATGAGGCGCTCGTCGGCGTCCTTGTACATGGAACGGAACTTCCACATGCGGAATGTTGTCAGGCTGCCGTCGGGGCGGGTCTGTCCCACGCGGATCTGGCTGTAGAAGGGGCTGCCCTCGCTCTCCAACCGGATGGCCGCGGCGAGAATTAGGCTTGGGATCGCGATAGCGACGAGCGCGACACTGCTGAATACGATGTCGAACGCGCGCTTAACGGCACGGTAGGCCAGGCGCGAGCGATCCCAGTCCATGATGGATTGCATGGCCTTGTAGCGACCGGCGCCCTCACGCCGTTCCATGGCCCGAGCGATGAACGCCGCCCCCGCGGGCGCATCCGTTGCATATTGAGGTTTATCCGACACGTTCTCTTCCAACACTTCGTCCCCAGGTCGGGGATCCTCCCTGTTCTGCATAGCGACAGCCCGCAGCTAAGCGATCGCCTTTTTAAGGTTTCGCATTACACGCTGCTCGACCGAAAGCACGGCAAGGCCAACGCGCGTAGTCACTCGTCGACCGCACAGGTCGAGCTCCAAATAAGCAGTGCTCTTGCGTCTGTTAATGGTTTTGATAAGGCCTTCGTGGCCCAACAGCGGACCTGCCGTCACTATGACCTGGTCACCGTCTTTTAGGGCCTCGCTCATGGGCACTACGCGGTCTCCCCTGTGCGTAAAGCCGCCAATAAGCTGGACCTCTTCTTTTGCCAGCGGCACAAACTGACCGTCCTGGGAAAGCACTCGGGCAAAGTCGTCCATGCGCAGCAGATACTGTTGCACGGTACGGGGATCTGCCGTGTCGCAGATAAGATAACCGGGAAAGAGCGATTTGGTCGTATTGACCCATTCGCCGTGAACTTTAATCTCGGTTTGAAATTGGGGATAAAAAAGCTCTTGCATGGCACAAGCCGGCACCATGTGCTCGATGCGCTCTCGCATTATGTCTTCGCGACCGTTAATGACCTGGATCACATACCACACGAGCACCACCCCCTTCTGTCTTACGTGTGGCTCACGGGGTTTGGGTATGGCTTCGCCAGGGCGCTTGTGCGCGAAGGCGCTCCATATTCAAACCCTGAGCCCAGTTAGACAAGCACGTGGCTCTGCCCCACCGTGAACGGTATGTATAAGTGCAGTTGCTCGAGACGCGGACGTGTATCGCAAAATGACCGCGTCCCCAGCTTACTGCGTGCGGGCCAGTCAAGCGGGTACAAAACTGGACCGCACGCAGTCAGCTGCAGGACTGCTACGTTTTGGCATACGAACTACCAGAATTTGCATCTCATAAATAAATCAACGCAAATTAAAAGAGCCGCATGACTTCTTTATTGGAGCTCGTGGTGTTTCTGGCACCGCCGTTACGGCCGGATGCTGATCGACCCTGCGCTTTGTGACTTGCTGGAGCCGTGAGCACAGTTGAACCCATGTAACGTTAGTTATTCTAGCACAAGCTGTTAGTGAAACTGATTTAGGCTGCGTTGGACAACATATCGTTCATTTGACGTGCTTAAGGGGGTTGTTTTGGGATGTTGTTCACATTGATGCAGGTTATTGAGGTATTGGCGGTGATTGGAGACGTTCCTGAAGCCTAAATGGAGCAGCGAGCTGCACTGGTAATTGCGCTTGACTAACAAAGTATGTACAGAGATGGGAAATTAATTGTGCAACTTTTTGTTGGCGTAGGTGGGGTTTGTAGCGCGTGGTGTTTTGGCATGAAAAAAGGCCTTCGAAATCCCGAAGGCCTTTGCATTCACGATGGTGGAGACGAGGGGGATCGAACCCCTGATCTCTTGACTGCCAGTCAAGCGCTCTCCCAGCTGAGCTACGCCCCCGTGACGAGGAGATACTATAGGGGAAGTTGGCGCGACGTGCAAGGACTTTTTTGGGTCAGACTCTAAATGCCTATTGATATAGGTAAGCGATGGCGGTTCCGGTGTGGACTTGGATCGTGGCTGTTGACCTGACGACGTTGCTGATGCCCGTGTCGGCTAACAAGCCCAGGGGGCTGTGATCTAGCTCCCATTCTAGGCCGTATTCGCTTGCCACCGTCCCAGGGGCTATGGCGATGATGGAGAACGTCTTGCCTTCGGCACCTTCGATGGTCCACGATTCGCCTGCGCGAAGGAAGCGGGCGACCACCTTATCCTCGGCGATCCAGATAGGGGCATCCTCGTAGCCTGCAAGCAGCCCCAGTACGGAAAGCGCCATGTCCGGACGGCCGCCAGTGGCGCAGGTCGCAACTACTTCGGCACCTGGCCAGCGGCGACGGACGGAATCGAGCGCCAGTGCCAGATCGGTATAGTCCTTGTACGGGTCGTGGCGCTCAACTTCAAAGTCCTCAGCGGCATCAACAAGAGCGCGACCGGCTTCGCTTACCGTATCGGCGTCCCCTACATATACGTCGCAGCCCAATCCCGCGCCCAGCAGCGCGTCGAGTCCGCGGTCCACGGCGACAACGTGGTCGCACTCCCCTGCTAGCCTACGCAACAGATCCGCGCTTGCCACCACGGGCGAGCCGCAGACCACTAATACTTTGCAAGCCACAGCCCTCGCCTATCCCTCAAACGAAAGCACACGGTCAAGGTCCAGCTCTTCATAGCTGTCGATAAAGATATCGCAGTTGGAACGCACCTCGTCGCGCTTCATGCGGCCGTGCGGGTCATAGATGCCCACGCGCTTAAAGCCGGCGACCCCAGAGCTCTTAAGGCCAAAAACGGCGTCCTCAAACACCCATGCGCGCTCAAACTTGTGCCCATGGCGCTCTTCCAGGCGGCGCAGCGCCAGCTCGTATACGTCGGGGAACTGTTTGGAGCGTCCTGCCTCGCCCGTCGTGGTAACAAATTCCATGTAAGCGTCGAGCCCGGCACCAGCGAGCGCGGACTGCACCAGCTCGGCCGGCGTGGACGTAGCCACGCACATGGCAATGCCCGCCGCCTTCGCCTGCTCCAAAAATGCCAGGAGACCCTCGCGCGGCGGCACCTTGGAGTACCCATCAATCAAAATCTCGCCCAGCTCGCGATACAGCTCCTCGCCATTCGCGCCAATGCCCCACGTGTCGTGGTAGGCCTGGCACTCGTCCTCCAGCGACAGGTGCTCAAATTGGGCAAAGTCATCCACGGTCACGTCGACACCGTGGCGGTGCAATAACTCGGGCTGTGCATAGGCCCAAACGGGGGTGCTATTAACCAGCGTGCCGTCGCAATCGAAAATAAAAGCAACCTTGGGAGCGGCGGTATGGGACATAAACGAACCTTTCGATATCAAATGGTAAACATCCTGCTAAAAACGTTTTACCAAACGTCAGCCAAACAATTTTGAAACCCAAATTGGTAAAACTGTCAAGAGTTTTACCACGTCAATTCTGCCAGTGGTATAAACATGTCGCTTACCGATTAAACGCCCCCGCAAATCCGCTTTCGTCCATAAAACTAACGCACAGGTGTTATCGTAGTTTCTGCCGAAAGTTCCACCGAGCACGCGAGGTGGAACGAATCATAGAACTATCGCCGTCCCTTCGATTCGTGCAGCCTTGGACCTTTCGCATCTAGTCACCAAGGCAACACGCTGCCGCGTCATGATGGGATCAAACGTGAGCGATACAAAGCTAAAGCCAGCAACCAAAAAGCCTGCTATCCGTAAAGCCGCCCCGCACGCGCCGGAGCTCACCAAGGACGATGTCTATCTGTTTGGCATCGGTACGTGGGAGCGCAGCTGGGAAAAGATGGGCGCGCACCCCGACACGCAGAACCGTACGCGCGGCTGGCGTTTTTGCGTTTGGGCTCCCGACGTAAAGAGCGTCCATGTCATTGGTGAATTTAACGACTGGGACGAGGAAGCCAACCCACTGGCGCCCATGCATACGAGTGCTATTTGGGAAGGTTTTATTCCTGGCGCCGAGCAGGGCCAGCTCTATAAGTATCTCATCGAGACCAACGAGGGCGAAAAGCTCTACAAGGCCGATCCGTACGCCTTTAAGGCCGAGTGCCCTCCGGGTACCGCGAGCGTGCTGTGGACCCTCGATGGCTACAATTGGAACGACGCCGCATGGCTCAAGCGCCGCGCCAGCCATAACCACATGTCGCAGCCCCTTAACATCTACGAGGTGCATATTGGCTCGTGGAAGCGCCACGGCGACGCGCCGCAGGGCGAGCCCGACGAGTACGGCAACTACCCCGGACCCATGGATCCCTTCCCCGCGCAGCGCGGCGAGTTCTATACCTACGACGACCTGTCGGTGGAGCTCGTGGACTACGTGCGCGACATGGGCTATACGCATATCGAGGTCATGCCGCTTATGGAGCATCCCTTCGATGGCTCCTGGGGCTACCAGACGTCCGGCTATTACGCCGCAACGTCGCGCTACGGCAACCCGCAGCAGCTCATGCACTTTATCGATGCATGCCACGAGGCAGGCATCGGCGTGATCATGGACTGGGTACCCGGCGGTTTTTGCGCCGACTCCCACGGCCTTGCCACCTTTAACGGCCACATGCTGTTTGAGCACGAGATTCACCCCAACTGGGGCACGCACAAGTTTGACTTCGCCCGCGGCGAGGTCCGCTCCTTCCTGGTCTCCAACGTGCTGTACTGGCTTGAGAACTTCCACGTGGACGGCATTCGCATGGACGGCGTGTCCAGTATGCTGTACCTCAACTTTGGCATTGACGATCCCAGCCAAAAGAAGTTCAACAAGTACGGTACCGAGGAGGACCTGGACGCCAGCGCGTTTATCCGTCAGGTCAACTGTGCCGTAGAGGCGCACTACCCCGACGTGATGATGATGGCCGAGGAATCCACCGCATGGCCGCTCGTGACCTATCCGCCGCAGGACGGCGGCCTGGGCTTCCACTACAAGTGGGACATGGGCTGGATGAACGACACCCTGCACTACATGCAGACCGATTTTCCGTGGCGCCCCGGCAACCACGGCCTGCTCACGTTCTCCATCATGTACGCCTTTACCGAGAACTTCATCTGCCCGCTGAGCCACGACGAAGTCGTGCATGGCAAGTGCTCGCTCATCGGCCGCATGCCGGGCGACTGGTGGCGCCAGTTTGCCGGCCTGCGCACGCTGGCCTTCTACCAGATGACGCACCCCGGTGCCAAGCTCAACTTTATGGGCAACGAGATCGGCCAGTTTATTGAATGGCGCTACTACGAGTCCATTCAGTGGTTCTTGACCGAGGAGTACGAGACCCACCGTCATCATCAGGCGTTTATCAAGGCGCTTAACCACCTGTATACCGCCGAGCCCGCCCTGTACGAGCGCGGCTACACCGACGATGGCTTTACCTGGATCGACGCGGACAACTCCAAGCAGTCCATCGTGAGCTTTGTCCGTCAGGGCGAGGACGTCGATGACGACCTGGTGATCCTGATCAACTTTGACCCGGCGAGCTATGAGAGCTTCCGCGTGGGCGTGCCGCGCGAGGGCGATTGGGAGGTCATCTTCGATTCCGACCGTCCCGAGTTTGGCGGCAGCGGCTACGCCGGCGAGGAGCCCTACACCTGCTCGAGCGAGCCCTATCCCTGGAACGGGCAGATGGACTCCATCGAAATTAAGGTGCCCGGCCTGGCAGGCGTGGTGCTTAAGCGCCGCGGTCCCAGCAGCTATAAGCCGCCCGTGGTTAAAGAGCCCAAGAAGGTGACGCGCAAGCGGACGTCCTCGGTAAAGCCCAAGACCGCGGCTGCTAAGAAGGCTCCGGCTAAGACGAAGGCTGCCAAGTCTGCTGCCAAGGCTTCGGCCAAGTCCAGCACGGCCAAAAAGGCATCCACTAAAAAGGCTGCTCCCAAGGCCAAGGCAGCTGCTGTTAAGCCATCTGCCAAGGATGCGTAACAAAAGCGTTACAGCTGTAATTACCCGCCCCGCGGGGGCGTAGGATACAAGTCATAACCGTTCCGGGAGAAACATCCCCGGGGGAAAGGAACGTATGAATAAGATCTTCGACAACAAGCAGGAGTTTACCGAGCTCTATCGCGATGCCGTCATGAGCATCAGCGGCAAGAGCGTCGAGGCTGCCAGCGATCTGGACCGCTTTAACGCCCTGGCCAAGCTCGTGGCCGAGAAGGCACGCACCGTTGCCACCAAGAGCGACGCCCGCGTCACCGCCGAGGGCAAGAAGCGCGTGTACTACTTCTCGATCGAGTTTTTGATCGGCCGCCTGCTTGACAACTACCTGCTCAACTTTGGCGTGCGCGACATGGTCGCCGAGGCGCTCGACGACATGGGCTTCGACCTGTCCGTCATCGAGAACCAGGAGCCCGATCCGGCTCTGGGCAACGGTGGCCTGGGCCGTCTGGCCGCATGCTTCCTGGATTCCATGGCAGCCGAGGGCATTGCCGGCTACGGCAACGGCATGCGCTACCGCTACGGCCTGTTTAAGCAGGAAATCGTCAACGGCAGCCAGGTCGAGGCCACCGACGAATGGCTCACCCACGGCTATCCCTGGGAGGTCCGCCGTCAGGACAAGGCCGTGACCATCAAGTTTGGTGGCCATGTTGAGGGCTTTGAGGAGAACGGCCGCACGTTCTACCGCACGGTGGACACGCAGGATATCCTGGCCGTTCCCTATGACATCCCCGTTGTGGGCTATGCCGGCGAGACCGTCAACAAGCTGCGCGTCTGGGCCGCCGAGCCGGTTGAGGAGCACTTTGACCTTGAGGCCTTCAACCGCGGCGACTATGCCCTGGCCGACGCCGAGCGCGCCGAGGCCGAGGCCATCAGCGCCATCCTCTACCCCAACGACGCCGGCGAGCACGGCCGTCTGCTGCGCCTGAAGCAGGAGTACCTGTTTGTCTCGGCCGGCATCTACAGCCTGCTCGACACCTTTGAGAAGGAGCACGGCGAGAACTGGGACCTGCTGCCGCAGTTTGTGGCCATCCACACCAACGACACGCACCCCGCCATGTGCGGCCCCGAGCTCATGCGCATCCTCATCGACGAGAAGAAGCTCGAGTGGGACGACGCCTGGAACATCGTGACGCAGGTCGTGAGCTACACCAACCACACCATCCTGCCCGAGGCCTTGGAGAAGTGGCCCATCGGCACGTTCTCCAAGCTCCTCCCCCGCGTGTATCAGATCATCGATGAGATCAGCCGTCGTTGGCACGAGTCGTTCGACACCACCCAGGAGGGCTGGCAGGAGCGTTTGCGCCAGACCGCCATTCTATGGGACGGCGAGATTCGCATGGCCAACCTGTCCGTGATCTGCAGCCACAGCGTCAACGGCGTGGCCAAGATTCACTCCGACATCATCAAGAACATCGTGCTCAAGGACTTCTATGCCCTGACGCCCGAAAAGTTCAACAACAAGACCAACGGCATCTCGCACCGTCGCTTCTTTGCCGAGGCCAACCCCACCTACGCCAAGCTCGTGACCGAGGCCATTGGCGATGGCTGGCTGAAGGACGCCTTTGAGCTGGAGAAACTCAAGGAGTTTAAGGACGACACCGAGTTCCTGAAGGCCGTTGGTGCCTCCAAGCGTGCCAACAAGGAGCGCCTGGCCGCCTACGTTAAGGCCGAGACCGGTCTGGTCATCGACCCCAACACCGTCTTCGATGTTCAGGTGAAGCGCTTCCACGCCTACAAGCGCCAGCTCATGAACATCATGAAGGTGATGGACATCTACAACCGTCGCATCGCGGATCCCAACTTCCACGTGACGCCGACGACCTTCATCTTTAGCGGCAAGGCTGCCTCGAGCTACACCTTCGCCAAAGAGACCATCCGCCTCATTAACTCCGTGGCCGACGTCATCAACAACGACCCGCGCGTCAACGAGGTCATGAAGGTCTGCTTTATCCCCAACTTCCGCGTGAGCAACGCCCAGCTCATCTACCCCGCCGCCGAGATTTCGGAGCAGATCTCCACGGCCGGCAAGGAGGCCTCGGGCACGTCCAACATGAAGCTCATGATGAACGGCGCCATTACGCTGGGCACCCTCGACGGCGCCAACATCGAGATCGCCGACCTGGCCGGCCGCGAGAACGAGGCTATCTTTGGCCTGACCGCTCCCGAGGTCGAGCAGCTCTGGGCATCGAACAGCTACTTTGCCTGGGATACGCTCAACAACGATCGCGAGCGTCTGGGCCGCGTGATGGACGAGCTCAAGGACAACACCTTTGCGGGTCTTTCGGGCAACTTCGAGAGCATCTACAACGAGCTCATGAACAACAACGACCCCGACCTAGTCATGGCAGACTTCCGCAGCTACGTGGATGCGTGGGAGAAGCTCACCGGCAGCTACGGCGACCAGGAGACCTGGAACCGCAAGGCCCTGCTCAACACCGCCTCGAGTGGCTGGTTCTCGAGCGACCGCACCATTCGCGAGTACCGCGACGAGATCTGGCACGCGTAAAGGCGCGCGAGCTCCCCTATGCCAGCACGGCATTACTCGACGGGCGTGACGTTGCGCCGCGCCCGTCGCTAATGGGTTTAGGAACATCGATGACAGAAGGAGAAATCGATGAGTAAGAAAGAATGCATCGCGATGCTCCTCGCAGGAGGACAGGGCAGCCGATTGGGGGCACTCACCCAAAAGATCGCCAAGCCGGCGGTTAGCTTTGGTGGCAAGTTCCGCATTATCGACTTTTCGCTCTCCAACTGCTCCAACTCGGGCATCGACACAGTGGGCGTTCTGACGCAGTATCGCCCCTACCTGCTGCATGCCTACGTGGGCTCCGGCGAGGCGTGGGATCTGGACAGCCGCGACGGCGGCGTGTCGATCCTGCCGCCGTACGAGACGCAGACCGGTGGTGCCTGGTATGCGGGCACGGCCGATGCCATTACGCAGAACCTCGACTACATCAAGGCCAACGACCCCAAGTACGTCCTGATTCTTTCGGGCGATCACCTGTATCGCATGGACTACCGCAAGATGCTCAAGACGCACATCGAGAACAACGCCGACCTCACGGTGAGCGTTATGCCCGTGCCGTGGGAGGAGGCCAGCCGCTTTGGCATCCTGACCACCGACCCCGAGGACGGCCGCATCACCAAGTTCACCGAGAAGCCCGATAAGCCCGATTCGAACCTCGCGTCCATGGGCATCTACATCTTCTCGGCCGACGTGCTGATCGAAGCACTCGAGGAGGACGCTCTGGACCAGCGCTCGAGCCACGACTTTGGCAAGGACATCATCCCCAAGCTGCTCGGCGAGGGCAAGCGCCTGTACAGCTACGAGTTCCACGGCTTTTGGAAGGACGTCGGCACCATCGCCAGCTTCCACGAGACCTCGATGGACCTGCTGGGCAACAACCCTGAGTTCGATCTGTTCGACAAGCACTTCCCCATCATGTCCAACATCACCACGCGTCCGCCGCACTACATTGGCCCGGACGGCCGCCTGGATGACTGCCTGGTCTCCAACGGCTGCAAGATTTACGGCACCGCTCGCCACTCAATCCTTTCGACCGATGTCATCATCGAGGAGCGCGCCGTGGTCGAGGACTCCGTGCTGCTGCCGGGTGCGCACGTTAAGAGCGGTGCGCACATATGCCGCGCTATTCTGGGCGAGAACTCCACGGTCGAAGAGGGCGTGAAGCTCGGCTCTGTCGATACCACCAAGGATACGGCCGTCGTTGGAAATGACGTCGTTATCGGGAAGGGGGAATGATCCGATGATCAATCGCAAGGCCATCGGTTATATCACCGCTAACTACTCTTCGACCTACGGCAGCGTGCTGCTCAAGGACCGCCCCATTGCGTCCGTACCGTTTTTGGGCCGCTACCGCCTGATCGACTTCCCGCTGTCCAACATGATGAATGCCGGCATTAAGACCGTCGGCGTCGTCATGCCGGGCAACTATCGCTCGCTGATCGACCACGTGGGCTCGGGCAAGGACTGGGGCCTGGACCGCAAGAAGGGCGGCCTGTTCATGGTGCCCGGCAACGCGTATGGCACCACCAAGGGCGGCATGCGCTTCTTGCTACGCGACATCATCTCCAACAATACGCTGTTCCAGCGCTCGGACAAGCCCTATGTTGTGATGATGGGCACCAACATCATCTTTAACATGGACCTCAACACCATCATCGACGCGCACGAGAACTCCGGTGCCCAGATGACCGTGGTGTACTGCAAGGCCACGCACAACGTCGATGACGAGACCAAACTCGAAATTAACGAGAACGGCCGCCTGACGGGCGTGAGCGCCGGCGTCGTGTACGGCGACAACGCCTCTATGGACTGCTGCATCGTCAACCGCGAGACGCTGCTCGAGATTATCGACCACTACCAGGCCGCCGACTATCTGGACCTGCTCGAGGCACTCCAGGGCGACTTTGGCAACATAGATGTATGCAGCTACGAGTACAAGGGCGAGGTCGTGGGCGTATTTAGCGAGAAGTCGCTCTATCGCCGCAGCATGGACCTGCTCGACCAGACCGTTGCCGACCAGCTCTTCGATCCCGAGCGCCCGATCCTGACCAAGGCCCACGACGTGCCGCCTTCGCGCTATGCGACCGGCAGCCACGCGTGCAACTCAATCATCTCGGCCGGCTGCATCATCAAGGGCACCGTGCGCAACTCGATCCTGTCGCGCGGCGTTGTGGTCGAGGAAGGCGCCTCGGTGACCAACTCGATCATCAACCAGAGCTGCATCATCAAGAGCGGCGCACGCGTCGAGAACGCCATTCTGGACAAGAACAACGTGGTTCCCACCAACACCGAGCTTCGGGGCACGCCCGAGAACATCCTGGTGCTGGGCAAGGCTCCGTTAACTTCCGACACCACCATCGTACGTTAACGTTGGCACCGCAACATCGCTCGAAACATGTAGAATAGCCGCCCGGTTAGCGCCAGGCGGCTATTCTCGAATTGCAACATGGGAGACAATATGGCAGATTCCAGCAAAAAGATGCAGATCGTGTTTGCCTCGGCCGAGTGCGCACCGTTTGTTAAGACCGGTGGCCTCGGCGACGTGGCGGGCTCGCTGCCTGCGGCGCTCGTGCGCGCCGGCGCCGAGGTTATCGTGATGGTGCCCAAGTACGCCACCATCAAGGACGAGTACAAGGCGCAGATGGAGCACTTCTCCGACTTTTACGTGAGCCTGGGCTGGCGCAATGAGTACTGTGGACTCGAGAAGCTCGAGCACGACGGCGTCACCTATATGTTCATCGACAACGAGCGCTACTTTGCGCGCGACTATCCGTACGGCTTCTTTGACGACGGCGAGCGTTTTGCGTTCTTCTCCAAGGCCATCACCGAGAGCCTGCAGCACCTGCCGGCCGGCTTTGAGTGCGACATCCTGCATTGCAACGACTGGCAGACGGCACTGGCACCAGTGTTCTTACGCGAGTTCTACCAGGGCCTGCCGCTGTACGACCGCGTCAAGACCGTGTTCTCGATCCACAACGTGGCGTTCCAGGGCCAGTTTAGCGACACCGTGATGGAGGACATCCTGGGTGTGGCGCATATTCCGGCGGCCGCCTCGCAGCTGCGCTGCGACGCCTGCAGCATCAACTACATGCTGGGCGCGCTGCACTATGCCGACGCCATCACAACGGTGAGCCCCACCTATGCGGGCGAGATCCAGACACCCGAGTTTGGCGAGGGCCTGGACGGCGTGCTGCGCGAGCGTTCCTACGCGCTGCAGGGCATTTTGAATGGCATTGACGTGGCGGGCTTTGACCCGGCAACCGACAAGCGCATTGCCGCCAACTACACGATTGACGATCGTTCCGGCAAGGCCGTGTGCAAGGCCAAGCTGCAGGAAGAGCTAGGCCTCGAGGTTCGCGACGACCGCCCGCTTATGGTGATGGTTACTCGCCTGACGCGCCAGAAGGGCATGGACCTGGTCATGTACGCGCTCGACCGCATCCTGTCCGGCGGCGTTCAGGTGGCCGTGCTGGGCACAGGCGACCGCGACTACGAGGACGGCCTGCGCTACTTCCAGGACAAGTACCCTGGCACCATGGCCGCGCGCATCGAATTCGATCCGGCACTGTCGCAGCGTATGTACGCCGCCGCCGACATGTTCCTGATGCCTTCGAAGTTTGAGCCCTGCGGTCTGTCGCAGATCATCGCCATGCGCTACGGCACCCTGCCAATCGTGCGCGAGACCGGTGGCTTGAAGGACACCGTTATCCCGTATAACGAGTTTACCGGCGAGGGTACGGGCTTCTCGTTTAGCAACTTTAATGGCGACGAGATGGGCGACGCGGTCTTCCGCGCGGCGCGCCTGTTCTGGGATAACCGCGACGCTTGGAACCAGCTGGTCACGCAGGCCATGAGCCAGGACTTTAGCTGGACGCGCTCGGCCGACAAGTATCTGGACCTGTACTTCTTTATGCACCCGGAGATTGAGAGGCCGGCGGGTGTGACTGATGTTGCAGCTGTCGATGAGCCCGCTGCCGCTGAGGAGCCCAAGGCCGAGGAGAAGCCGGCGGCCAAGGCCGAAGTTAAGCCCGACGCGAAGCCTGCCGCCAAGAAGACGACGGTCCGCAAGACGACGGCTAAGAAGGCCACGACCACGAAGGCCGCTGCTAGCAAGACTAGCGCCGCTAAGGCAACTACTGCCAAGGCATCGACTACGCGCAAGCGTACGACCGCCGCTGCCAAAAAGGCCGCCGAGGCCGAGGTCGCTCCCGAGGTAAAGGCCGAGCCCGCGGCAAAGGCTCCGGCCAAGACCGCTGCCAAGAAGACGACCGCGACCAAGACCACGACCGCTAAGAAGGCCACGGCTGCGAAGTCGACGACGACCAAGGCTGCTACGACGAAAGCCGCCGCGAAGACGACCCCGAAGGCCGCTGCAAAGCCCGCCGTCAAGGTCGAGGAGGCGCCCTCCGAGCCCAAGGCCAAGGTAGCTGTCGAGGCAAAGCCGGCCGCCAAAACCACCACGCGCAAGCGCGCTACGACGACGGTCAAAAAGGCCACGACCAAGGCTGCTGCTTCCAAGGCAGAGGCTAAGGACGAGGACAAGCCCGCAGTAAAGGCCGAGCCGGCGCCGAAGGCCGCTGAGGCCAAGACCGCTCCCAAGACTAAGGCAAAGACCGAGCCCACCAAGAAGGCCCCGGTCTCCCCCGCCGCTCCAGCCGAGGAAAAGGCTCCGACCAAGAAGACCTCCGTCCGCAAGGCAACGGCCACCCGCAAGCGTCACTAGTCTGGACGATTAAAACTTAATCCAACGCAAAAGAGGGCGCCCCAACCAGGCGCCCTCTTCTTGGTTGAACTTCTCTATTAAAAAGAGGGCCGGTTTACTACGACAAAATAGCTCTGGCCGACCACGGAGAGTATTCTATGAAATTGGCAACGCTTCTACCTGCGGATTTAATATCACCAAATTGACCGTGGTTGAGATCATTCAATTCGTCGTAGTAAACCGATGTACTTTTGTTTGACTACAAATAGTATCCGCCTGGGCGTTTTCGAATATCGCGATAATTTGGGTGGTAAAACGATTTTCTAGGACAACCGTTCGCCGATGGTAAACGAATGTTGTTTATACAGCCTGTGTACAACAGATATACTTATATCCTGTGCGTAAAGCCCATGGCCCGCAGGCCGTGATTCTATTGAACTGGACCGTATTATGAGATTGATTCACAACAGCCGTCTGCCGCAGTTTCGTACTCCGTTTGGCGCTGTGACCACTGGAACTTCCGTTTCGCTATCGGTGATTTTGGAGGATGCCGACCCCAACCAGGCAACGCTCACCCTGCGTACCTGGGTCGATGAAGTCGGTGAGTCTCTGTACCCCATGACGCACGAGGGCGACGGCATATTTACCGTAGAGCTTGAGTGCACTGAGCCCTGTCTTATCTGGTACAGCTTTATCTGCAATATCGAGGGCCAGCCCGAGGTCCGCTTGGGTGCACCGCAGGGCCGCACCGGCGGCGAGGGTGTGACCTACGACTACGCCGAGGTCCCGTCGTTCCAGATTACCGTCTACAAGCACCGCGAGAACCGTCCCACCTGGTACGAGCGGGGCATGGTCTACCAGATCTTCCCCGACCGCTATGCCCGCGACGAGCATTGGCGCGAGCGTACGCTGGCCGAGATCGAAAAACCGCGCAACGGAATCCAGCGCCGCATGGTCGAGGACTGGAACGAGCCGCCCGAGTACGAGCGTGCCGAAGACGGCTCCATCAAGACCTGGGATTTTTACGGCGGCTCGCTCAAGGGTATCCAAAATGACCTGCCCCGCATTGCCGAGCTAGGCTTTACGGCCATCTACCTCAACCCCATCTTTGAGGCCGCGAGCAACCACCGCTACGACACGGCCGATTACACCAAGATCGACCCGATTCTGGGCACCGAGCAGGACTTTACGGAGCTGTGCAAGGCGGCCGAGAAGCTCGGCATTTCTATCATCCTGGACGGCGTCTTCAACCACACGGGCGACGATTCGATCTACTTTAACCGCTACGGCAATTATCCCGGCGTCGGTGCTTGGCAGAGCGAGGACTCGCCGTGGCGCGATGCGTTTTACTTCCATGAAGACGGTTCGTATGACTGCTGGTGGGGCGTGGGCAACATGCCCGCCATCAATGAGAGCTCCGAGCTGGTGCGCGAGAAGCTCCTGGGCAAGGACGGCGTGATTCGCAAATGGCTGCGCGCCGGTGCCCACGGCTGGCGATTGGACGTGGCCGACGAGCTTTCCGACGACTTCCTGGCCGAGATCAAAAAGGCCGTGCTCGCCGAAAAGCCCGATGCGCTGCTGCTCGGCGAAGTCTGGGAAGACGCCTCCAACAAGATCAGCTATGGCCATCTACGCCGCTATCTGCAGGGTTCTGAGCTCGACTCTGCCATGGACTACCCCTTCCGCGACATGGTCATCGGCTTTTTGATGGGCTACAAGAACGCATATCAGGCTGCCGAGGACATCGAGACCCTGCGCGAGAACTACCCGCGCGAGGCACTGGCCTGCGCACTCAATCTGCTTTCGAGCCACGACCGTCCTCGCATCATCTCAGTACTCGGCGGTGGCCCCGACGAGTCACAGCTGCCCGAGAGCGAGCGCAGCAAATGGCGCCTGGACGATAACTCGATGGGCCTGGCCAAGAGCCGTTTTTGGTTGGCGACGCTCATGCAGATGACCTTCCCGGGCGTACCCTCAATCTATTACGGCGATGAGTACGGCTTGGAGGGCCTCACCGATCCGGGCAACCGCCGTACCCTGCCGACCAAGGACCAACTCCACGACTTCGACACGCTGGCCATCGTTAAGAACGCGTCTGCCGTGCGCCGCGCGCTGCCCTTTATGGTCGATGGCGAGATCAAGGCCTTTGCGCTCAACGACGAAGTCTTGGCTTACACCCGCACGGGCAAAGACGGCGAGGCCGCGACGGTTATCATCAACCGCAGTCTGCGCAATTCGCACTGCGTGACGATCCCAGCGCTCGGCGAATGTGCAAGCGACGTTATCAGCGGCCACGAGTGCGAGATCCACAACGGTACCGTCACGCTCGACCTGTACCCGTTGGGCTCTTCGATCATCTATCACCATTCCGAGAAGCGCCTGCAGGAGCCGCTCGATCACGGCGCGGGCGTCGTGTGCCACATCACCTCGGTGCCGACCGATGACGGCAAACCCGGCACAATCGGTGCGCCCACGCGTCGCTTTATCGACCATCTGGCCGCCATGGGCATGCGTTACTGGCAGGTCCTGCCCGTCAATCCCACGGACTTCTTCCGCTCCCCCTACGCCGGCCCCTCGGCCTTTGCAGGCAATATCGACCTGCTGCCCGAGGGCCACGAGGAGCTGGCTGCCGACTTCGTCACCTGGAAGGCCCGCGGCGGCGAGGATGCCGACCCGCTGTACACGGCGTTTAAACATCGCAACGCCGACTGGCTCGAGAAGTACTGCGTCTACATGGCGGTAAAGAAGCACTTTGAGGGACTGTCACGCCACGATTGGCCGGCGGATGTCGCGCGCTACAACGAGTACCTGATCGATGACAAGCGATTCCACGACGAGGCCGAGCTGCAGGCGTACATGCAGTATCGCTTTGACCTTGCCTGGTGCGAGCTTATGAACTATGCACACAAGAAGGGCATCGAGGTCATCGGCGATATCCCAATGTATGTCTCGGACGATTCGGCCGACGCGTGGAGCGAGCCCGAAAACTTCTGGCTGTCCGACACCGGCAAGGCGATTGAGATTTCGGGGGCGCCGCCCGACAACTTTGCACCCGAGGGCCAGGTCTGGGGCAACCCCACCTTCCGCTGGGATCACATGAAGGAGAATGGCTATCGCTGGTGGCTCGACCGCCTGCGCCGTGCGTTCGCACTCTACGACCGCGTGCGCCTGGACCACTTCCTGGGTTTCCACAGCTACTTTAGCATCCCCGCCGGCAAGGCCTGTTCTGAAGGTCGCTGGCTGGCTGGTCCGGGCAAGGACCTGTTCCAGACGGCCTACGACGAGCTGGGTCCGCTCAACTTTATTGCCGAGGACCTGGGCTATTTGACGCCTGGTGTTCGCGCGATGGCTTCGACCTGTGGCTTCCCCGGCATGGACGTACTGGAGTTTAGCAACTACGACGTTCGCTGCGGAATTCATCCCACGCCGGGCAAGATCCTGTACACCTCGACGCACGACACCTCGACGCTTGCCGGCTGGTGCACGCACTCCTTTGCGGGCGGCGACGAGCCGAGCGGCATTGCATTGGCAGGCGAGCTCATGGGCAACGCCTTGGCCAGCGATGCTCCGCTCGTTATGATGCCGCTGCAGGACGTGCTGGGGCTGGGCGACGATGCACGTATGAACGTGCCGGGCGTGGCCACGGGTAACTGGACATGGCAGGCGCAGGAGGCCGACATTGCTGCGGCCGAACAGAAAACTGCGAAGCTCCTGCGCAGCACCCATAGATTCTGGGGCGAAGCGTGATAAAACCCCCGATATAGGGTACAGTTACAGCTGTTTGAATTTTTGCGGGCAGAGCGATCTGCCCGCTTTGTGCTGAAAAGGAAGTATTATGGCGCGCTACGATTACAAGTGCACGAGCTGCGGCAACGTGTTTGAGGTTGAGCACCCCATGTCCGAGACGCCCGAGGTCGTATGCCCTAGCTGCGGTGCCCCGGCATCCAAGACGTTTTCGGCCAGCGGCATTAAGTTCGACGGCAGCGGTTTCTACAACACCGACCAGCGCAGTGGCGGCTCCAGCACCAGCGCCACCAGTGGCTGCTGCGCCAACTGCCCGCATAACCACTAGTGACAAGCGGCCCCGCGATCAAGCCCGATCGCGAGGCCGCTTCTTTACGCTATAGGTAGCTAATTAATTTTTAATAATTAGCATATTTTAAAATCCGCCCATACCAGCAGAATAGGGATCGTCACAGGTACCATCGCTATACCAATGAGTAGACCCCACGTAATTGCCATTTTCGTCATAAACATCCATAGTTTTAATGACTACTTTGCCGCCGCCGTTAGAGGAGCCTCCCGAATAGCCGCTTCCACCAGAATAATTATTACCGCTATAAGAATTGTTGGAATAATTGTTTTGCTGAGAAGCCTGCTGCTGAGTCTGCGCCACTTCCTCTTGAGTCTTCGCCTCAGCCTCTGCTTTTGCCTTATTTACATCATCAATACGAGTTTGATAACGACTAATCTGTTCATTGATTTGATCAATGAACTTCTTAGAATCCTTTTTGGCATCTTCAAAAATAAGCTTCTGATTATCTTTATTAGAAATATCATTAAGAAGGCCATTGAGGCTATTAATATGCTGCTGGAGAGAGTCAGTATCTTCAGTAGAATTTACATCAAAATTAACATGGTCAGTTACAGAAGTATTCCACTCATCATTTTGAGCATTACGACAGTCTTTAATAATGGAATCGTATTAATTGAGCAACTTCGTCCAATCAGGGGAAGTGCCATCCGCATACTTAAAACTGTCATTAGAGATTTCTTTATTCAAAATCTCTTTATTATTTTGAGCATTTTTAATGGTATCAAGACGTTGCTCAAAAGTTAGTAACCCAGGATCAGCCTTAAAGGCAGCAACACTATCGCTAGCCTTTGAATACAAAACTTCAACCTGCTGATTATGTTCACTACATGCTTGTTTGTAATTGTAACCAGCATAACCACCGACACAACCAGCAATGAGCAGAGCAACAATACCGGCACCAATAATTACCCGCTTTTTAATCGAAGAATTCTCAACCTCTTCATTTTCCTGAGTATTATCTTCAGGATTGTCAATCTTGTCACTATTAAGTTCGTTCATTTTAACCCCTCAATATTAAATCTGCGAGCGGTTCATGCATCCAGAAACTTACCAAACCCAACCGCTTACTTTCATACCCCATTTATTAATCCCAGTTCCAGAAAAATCTTCCTTATGAGTTGCGGTGAAATAGGGACTGTTTGGTGGGTAGAAGCCGCTATTCAATCCCTATTTCACTGCAACTTAGTTGTTACTTGTGGACCAGGCGGGCGCAGAAGTGGCCGTCGTAGGAGTCGGCGTTTACCGGCACGCTTTGGAAGAGGCCTCGAGCGTTCTGGCGGACGGAGACGAGTTTCTTAGCCTGGGCAAACTCGGGCAGCTGCAGGATTTGCGCCTCGGAGAGCGGCGCCACGGTAAAGCCGGCACCCTCGGGAGAAGCCAGGAAGGCATCCACGACCTGAGTGTTCTCCTCAGCAAAAACCGAGCAGGTGGCATAGATAAGCTCACCGCCGGCAGCCACGCGCGCGGCGGCTTCCTTGAGCATCGTCTGCTGCAGTTTAGGAAGCTCAACCGTCACGTCCTTTTCGGTCAAGCGCCACGGAATCTCAGGATGACGGCGCATGGTGCCGGTACCCGAGCACGGGGCATCGATAAACACCGTATCGAACAGAACGGGTTTACCAAGCATCGCATCGAACGACGTGAGGACCGTATCGAGCTCGCACGCATCACCCGAGACGGTACGAACGCCCTTGATACCAGCCTTATGCAGGCGCGCAAGATTCTGATCACACTTGCGATCGTGCAAATCGAGTGCATTGTGCTGACGGTCGTAGCCGGCACGCTTAGCCTGGCACATCATCACATACGTCTTGGTACCACGACCGGCGCCAATCTCTAGGCAGCGCCCGGGACGAGTAGCCGCAGTAGCGATGAGCTGAGCGTTAAGGTCCGAGGCCACGGCCGCCGCGCGTTCAAACACACCCGACGCAACTGTGGCCTGTGCATCGACCGGCGCATGGCAACCCGGGAACACAGGCGCAACAAACTGCGAGATATACGGATCGGGCTTGGTCGCAAAGGCGTTCTCATGCAGGGCCAGCGGAGCGGGGGCCAGATTACCGGCAAAGCTAAGCGCGCCCTCCGGTGTGTCAAACGAAGCCATAATACGAGCGCACAGCCAACGCGGCAGACCCAACAGGCGCGACAGACGAACCAATCGGCGCTCGGACTCATCGGCATCCGCCGCAGTGGCAAAGTCCTCGACGTTGTCCGCGACCTTATGCAGCACGGCATTGGCCAAACCGGCGGCAGACTTAGCTCCGCTGCGCACCAGCTCAACGCCCTGACTCACCGCAACGCGGCCAGGCGTATGCAGGTAGAGCATCTCAAAGGCCGAGATGCGAAGCGCCATGCGAACACGCGGCGCGACCTTTTTGGGTTTATCGAGAAACTGGTCGAGCAGCTCGTCCAAAATGCCCTGGGTGGCTGCAACACCAAGTGCCAAACGAGCCGCAAAAGCAGAATCGCGCTGGTCAATGGCCTTAGCTGTAGCGCGGGCAGAGAGCACGTCGCGTGCGTACATACCGCGGCGATCGGCCTCCATCAACACATCGAGCGCAAGCTTGCGCGCGGGGGAAAGCTTGCTCATGACAAAACACCCCACGTCAGATCGGCACCCTGCAGGCCGGCAGCCCAGGCAGAAGCAGCCATGGCACGCTTGCCATCGGGCTTAACCTCGAGCAGCTCAACCGCACCATCGGAAAGCCCCAGGTAGACACGCTTGCTCTTGACGGCAACAGTGCCCTCGCCAAGCGACACATCAGCCGGCGCAGCATCGAGCACGCGAACCGTCTTGCCGGCAATCACACAACGGGCGGGTGCGGTGTCAGACGAAGCCAGGACATGACGCACGCAATCGAGCGCCGACATCTGAGGATCCAAACGCATCTCCTGCTTAGAAATCTTGGCAGCATGCGTGACAAGGGACTCATCCTGCTCGGTCCACACCGCCGTGTCATCGGCAAGCGCGGGCAGCGTATCGGCCAGCAGCTTACCGCCCAGCTGGCCAAGCTCCATCGTCAGTGCCTCGGCATGCTTACCGGCAACCGAGGTCGAGGCCTGCGCGCAATAAGCGCCGGTATCCACGCCATGTCCAATACGCATAATGGAAACGCCGGCAACATCGTCACCAGCAAGAATGGCACGCTGAATAGGAGCAGCGCCACGCCAACGCGGCAGCAGCGAAGCGTGAACATTCACAATACCGAGCGGCGCCATATGCAGCACCTCATCGGGCAAAATGCAGCCATAGGCAGCCACACAGAAAATATCAGCCTGCGCAGCCTGGAGCGCCTCAACAACCTCCGGCGTCATACGATTAGCCTCAACAACCGGCAACCCCAGCTCAAGCGCCTTGGCCTTAACGGGAGAAGGCTCAAGCTTCTTACCACGCCCACGAACAGCATCAGGACGAGTAATGACAAGCGCAATCTCGTTCCCAGCCTCAACAAGCGAAGCCAACGAAGGCACAGCAAAATCAGGCGTACCCATAAACACAATACGCATAGAGAACGTCTCCCCTCAACCAAAGCCGAGACGGCTACAAATAACAGCGGAAAGCCAAGTACCCAGCCCATCCGCAATAACAATTCAACAAGAACAAATATACCCAAAACCAAAGAAAGAGCCGCATAAAAGCAGCTCCCTCTCAACAAAGACTATCAGCGAAGACGCCCCTCCCTGGCCCGACGGCACCCGGGCGAAAAGGAGCACGAAAACGCAGTCCCCTTCCGCCGCAGGGCTTAGGTTATTGCTCCACGCGCAGTTCCGCACGAGCCGAAGAGCACTTAATGGGCTCTTCGTGCGAGCAGGACTGTTTGAGCATGGAGCAATAACCTAAGCCCTGCGGCGGAAGGGGACGGAGGGACCTACTCCGTCTCGCCCGGTCGAGCGCCGCGGGCCAAGGCGTCCTGGTACTCCTTGACTGCCTTGAGCCTCTGCATGGGCTTGAGTCGCTCGAACATGGTGTTGCCGTGCAGGTGATCGATCTCGTGCTGTAGGCACACGCAGAACAGATCGCCCGAGGCCTCGTAGCGAATCAGGCTGGCATCCAGGTCATACGCCTCGACGACGACATGGTCGGGACGCTCGATCTCGCAGCTAATGCCGGGAATGGACAGGCAGCCCTCGCTAAACGGCACCAGATGGTCGCTCTGCTCAACAATGACAGGGTTGATGAGCACGTACGGGTCATAGTCGTTCTTGTCGCTGTAATCGCAGTCGATGGTGACGAGTTGGATGAGCTCGCCGATCTGCGGAGCAGCCAGGCCGCAGCCGCCGTTCTCGAACATCATCTTCTTCATCTTCTCGGCAAGCGCCTCGATCGCTGGGGTGATTTCCTCGATGACAGCGCACTCCTGGCGCAGACGAGGGTCGGGCGACAGTACGATTCCGTTGGCTTCCATGGCCATCCTTTCGGGTTGTTACATCAAATCATAGGCGTCGACGTCAACACTCACGCTCACGCCACGCACGGAACCCACCTCTTTGAGGCAAGCATCGATATCATCAGAGACATGGTACCCCACGGGCGACTTCACAAGCAGGTGGAAGCGATAACGGTCCTTTGCTCTCTCGATTACACACGAAGCAGGGCCCAGCACCTGCGGCGCAGCACTCCCCGCCCTCAAAAAGTCGGGAGCGGCGACATGCCAGCGGCGCTTGAGGAGTTTCGCGATGCGACCGATGTAGTCTTGCGCTTCGTCTCGGTTCGCCGACCACACCAAGATGTTGACCAGGCGAACAAACGGCGGATACAGCGCGTCGCGACGCTGGTCCAGGTCGTAGTCGGTAAAGATCGAACGGTCGTGCTCGGCGACGGCGCGAATGACCGGGTCCTCGGGCAGATAGGTCTGGATGATGACCTCACCGGGGCGATCGCCGCGACCGGCGCGGCCCGCGACCTGCTCCAGCAAATCGTAGGCACGCTCCCCCGCTCTAAAATCGGGCAGCTTTAACGCAAAGTCGGCATTGACCACGCCCACGAGCGTGACCTCGGGAAAGTCGAGGCCCTTGGCGATCATCTGGGTACCCAGCAGCACCGCGCAATCGGCCGCATCGAACTGCTCGAGCAGCTTTTTATGCGCGTCCTTGCCACGCGTGGAATCGGCGTCCATGCGAATGATGGCGACGTCCTCGGGCAGCATCTGGTGCAGCGCGTCCTCAATCTGCTGCGTGCCCAGGCCCATTTTTGCCAGATAACGACTGCCGCATTTGGGACAGCGGCTCGTGGGCGCCGGATAGGGTTGCACGCGCCAGGACGAACCGCAGGTGTGGCATTGCAACGTGTGCGTGCGTTCATGATACGTGAGCGCGGTGGAGCAGTGGTTGCAGGTGGGAACGCAGCCGCATTCGCGGCACATAAGGAACGGCGCAAAACCGCGGCGGTTGTGCAGCAGCACGGCCTTCTCGCGACGTTCAACCACGCGTTCCAAGCCTTCCATCAGCGGCTTTGAAAACATTGAGCGGCTGCCGTGCGAAAACTCGCGCCGCAGGTCGGCAATGCGGACCTCGGGCAGAACGGCGTGTCCCGGGCGCTCGGGCATCTCGGCACGAGTCCAGGTGGCACCGTTGTACATGCCGCGACGGCAGCGGTCGAGGGCCTCGGCAGAAGGCGTGGCCGAGCCCAACACAAGCGGGCAGCGATAGCGGCGAGCCATCTCGGCCGCCACCTCACGCGCGTGGTAGCGCGGGCTGGAACCCTGCTTGTAGCTGGTCTCATGTTCCTCGTCGATGATGATGAGGCCCAAGTCGCTGAGCGGGCAAAAGAGCGCCGAGCGGGCGCCCACGACCACACGTGCGGCACCGCTGGCGACCATATCCCACTGGTCCAGACGCTCACCAGCAGAAAGACGCGAATGGAATACAGCGACCGTCTCACCGAAGCGCGAGCGGAAGCGGCCGACAGTTTGAGCCGTCAGCGAGATCTCGGGCACGAGCACGCAGGCCGAACGGCCGGCCGCTAGCACGCGCTCGATGGCGGAGAGGTACACCTCGGTTTTGCCGGAGCCGGTGACGCCGTCAACCAGCACCACGTCGCCATGAGCGTCCAGACGGGCGCGCTCAATCTGTGCGAGTGCCTGTTGCTGACCGTTGGTAAGGGAGACCGGCGCCTTACCGCTTGCCGAGGACAGCGTGGTCTGCTCGTTGCAGCCACGCCAAGCACGGCGCTCCTCTACCACCACGACGCCGCGCTTTTCGAGCGCCTTGATGGTCGCCGACATGCTGTTATAGAGCAGGTTGAGGTCGCGCGTCGTGACCGGGCCGCACTGGAGCGCCTCGATGAGCTGACGCTGGCGAACGGCGGTTTTGGGCGGCGTATAGTCAAATCCCTCGGGCGTGAGCATGACCCAGCGGTTTTGGATAGGCTTGACGGCGGGACGTTCAACCGTCCACACGCCGTCGTCGCCCTTGACCACCCGCGGGCTGCCGCCCGGGGGCAAGAACAGGCGCAGACACTCGGAAAGCGTCGCGACATACTCGCGGCTCATCCAACGTGCGATACGGGCAGCCTCCGCGGTAAAGAGCGGTTTGCTGAGAATCGCCTCGACGGGCTTGATGCGCGCAGGATCGAGGACCTTGTTGCCTTGCAGGTCGCCCAGCTCAGACGCAATGTCAATGATATAGCCCGCGGCCGCACGGTTGCCAAAATGGACCAGGACCGTAGACCCGACTTGGGCCTCGTTGGCGAGGGATTGCGGAATGCCGTAAGCAAACGGCTCGGACAGCGCACGCGTCGGGATGTCGAGAACCACGCTCGCATAGGCGGCGACGGGTTCGGGTGCGGGCCCGGGCTGCGCCGGAGCGGCGGCAGGAGCCGCGGGCTTCGAAGCCTCCTCCGGTTCCGGCGAACCAAACAGCGACAGTTGCTCGGCCATGGCCCCAGCACCTCCCATCCCATTCGTCTTCAGAAACAAGAGCCCCGCTCGGGGTGAACGGGGCTCGGATACGTGCGTTTACACGGCTGCTACAGCGCCATCGTGCGGGCGCGGTCGATGCGCGCCAGGCAGTCGTCGCGGCCGACGAGTGCCATGGTCTCGCCCAGCGGAGGGCTCACCATGTTGCCGCAGACGGCAACGCGCACGGCTTGGAACACCACGCGCTTCTTAAGGTCCATCTGCTCGGGCAGCGGTTCAAGCGCGGCGTCGATGTTGGCAGCCGTCCACTCGTCCACGCCCTCGAGCGCGGCCTTGGCGGCATCCAGAATGGCACCCATGCCCTCCTTGGCCAGGCCCTTGTTGACGGACTTCTCGTCATACTCGAGCGTCTCGGCCGTAGCGAAGATGGGAGCGGCGACGGTCACGGCGTCGGTCGGCATCTTGGTGCGCGGCTTGACGATGGCGGCAAGCGCATCGATCCAATCCTCGCCGTACTCGACATTGCCCTCGATGAGACCCGCCTCGTGCAGCTCGGGGACCATGATCTCGTCGGCAAACTGAGCATCGGACATGCCATTGATGTACTCAGCGTTGACCCAATCGAGCTTCTTGGGGTCAAAGGTCGCCGGGTTCTTGGAGATGCGATCGAGCGAGAACTTGCTGGCCAGGACATCGCGCGGGATAATCGTGGTCTCGCCGTCGAGCGACCAGCCGAGCAGCGCCAGGTAGTTGACGAAGGCGTCGGACAGGTAGCCGGCGTCGCGGTACTCCTCCACCGAGGTAGCGCCGTGGCGCTTGGAGAGTTTCTTGCCGTCGGCGCCCAGGATCATGGAGATGTGGGCGAACGTGGGCACGGGCGCGCCGAGGGCCTCGTAGACCATGACCTGACGCGGGGTGTTGGACAGGTGGTCGTCACCGCGGATGACGTGGGTGATCTTCATCATAGCGTCGTCGACGACGGTCGCGAAGTTGTACGTGGGCGTGCCATCGGAGCGGAAGATGACAAAGTCGTCGAGCTCCTTGGCGTCGAAGGTCACCTCACCGTGGACGGCGTCGTGGATGACGACGTCGCCGCGGTCCTCGGGCACCTTGATGCGCAGGACGTAGGACTCGCCGGCCTCGATGCGGCGGCGGGCCTCCTTGGGATCAAGATCGCGGCAGCGGCGCTGATAGCCCTGGAAGGGGTCCTTGCGCTCCTGCGCGGCCTTGCGATCGGCGTCGAGCTGCTCCTTGGTGCAGAAGCACGGATAGGCCTTGCCCTCGTCCCAAAGCTTCTGGGCAGCCTGCTTGTACAGGTCCAGGCGTTCGGTCTGGGCGTAGGGGCCAAAATCGCCGCCCACCTCGGGACCCTCGTCCCAGTCCAGGCCCAGCCAACGCATGGCGCGCAGGATGATCTGCGTGTTCTCGTCGGTGGAGCGGGTAGGGTCGGTGTCGTCGATGCGCAGGATGAACGTGCCGCCGTTTGCGCGGGCGAAAGCCCAGTTATAGATAGCGGTGCGGGCGCCGCCGATGTGCAGCTTGCCCGTCGGTGAGGGTGCAAAGCGGACGCGAACGTCTGATGCCATGGAAATCTCCTCGATTGCAGGATGGATGTCTAACCGCACCAGTATAAAGCATCAAAGCAACCTCCGCACAAAGGGCACCGACCTACTCATTGGGGACAGACTTAAATGACCAGTCTTTGGGCAACCTGTCGGCATTTAGGTAAGACTGTTCGTTTAAGCCTGTCCCCAATGAGTACCCGGCCGGCCATTTATGTCTGTCCCCAATGAGTAGGTGCGGAAAGGGTGTGAATGTTTGATTTACGCGCTATGATGTGCCCTTGCATAGAGAGCCCGGCGGAATGGTAACGGTCGCCGGGACACGTTTTTGAAAGGACAATCATGTCAGAAGAACTTCGTTCCATCCCGCCCCAACACGGGTCCTTTGTTTTTACGTCGGAGTCGGTGACCGAAGGTCATCCCGATAAGATCGCTGACCAGATCAGCGACGCCGTCCTCGACGCAATCCTCGCTAAAGAAATAGAGCTCCAGGAGCAGGGCTACATCGCCCCCAACGGCGTGCCGGCCAACGTGGAGAACGTCCGCTGCGCCTGCGAGACCCTCGTGACCACCGGCACCGTCATCGTCGCCGGCGAGATTCGCACCCAGGCCTACGTCGACGTACAGGAAATCGCCCGCGGTGTTATCCGCCGCATTGGCTACAACCGTGCCAAGTTCGGTTTTGACTGCGACACCTGCGGCGTTATGAGCCTCATCCACGAACAGTCACCCGATATCGCCCAGGGCGTTGACGAGTCCTTCGAGACCCAGACCGGCGCTACCACCGACCCGATCGACCTGATCGGTGCCGGCGACCAGGGCATGATGTTCGGTTATGCCTCCAACGAGACCAAGACCCTCATGCCCATGCCACACTACCTGGCAAGCCGCCTGGCCGAGCGCCTGGCCGCCGTGCGTCACGACGGTACCCTCGCCTATCTGCGTCCCGACGGCAAGACCCAGGTCACCGTGCGCTACGAGGAAGGCAAGCCCGTCGAGGTCACGACCATCGTCATCTCCACGCAGCACGCCGCCGAGATCGAGGACATGGGCAAGATCAAGGCCGACCTTATCGAGCACGTCATCACCCCGGTCATGGCCGCCGAGAACATGCCGTGGGACAACGCGGACATCTACGTGAACCCCACCGGTCGCTTTGTCGTGGGCGGCCCCATGGGCGACACGGGCCTCACCGGCCGCAAGATCATCGTCGACACCTACGGCGGCTACGGCCGTCACGGCGGCGGTGCCTTTAGCGGCAAGGACTGCACCAAGGTCGACCGCTCCGCCGCGTATGCCGCGCGCTGGGTCGCCAAGAACGTGGTCGCCGCCGGCCTGGCCGACCGCTGCGAAGTCGAGCTTGCTTACGCCATCGGCGTTTCCAAGCCCCTCTCAATCATGGTCGACACCTTCGGTACCGCGCATGTTGCCGAGGACAAGATCGTCGAGGCCGTAGAGAAGACCTTCGACCTGCGCCCGGGCGCAATCATCCGCGACCTAGACCTGCGTCGCCCCATCTACGAAAAGACGGCAGCCTACGGTCACTTCGGCCGCGAAGACGCCGACTTCACCTGGGAGAAAACCGATCGAGTCGAAGAACTCAAAGCAGCCTGCGGCCTGTAATTAAGAACCGCCAAGGTTTCAACGACATAAGCGCTTAAAAAAGAAGTACCGCTCCCAACCGGTACTTCTTTTTATTTAAACGGTGGTGAAGATGCTTCGATATGAGCCCACGCTGCGTCACCAGCTAATGAATTTTGCAGCACACGCGCCTCTACCATGTATCCTTAGTTCCGAGGGCTTTGGTATTTGGTCGGTCGCGAGTTCCGCACGAGCCGGAGAGCACTTAATGTGCTCTCCGTGCGAGCAGGACTGCCCGAGCAGGCGACCAAATACCAAAGCCCTCGGAACGACGGGACAAAGAAGGAGCAGCCATGGCAGGCAAGCCGCAAACACTAGCTACGACCTCGGCATTCGAGATCTTGGGCCCCGTCATGGTCGGCCCCAGCTCATCGCACACCGCCGGCGCCCTACGCTGCGCCCAAGTTGCCGCCAGCCTGCTGGAAGGCCGCATCACCAAAGCCACCTTTGGCCTGTGGAACTCCTTCGCCCACACCTACCGCGGCCACGGCACCGATCGTGCGCTCGTCGCGGGCATCCTAGGCCTCGACACCGATGACGAGAATATCAAGCAGGCCTTCGACCTCGCTCGCGAGCAGGGCCTCGAATATCACTTTGACATCAAGGGCGACGACGCCTCCATCCACCCCAATACCGTCGACATTGACATGGTAGACGACACGGGCGCCACGGCACAGGTCCGCGGCGAAAGTCTGGGCGGTGGGAAGATGCGTATCAGCCGCATCAACGGCGTCGGCGTCGACATCTCGGGCATGTACTCCACGCTCTTCGTGGCGCACCAGGATGTTCCCGGCGTACTCGCCGCACTCACGAACTTACTCGCCTACGCCCATGTAAACATCGCGTTTTGCCGTACCTACCGCACCGAAGTGGGCGGCCAGGCCTACTCCGTCTTTGAGACCGACGGCGCGCCCGACGACACCGTTATCCCCATGCTACGCAAACTCGACAATGTCGATTACGCGACCTTTATCGAGCTCCCCGGTTCTGCCTCGTCGCTCTCCCCCGGTGTCTCGGCAAAGGAGATCTTCGACGACGGCGAGCAGCTGCTCGATGCGTGCGAGGAACTGGGACTCAGCATCGGTGCCGTCATGGCCGTGCGCGAGGCGCGTCTGACCGGCGAGACCCACGCCGTCGCCGCCATGCGCCGCGTGCTCGACGTCATGCGCGAAGAGACCACAGCCCCTATCGCAAATCCGCAGCGCTCGCTCGGCGGACTTATCGGCGGCGAGGCCAAGCTCGTCGAAGCAACCCGCCGCAACGATTTGAGTGCAAGCCTGATGGGCGCCGTCCAGACCGACGCCGTTGCCCGCGCCATGGCCGTTCTCGAGCGCTCCGCTACCATGGGCGTGATCGTCGCCGCCCCCACGGCCGGCTCCGCGGGTGTTGTGCCCGGCTGCGTGCTGGCGCTCGCCGATCACCTTCAGCTCGACGACGAGCAGGTCATGGACGCGCTCTACTGCGCAGCCGCCATCGGTCTCAACCTCACCACGAGCGCCTGCGTCGCCGGCGCCGAGGGCGGCTGCCAGGCCGAGGTGGGAAGCGCCGCCGCCATGGCAGCCGCCGCTCTGGTGCAGATGCTCGGCGGCACGCCCGAGCAGGCTCTCGACGCCAGTTCCATCGCGCTGAGTAACCTGCTGGGCCTCGTTTGCGACCCCGTCGGTGGCCTCGTGGAGGTGCCCTGCCAAAACCGCAACGCCATCGGCGTGGCAGCGGCCTTTAGCTCGGCACAACTCGCCCTCGCAGGCATTAAGAGCTTGGTGCCGTTTGACCAGATGGCACATGTCATGCTCTCGGTGGGTCACGCGTTGCCGGCCACGCTACGCGAGACGGCAAAGGGCGGCATCGCGCAGGCACCGGCCGCACTTTCAGCCTGTGCAAAATGCGGTGTGTGCGGATAACGGCTAAGAACGACTCAAAGGTGGGACAAATGTCCCACCTCTTTTGAATGCCACCGTTTCCGTACCACAAACAGCAGGGCAATCGCTATAATGCAAGCCCAGTAAAAACACGATGAGCCGCAAGGCGAAATTCGAAGGATATGCATACGATGTCGCAAAACGATCGAACTCAACTGATTCCCGATCCGCAGCAGCCGAGCAAGCACACCGGCGGCGTTCAGTCGCCGCGTCCTATCGCGCCGAGCCACGGTCAGCAGCGTGGTGCGACAAACGCTTCCCAACGCCCGAACCAGCAGCGTCAACAACGTCAGCAACGCCAGGCAAACGGCAACGCGCCCAAGCTGCCCCCCACGCACACCCGAGGTGATCGCGGCCCCGCGCGCAAGTCCGCCGGCAACAATAAGTCGGGCAAAAAGACGACGCTCTTTGTCGTCTTGGGTCTTATCGTCATTGTCTATATCGTGGGCGTCGTAGCGTTTTCGCAGGTAGCCTACCCCAACACCACCATCGCCGGCGTCGACGTCTCGTTCTCCAACGCTTCGTCTGCCGCAACCAAGGTCAACTCGGCATGGAAGCACTATAAGCTCACCGTGACAGGCGATGACTTTAGCTGGACCTATCAGCCCGACTCCGATGAGCCCATCGTCGACGGCGAAGCTGCCGCAAAAGAGATTATCGGCCACAACGAGGCCTTTATATGGCCGGTCCGCCTTGTGGAATCCTTAAGCGGCAAGACCAAAACAACCGCTACCTCCAACGAAGTCGATCTTGATCAAGACGTCGACCTGTCCATGCTCTCCGGCACCTTTGACCATAAGAAATTTGAGAAGGATCTGGGCGCCGCCATCGACGAGTTTAACGAGGGGCGTTCGGGCACGTTCGAGGCCAATAGCTCCTATGACGAGCAAGCGGGCAAGTTTACCGTCGAGAAGGCGCGCTCCAACGAAAAACTCAACCGCGAGCACGTCATTAAGTATGCCGAGCTCGAACTTGCCTCGCTGGCCGAGACCGTAGATCTTTCCAAGCTCGGCAACGATGCCTATGAGCCGCTCAATGGAACGCTGACCGATGATCAGATTCAGGCCGCATGCGATGCCGCCAACAACTTCCTAGGCGTCAACGTGACCCTCAAGCTCAACGGCGAGGATGCCGGCAAGGTTGATGGCAGCTCCGTATTGCAGTGGATCAGCTTTGCCGATCCCGCCAACCCCACACTCGATACGACGCAGATCAGAAGCTGGGCAGCCGAGCTCGCCAACGGCTTTAATACCGTGGGCTCCACTCGCTGGTGGACGCGCGCCGATGGCAAGCAGTGCGCCGTCGAAGGCGGTGACTTTGGTTGGTCCATCGACAGCAGCTCGCTCGCCAAGCAGGTCGAGGACGCCATTAACAACAAACAGACCGGCGAAATCGAGATCAAGTACTCCCAGAAGGCCGACACCTTTACCGCAAAGGGAGAGCCCGACTGGAAGGCGTATATCGACGTCGACCTGTCCGAGCAGCACGCGCGCTACTATGACGAGAACGGTAATATCGTTTGGGAGGCCAACTTTATTTCCGGCAAACCGGGCGAAGACGCAACCCCCGAGGGCGTGTGGCAGATCAACAGCAACGACGGCGGCAGCACCCTGATTGGAGCCAAGGACCCCGAAACCGGTAAGCCCAAATACGAGAGCCCGGTGAGCTACTGGATGCCGTTTGAGGGCAACATGATCGGCTTCCACGATGCCACCTGGCAAAACGACAAGAGCTTCGATAACGCCGAGTCGTACAAGTGGTGCGGCAGTCACGGCTGCATCAACCTGCGCCTGGCCGACGCCAAGGCACTTCACGACTGCATCAAAGTCGGCCTGTGCGTGGTTGTCCACTCGTAGTGCAACGCGCGCATTCCTACAACGTGGAACTGCTGCGACCAATCTAACAGTTCCGAAAGAAACCGTCCTATGCGCCCGCCCCAACCGGTGGGCGCTTATAATTATCGAGGTTTTTCTATAAAGGAGACGCTATGCCGAATGTCCCCACGATCACCCCGGGCCCAGATGATACCGAGTGCACGCCCGAAGGTGCCACCGAAACGATTCCTCTGATTACAAACGTACATGCCGACAAGCAGAGCGAACGCACGAACGATACGGCCGAGATTTCCGATGAAGAGGCATATGCCAAGCTCAAGGCAAAACGCGCCGAACGTCGACACAAAAAGCTGATTCGACGCGGTATTGCCGCCGGCGTCGTAGGTGCCATCGCACTCATTGCCATTGTCGCAACCTTGGTTATCAATGCGCAGCCACAGGGCGCTAGCGGGGCTGTGACCGACATGGTGACCGAGGGCACGTTTAGCACAACGGTCGAGGCGAAAGGCCAGCTCAAACCCATTTCATCCTCAGTGGTCTCCCCTTCTGTCGACGGCACGGTCGATTCGATCAACGTGCAGGCAGGCCAATCCGTCAGCGAGGGCGACGTGCTTATGACCATTAAAAACGACGAGCTCGATCGCAACGTTGCCGAGGCGCAGCGTGCAGTTGCAGCCGCCCAGGAAGACCTCACCAACGCGCAGAAAGCCGCCGCTGTCGCGCAGGCCACCCCAACGACGGACGTCGATGGAGCTTCCGCAG
This sequence comes from Collinsella aerofaciens, assembly GCF_040926405.1. GTDB lineage: Bacteria > Actinomycetota > Coriobacteriia > Coriobacteriales > Coriobacteriaceae > Collinsella. The sequence goes on from NZ_JBCOIG010000001.1 coordinate 170,429, forward strand.
CGGCTGGCGTCTCCGCTGCATCAGTGGACACGAACGCCGTATCGGCCGCGCAGCGCAGCCTCGCTTCGGCCCAGGCAAACCTAGACCAGGCGAACGCCAAGGCCGCCAGTCGCACGGTCACGGCCCCGAGCTCGGGTAGCATCGTGGAGCTCAACGCCAAGGTGGGCGCCACGGTAACAGGCGGCATGATCATGGGCGAAAGCGATACGAGCGGCGGCAAGCAGTGCATGCAGATCGCCGACCTATCCAAGATGAAGGTGACCGTGCAGGTGGGCGAAAAGGACATCGCCAAGATCGCCGTTGGGCAGAGCGCCAACGTCACGTATCCCGCTTTTCCCGATATCGTGAGCCAGGGCACCGTCACGGCTATCGCGTCGGTGGCAAACTCCGACGCCGCCAACGGCGGCGGCAGCGTGACCTTTAACGTCGACATCCTCATCGAGGCGCCCGACGCGCGCCTGAAGCCGGGCATGACGGCCGAGGTATCGGTGGTGACCGAGCAGCTCGACGACGTGGTGATGGTGCCGACGATGGCGCTCATGACCGAAGACGGCGAACACTATTACGTCAACGTGGCAACCGATGACGAAGGCAAGGAAACGCGCCGCGTCAAGGTGACCGTCGTGACGCAAAACGACAACGAAGCCGTAGTCGGCAAGACACAGGTCAAGCGCGACGACCAGGGCAACGAGATCAACCCCAACGTACCGGTTACCAAGCTGCGCGATGGCGACACGCTCGTCATGGACACCGGAGCGGACGCAACGGCTGACGGCGGCTACAGCGCGGATTCGGGCAGTATGTCTGCCGATGAGGACATGTAATGCGTCCCGTTATCGACATCCGCAACGTGCACCGCATCTTTGAGAGCGAGGCGGGTTGCGCCCACATCCTGCACAACGTGAGCCTGGCGGTAAATCCCGGCGAATTCGTCGCTATCACTGGCCCCTCGGCCTCGGGCAAATCAACGCTCATGAACATCCTAGGCTGCCTGGATAAGCCGACGGCGGGCGACTACTACCTGCAAGGGCTCAACGTGGCCGAGCTTGACGATGACGAGCTCACCGAAGCCCGCGGCCTGAGCATTGGCTTTGTCTTTCAGAGCTTCAACCTGCTGCCGCGCCTGTCGGTTATCGAAAACGTGATGCTGCCGCTGGCCTACACCAATGTGCCCCGTAGCCAGCGCGAAATGCGCGCCGTGCATGCGCTGCAGGCTGTCACGCTGCCCGTCGACCACTGGGACCACCGCATATCCGAGCTCTCGGGCGGCCAGATGCAGCGCGTCGCAATCGCGCGCGCCCTCGTCAATGACCCGCCCATCATTCTGGCCGACGAGCCTACGGGAAACCTGGACTCCGCTACCGGAGCGCTTGTGATGGAGACCTTCCATAAGCTCCAGAAACGCGGCAAAACCATCGTGCTTATCACACACGACCCCGGCATCGCCGCCGAGGCCGACCGTGCCGTGACCATCCGCGACGGTCGCATTCACGACGGCGCGTATATTCCACATGCACCGCGGACCCTGCGCAGCGCCGTAGATAGCCTGCCCATGATTTCCGCCTCCGCCAACCCGCCGAAAGGAGTGGTGGCATGAGCGCCCGCGATCTCATCCAGGAAGCCCTTCACTCGCTCGAGGCCAACAAGGGGCGCAGCCTGCTCACCATTCTGGGCATTGTCATCGGCATCGCCTCGGTTATCGCCATGACTTCGCTCATCGGCGGCATCCAAAACAGCCTGGTCAACAGTCTGGGCCTCAATGCGGCACGCATGGTGCAAATCTATTCGTCGCAAGAACTCACCGAGTCGGACATCGAGAAGCTTCAAAAACTGGTGCCGCAGATAGAGCAGATCGGCATTGTCGACAGCGCGTATACCGAGTATAAGACCGGCGATAAAAGCTATACCGTCATGGCACAGGGTGTCGATAGCGACATGCTCGACGCCGTGGGGGCCAGCAAGCTCGTTGCGGGGCGCACCTATTCCCAGGCCGAGTCCCAATCAGGCTCGCGCGTGGCGCTCATCAGCCGCAACGGCGCCGATCAGCTTTACGGCAACGAACAGGATGCGCTGGGGAAAACCATCAAGGTGTCCAACGGCGAGGTGCAGATTGTAGGCGTGATTGATGGCGGCAGCGACTCCATGGGCTCGCTCACGCTGTATATGCCACGCGAAACTATCTCCGGACTGTTTGGCGACGAGAATCCTTCATTCCCCAGCGTGACGGCACTTGCCGCCGAGGGCACGGACATGGATGAGCTCTGCAAAACCATCGAGTCCAAGGTGCGCGCGATGAAGGGCATCGAGGAGGAGGACGAGTACGACAGTGTATCGGCAACCTCCATGAAAAGCGCTATCGATGCACTCAACTCCTTTATGGGCGCATTCTCGCTCATCATGGGTGCTGTCGCCAGCATCTCGCTGCTTGTCGGCGGTATCGGCATTATGAATATGATGCTCACCAACGTATCTGAACGCATCCGTGAGATCGGCATCCGCCGTGCTCTGGGCGCAAGTCGTCGCGATATCACCGCGCAGTTTTTGGCCGAATCCTCGGCGCTGTGCGTCACCGGCGGACTGCTAGGTGTCCTGATTGGCTATCTGCTGGCATGGGGCCTCGCGATGTTTGCCTCCGGATCCGGGATTCTTGGCGAGCTCGGTGCCAGCGGGCAAATCACACCGAGTTTTTCAATCGCCACGGTGATGCTGGCCTTCGCCGTCTCCGTCGGCATCGGCGTGATCTTTGGCTTCTACCCCGCTCGCCGCGCGGCGAAGCTCGACCCGGTGGAGTGCCTACGCTACCAGTAAGCCACCACCAACAAGTTGCGGTGAATTAGGGACTAAATATGCTATCTAGCAGCAAATACAGACACTATTTCACCGCAACTTATTGAAGGGCTGCTTGCGCCAGTTCCGGGCGTCGTCCTCGAGCTATTGGCGGATGACGGTCTTGTACGGTTCGAGCTTGCTCGGGGCGCTCCTCCTCGCAGGCGGGAGGGCACGCATGCGCGGCGAGCACCTAGCGCGCGAACTCCCGTAAGAGCGCGTCTTCCACTTCCCGAAGCGAAAGGGCCCCGCCTCCCTCGGCGGGACGGGTGACCACGATGCAGCGCGCTCCAGCGTCGCGCGCTGCGGCGAGCTTCTCAGCCGTGCCGCCTACGGTTCCCGAGTCCTTGGTCACAAGCCACTGGGCGCCCACCTGCCGAAGCATCGCCTCGTTGAGCTCGCGGGTGAAGGGCCCCTGCATGCCGATGACGTGCGACGGCGAAAACCCCGCGTCGATGCACTTCGTTATAGCACCGGGCAGCGGGAGCACACGCACGAAGAAGCGCTCCGCGAAATCGGCGACGCGCGTGTAGGGAGCAAGCTCCTTGCTCCCCGTCGTGAGAAGCGCGCGACCCGGGTTCTCGGAGAGAAAGCGCGCCGCGCAGGCGATCGACGCGACCGGCACGACGCCTTTGGGCAGCGCCTCGGCCGGGCGCGCAAGGCGCAGGCATCGTGCACCCACGGCGAGCGAAGCGGCCCGGATGTTGCCGCTTGCGAGCGTGGCGAAGGGGTGCGTGGCATCGACGACGATGCACGCGCCGGAAAGCTCGCGCTCCATGTCGGCCTCGTCGAGCCTGCCCGCATGCACCTCGATGCCCGGAAGCTGGCCCAAAAGCTCGCCTCCGTACTCGGTTGCCGCGTAGGCACGGGCGGGGATGCCCGCCCCGCTCGCCCATTCGCACAGAAGGCGGCCCTCGGTGGTGCCGGCGAAGATGCGCAGCGCCGGCGCGGATGCGGGCGCCGTCACTTCGGGCCGCCTGGGCGCGTGATCTGGTAGAGCAGCGCGTTCATAATGGCGGCCGCCACGGTCGAACCGCCCTTGCGACCCCTCGCGACGATGGCCGGCACGCGTCGCGCGAGTAGCTCCTCTTTCGCCTCGACCACGTTCACAAACCCGACCGGCACCCCAACGACGAGCGCGGGCGCGATCTTCCCCGCGTCCATGAGCTCGGCGAGGCGCAGAAGTGCCGTGGGGGCGTTACCGACGGTCACGATGAGCGGACCCTCGATGCCGCAAGCTTTGTCCATGCTCGCAACGGCGCGAGTCGTGCCCGCGGCGCGCGCAGCCGCGGCGACATTAGGGTCGGCCATGTAGCACACGGCCTTGCAGCCGAGCTTTGCGAGCGCGGGCTTGCTTATGCCTGCGAGCGCCATGTTCGTGTCGGTGAGCACCGTGGCCCCTGCGCGCAGTGCGTCGAGAGCACAGTGCGCGGCGTCATGGGTGAATACGAGGGAATCGGCGTACGAGAAGTCGGCAGTGGTGTGGATGACGCGCTTCACGACGGGCTCTTCAAGCGGCGGGAACGTGCGGCCGCCGAGCTCTTCGGTGATGATCTCGAAGCTGCGCCGCTCGATGTCGCCGGGCGCCATCTCCTTGGAATCCATCTAGTACTCCACTCCTTCCCTTGCACCTATCCCCTGAGCGTAGGGGTGTTTCTCGCACCGCATCTCGGTTATGTAGTCGGCCTTCTCCACGATCTTGCGGGAAGGCGCGCGCCCGGTGAGCGCTACTTCGACGCCGCGCGCGGACATATCGAGCGCGCGGTCCACGAGCGCCTCGTCGACAAGCCCCTTCGAAAGCGCGTCGAGCGCCTCGTCGAGCACGAGCAGTCCCTCCTGCGCGCCCTCGAGCTCGGCGAGCGCGGAAGCGAGGTTCCCATCGTGCAGCTCGCGCGTCGCGGCAAGTTCTTCCGACGTCATGGACCAGGTAAACTTGTCCGACGCCTTCCCCGCGAACACGGGCACGCCGAAATGCTCGGCGAGCAGGCGCACCTCCCCGCTTTCGCCGTCTTTCAGGAACTGCACGACGACGACGCGGCGGCCTGCGGCGAGCATGCGAAGGGCGAGGCCCATCGCCGCCGTGGTCTTGCCTTTGCCGTCGCCATGATACACGTGGATCATACGCCCTCCTCGATAATGCGGTAGACATACTCCATGTCGAGCGCCACGCGCACGGAGTCGGCCAGGCGGTCGAACTCGCGCGCACGGTGATCGGCCGCGGACGCCGCGCCCACAGCACCCACGACGCTCTCGGGCAGGCCACGCATGCGCGCGAGCGAGGGCGAGCGCCACCCCCGGTTCGTCGAACAGGCCGTGGAGATAGGTTCCAAACACGTTTCCGCAGGCCGCGCCGTCTGGTTTGCCGCCAATCGTGCCCGCAGGGGCGCAGGAGACGATCGTTTCGCCGTCGTGGATCTCGTACCCGCGAGCCGTCATGCCGTTCCACACCGAGAACGCGCCTTGGGCGCCTGTGATGCGCAGCTCCGACTGGGCGAGGCGCTTTTCCTCCCTGAACACCGTACTTGCAGGGATGAGCCCGAGCCCGCGCGCGGTGCCAGCGCCTTCCCTGCCGTGCGGGTCGGAAAGCTCGTCACCCAAAAGCTGGTAGCCTCCGCATATGCCGAGCACCGGCGTGCCCGCACCCGAAAGCGCGCGTACACAGGCTCCGATGCCGCTAGCCGCAAGCCAGCGCGCGTCGTCGAGCGTGGTCTTCGAGCCGGGGAGCACCACCAGGTCGGGTCGGCCCAGATCGGTCGTCGAGGAAACGTAGCGCACGCCCACGCCGGGCACGCGCGAAAGCGGGTCGAAGTCGGTGAAGTTCGACAGATGTGGAAGGCGCACGACGGCGACGTCGATGACGCCGCGCGCCTCGCGGGCAGATAGGCGCGGCGCGAGCGAGTCCTCGTCGTCCAGGTCGAGCGTAAGATACGGCACGACCCCCACGACGGGAACCCCGCACATCTTCTCGAGCGGGGCCAAACCCGGGCGCAGGATTTCCACATCGCCGCGGAACTTGTTCACCACAAGCCCCCGCAAAAGAGCGCGATCCTCGGGCGCAAAGAGCGCGACCGTGCCGTAGAGCTGGGCAAACACCCCGCCTGGGTCGATGTCGCCCGCGAGCAGCACGGGGGAGGACACGGCGCGCGCGAGCCCCATGTTGACGATGTCGTTTTCGGCAAGGTTGATTTCGACGGGGCTGCCGGCGCCCTCGATGACGATGACGTCGTTTTCCTCCGCGAGCGAATCGAACGCCTCCAAAATCTGCGGCATGAACGCCTTCTTTCGCGCGAAGTAGTCCCTCGCAGCGAAGGCTCCCTGCGCCTTGCCGGCCACGATGAGCTGGCTTCGGTGGTCGCTTTCGGGCTTGAGCAGGATGGGGTTCATGCGCACGTCGGGCGCGATGCCGCACGCCTCGGCCTGCATGATCTGGGCGCGCCCCATCTCGAGCCCATCGGCCGTGACACCGCTGTTGAGCGCCATGTTCTGGCTCTTGAAGGGAGCCACGCGCAGGCCGTCCTGCGAAAGCACACGGCACAGCCCCGCCGCAAGCAGGCTCTTCCCCGCGTTCGACATGGTGCCCTGGATCATGATGGGCTTCGCCCTACCCACGGGTATCGACCTCCTTCGCCGAGCCTCGGCCATCCGCGCCCGCCATAGCGTCGCTGCAAGAAGCGCCGCCCCGTTCGTCGGGTTCGCCTTCGCCCGATGCGCCTTCCGCCCGAAGCGCGCGGCTGAACGCCATCGCAAGCCGGGCGTTCTCCTTGCGCGTGCGCACCGCGACGCGGCACCAGAAACGGGACAGTACCGAAAACGAGTCGCACGTGCGGACCAAAACCCCCTGTTTATACAGGCGCTCGGGGATGTCTTTCGCCGGCATGCGGACTAAAAGGAAGTTCGCATCCGACGGCACGACGGAAAGCCCGAGCGAGGAGAGCTCGTGGGAAAGCCACGCTCGCTCGCCCGCCAGTACATCGCGCGTGCGCGAGACGTATTCGACGTCTTCCAGGGCGGCGATGCCTGCGGCCTCGGCGACCGAGGAGACGGGCCACGCCTGTCCCGCCCGGCGAATCCCCTCGAGGAGTTGGGCGTTTCCGCTGATCAGATACCCCAACCGCAACCCTGCCATTCCGTAGAGCTTGGTGAACGCGGAGAGCACGGCCACATGGTGCGAACACGCGGCGCGTGCGGCCACGCTCCTTTCGCGGGCGTCGGGCGCAAATCCGAGGAAGCACTCGTCCACGACGAGCAGCGCGCCCACCTGCTCGCAGCGGCAAGCCGCGGCATCGATCACGCTGGGGTCGACGAGGCGCCCCGTCGGGTTGTTCGGATTGCAGAGGTACGCCACGTCTCCCGGCCCCTCGATCGCGCGGGCGAAGGAGGCGGGCACGTCGAAGTCGTCCGCTTCGGAGAGCGGGAACTCCTGCACGCATGCACCGTAGTACGATGCCGCCTCCGCATATTCAGAGAACGTCGGCGCGCACACGACGATGCGTTTCGGGCGCACCGCCGCAGCGAGCCGCCAGATGATGTCGGACGCGCCCGCGCCGCAGACGATAGTATCTTCGGGAATGCCCTGGGCGCGCGCTAGGGCGCGAACGAGGGCGAGGCTTTCCCTATCGGGGTAGGCGTCGATTCGAGAAAGCGACTTGCAAGCTGCGGCGACGGCGCGCGGCGAGGGGCCTGCCGGATTCACGTTCACCGAGAAGTCGATGAGATCGGAGGCGCCCCCTTCGCAACCGATGCCGAGCGATTGCGCGCTGCCCCCATGCGTACGGGCGCGCAGGATTCCCCCGGCAGCCCGGAGCGCGGCGTGGTCTTCCCTCATGCCATCGCCCCCAAGGCGAGCACGACCGCCGCGCGCGCGGCGCCGAAGACGACGAGCGCGCATACGGACGCGGCGAGCATGAGCCTTGTCGCCCGGGCGATGTCGCCCCACTCGATTTCGCGGGACGCGTCGCCTATCGTCGGTTTCTCAACGAGCTTGCCGAAATACACCGCGGGTCCTGCCAGGCGCAGCCCGAGCGCGCCCGCACACGCTGACTCGGTCTGCGCCGAGTTGGGGCTCGCATGGCGACGCCTGTCGCGGCGCCAGATGCGCGCCGCCCCGCGCGCGTCGAGCCCGACGATCGGGCACACGGCGATCATGAACAGGGCCGATAAGCGCGAGGGAATCCAGTTCACCGCATCGTCGAGGCGCGCCGAGGCGCGACCGAAGTCGATGTAGCGCTCGTTTTTGTAGCCCACCATGCTGTCGAGCGTGTTCACCGCCTTGTACGCCATGCCCAAGGGCGCACCCCCGATCATAAGGTAGAAAAGTGGCGCGATGACGCCGTCGCTCGCGTTCTCCGCCACCGTTTCCACGGCGGCGCGCGCGACGCCCTGCTCGTCGAGAACAGACGTGTCGCGTCCCACGATGAGCCCGACGGCTTCGCGCGCCGCGACAAGGCCGCCCTTCGAGAACGCGTGGGCCACGGCCAGGCTCTGGCGGCGCAGCTCGCATGTCGCGAGAACCTGATAGCTCGCCCATGCCTCGGCCACGAAGCGCAAGCCGGAGTGAACCATGCCGCAAAGATGTAGGATACCCCAGGTCAAAAGCCCACACGCAAGCGGAAGCGCCACGGCGAGCACAAGCCCTGCGGCACGCGTGCCCGCGGACGTTTGCGGGAATGCGCCTCGAAGGCGGCCTTCGGCCCACGTGATCGCGCGCCCCATGGCGACGACGGGATGGGGAAGCCAGCGCGGGTCGCCGAAGGCAAGGTCGGCCGCGAACCCGGCGGCGACGGCAAGAATCGTCATCACCGGGCATCGCCCCCCGAAGCGGGGCGAACGTCGCGAAGGCAGCGCCCATCCCAGGTGGCGGCCCATGCGCCGCCCGGCTCGGTATGCACGTCGAAATATCCCATTTTCGGGACAGCTAGCTCGGAGAGTAGCGCTTTCACGGTACCCGCGTGAACGACGAAGACGGCGCGCCTACTCCCCTGGGCGCGCTCCGATTCGCACGCCTCCCGAAACGCCGCGACGACGCGGCGGGTGAAATCGCTCTTGCCCTCGCCATGCGGGCAGCGCGTCTCGCACCAGGAGTCTACCCAGGCGTGGTAGCGCACATCCTCTTTAAGCTCGGCGGCGCTTCGCCCCTCGAAGTCACCGAAATCCATCTCGCGCAGACCGGGGCACGCCATAAGCTCCGCGTTCGGGAAGAGGATGCGAGCCGTCTGGTCGGTGCGGGCCATGCCGCTCGTGATAACACGGAACACGTCACGATCGCACGCGAGGTCGCGCAAAGCGCGCTCGCCCGCACTCGACAGGGGCTCGTCGGTGCCCGCCCCGCTGTAGCGATGGTCTTCCGTGCCCGCCGTGGCACCATGGCGCACGAAGACGACTTCCAAAGGCGCGCCCGCGCCCTGCGTCCCTCGAGGCGCATCGGCAAGGTTTCCTTTGATGACCTGGGGAATCCCGCACGTCATGCGCACGACGACGTCGGCGCGCGCAGCGAGCGCGCATCCCAGGCGCCCCGCGCGCTCGCGCCATTGGGCGTCTTCCGCACGCATGGGGACGACCCCCGAGCCGACCAAGGGCAGAATCACTGCGTCGAAGCCGATCAGCCGCTCGAGCGCCCGGTCAGCGTCGAGCGCGCGTACGAGTTCCTCAGCACGGTACGCGACACGGCCGGCAAAAGCCGCGGGCACGCCGCCCTCCGCAAGCTGCGCCGCGTCGACGAAATCGTCCGCCGCGAACCCGAGCCTTTCGCGCACGAAGGTCCTCTTCCCCGAATGCGCGCCACCTACCACGAGAATCATAGGAGCATGCCCCCCGCCACCAGCATGGCAAGCATCGCGAGCTCGGCCCATTGCAGAAACCATCCGGCCAAATCACCCGTCACCCCGCCGAAGCGGGACAGGGCAACATGGCGGTACCACGCGAGCGCCAAAAGCCCCGCCACCGCCATAAGGGCGCCGACGGCCTGAGCGCACGCGACCATCCCTGCAGCCGAAGCCGCAGCGAAAGCGCAAAGCGGCACGACGATCGCCGCGCGCTTCTTCGCAGGCGAGAGCCCCACGGCCATGCCGTCCGCCCGCGCGGCAGGCCAGCATTCTACGGCGAGCCCCGAAAGCGCGCGGGAGAACACGAGCGAGCACAGAAGCGCGAGGAACGCCCCCGCCGTAAGCGGCAGCGCGGTGAACAGGGAAAACTGCAGAATAAGGTACACGACAACACCGATGACCCCGAAGGCGCCCGCCCGCGGGTCGTGCATGATCTCGAGCTTTCGCTCGCGCGGGGCCCAACTTGCAAGCGCATCGGAGGTGTCGCAGAGCCCGTCTAGGTGGATGCCTCCCGTCACCGCCACAGGCAACGCCACGAGCACGGCCGCGACGATGGTCGCGGCCACGCCGAGCAGGTTCGCCACGTGCCCCCACGCCGTCATGAGGAAGCCTTCCGCAAGGCCCACCAGGGGAAACGCGGCAAGCGCATGGGTTGACCCGAAATCGGTCCAGGCCGATTTCGGGACGGGGATGCGCGAGAACGTTCCGAACGCCGCGCCGATTGCCTCTGCTATCTTCACCTTGTAGGTCCTTCGCCTTTCATCCACACGGGAATCCCGCATACCACTTCGACTGCGCGGTCGGCCAGCGCCGCCACGCCCGCGTTCACGCGCGCGAGCGCGCGCCTCCATGCCTCGGTCCCCTCATCGTAGCGCATCCCATCGGCGAACACGTCGACGGTGACCACCACCGTATACGCAGCGGCCTGAGCGAGCCGTTCGATGCCTCCGAGCACCTCGCGCGCCGCAGCGTCGGGGTCACGTGGGGACAAGCCGCCTTCCGCGAAGAGCTCGTTCGCAACCAGGTTGCCCACGTCCTCCAAAAGAAGCGTGCAGCCGCACGGAAGCCCGGACGCTGCGGCGCCCACGTCACGCGTGCGCTCGAGGGTGGAAAACCCCTTGCCCTCGCGCAGCGCCCGATGGCGCGCGATGCGGCGGGCGCCCTCTTCCCCGAAGGGCTCCATCGTTGCCAGGTACACGCGGGGGCCGTCGTGCCCGAGGCACAGGGACTCGGCATAGGCGCTCTTGCCGCTCGCGGCGGCGCCGATGACGAGTGTCACCGTCATTTCCCAGCCTCGAAATGCTCGTAAGCAGCCATGCCAGTCGCCGTGAACGTCTTCCCATCCCGGTACACGCGCAGCGCCGAATCCAGAAGGGGCAGATACGCCATGGCGCCCGCGCCCTCGCCCAAGTGCATGCCTGCGACGAGGGGTGCCTTTATGCCGAGCTCGCGAAGGAGCTCCTGGCTTGCGGGTTCGCTCGATGCGTGGGTGCCCACGAGGTAGCCCAAGGCGTTGGGGCAAAGGCGCACCGCGCACAGGGCCGCCGTGCAGGATATGACCCCGTCGAGGAGCGCCGGCGCCTTCGAGGCCGCGGCCCCCAGGTAGAAGCCGCACATCGCCGCGATGTCGAATCCGCCCACCTTCGAGAGCACGTCGATCGGGTCGGCGGGATCGGGCGAGTTCGCGTCGATAGCGCGCTCGACCACGTCGCGCTTGCGCGCGAGCGAGGCGTCCGAGAGCCCCGCGCCGCGGCCGACGAGGCTCCGCGCGTCCGCCCGGATGAGCACTGCGGCCACCGCCGCCGAGGTGGTCGTGTTGCCGATGCCCATCTCGCCCGCGGCGAGAAGGCGCACGCCGGCGCGAGCAAGCCCGCACGCGACGGCGATTCCTACCTCGATCGCGCGCACAGCCCCATCGCGAGACATAGCGGGGCCGTGCGCGATGTTGCCGCTCCCCCGCCGCACGTTCGCGCGTACCATGCGCGCGTCTTCTATGCCCCGGGCCATACCCACGTCGACGGGCACGACCTCGGCACCCGCGAACGCCGCCATGCGGCAGGCGCTCGTGGCTCCCTCGCACATGTTGCGCGCGACGGCTCGCGTCACGTCTTGTCCGCTTTGCGACACGCCTTCGGCAACGACCCCGTTGTCGGAGAAGAATACTGCGAGCGCACGGGGAAACTCGGCCACCTCGGCGCTCCCCTGAGCTGCGGCGATACGCGCGACGGCATCTTCAAAGTCGCCCAATCCCCCCAAGGGGTGCGCGATGGAGTCCCACGCGGCGTACGCGGCGGCGCGGGCGCACTCGTCTGCGGGCGCGATCCGGGAGAGCGCGGCTTCGAGCACGGCGCCCGGCGCCGACGAGAACGCGCGCTCGACTTCCTCGCGGATGCAGGCAAGCGCGGTTTCGGTTGCTTCAGCCATGCCGTCTCCTCTCTGCGAACGACGCTGCGGCAGACGCGAACGCGCGCGCAACGTCGGGGTTCGCAGGATAGTACACATGCGGGAAGCCCGCAACCAGGGACGGGGTAGTCGTCATGCACGGCCAGCCTTTGTCGCGCCGGGGCTTTTGCGCCCAAAAGTCGCCGCCCGGGCAGGTGGACTGCCAGTAGTGGAACTCGTGCGCGCGGATGCGTGTGCCGCGCGGCCCGTAGAGCCCGTCGCGTTGGGAAGTGAGCTCCACGTACCCGAAATGTGACAGCCTTCCCCCGTTCTCGCTTGCGCCCACAAGGGCGCCCACAACAGGCCAGCGCCGCCC
>NZ_JBCOIG010000001.1:182987-197673 GCF_040926405.1 Collinsella aerofaciens
CCCAGATAGAGGGCGCTTGTCCCCCGCGGCAACTCGCTATCACACAGGGGGCTGAAAAAGGCCAGCTCGCAACCCAGGTCCTCGAGCGCGCGCAGGTTCTCCTCGTAGTAGAACGAGAACGCCTCGTCACGCGCAACGGCGACGATGGGCCGCGCTCCCGCGATCGGCTCCAACCGGTAAGGTTCCTCGCAGATATCGGGTGCCGTCGCCGCTATTTCGAGCAAGCGGTCGACGTCGACGCTCTTTTCCACCAGCTCGGCCATCTTGTCGATGCGCGCGGAGAGCTGCTCGACCTCGTCGGCGGTCACAAGCCCCAGATGCCGGCTTTCGAGCGAGAACGCCTCGTCGGCGGGAATATTACCCAAAACCGCGACGCCCGTGTGCTTCTCGATCGCAGGCGCCGCGTAGGCGCAGGCAGCGGCGCTCGTCTTGTTCAGCACGACGCCGCGCACGTTCGCACAAGGCAGGAACTCGGCGATGCCGCGAATTACGGCGGCGAGCGATAAAGACGCCCCGCGCCCGTTCACCACTAAAACGACCGGCGTTTCCGTGTCGCGCGCAACCTGGTAGCTGCTCGCGTCGGCCACGCCGGGCGCCATTCCGTCGTAGAAGCCCATGACCCCCTCGAGCACCGCGACATCCGCGCCCGCGGCGCCGCGTGCGAGCAGGGCGCGCAGCGTCGGGGCGTCGGTGAAGAAGCCGTCTAAGTTGCCCGAGCGCGCGCCCACGACGCGACGATGAAAGAGCGGATCAATGTAGTCGGGGCCGCATTTGAAGGCCGCGCATGCAAGGCCGCGGCGCGCGAGCGCGCGCAGGAGCGCGCACGTAACGACCGTCTTGCCGCTCCCGCTCGAGGGCGCAGCGACCATGAAGCGCGGGATGGTCGTGCTCACCGGGCGCCGCCTTCCCCACCTGCACCACGCGCGCTGACGAGGAACACGGGGTTTTGCGCCTTCATAAGATGGTGCGAGCCTACAGCCTCGGCGCGGGCGGCCGACACCTGGCAAGCCTCGAACCCCTTAAAGCGCGAACTCGAGAGGAGCGCGCACGCCTCGGTGAGCGTCTCAACGGTGACGCATGGCACGCACAGGCGAACCTGCGAGTTCTTCTCGAGCGCCACCTCCACGATGGAGGGAAGCTCGCCCGCGCTCCCGCCGACGAACACGGCGTCGGGGACGGGCAGTATCGCGAGCGCTTCGGGGGCGACACCGGGGACCGCATGCACGTTGCCGCACCCGAATGCATCCGCGTTCTCTCGGATGAGCCGCACGCCGGCCGCGTTGCGCTCGACCGCCCATACCGACCCCGCTCGCGCGACGAGCGCCGCCTCGATCGACACGCTCCCCGTGCCGGCGCCGACGTCCCACACGGTGTCGGTCGCGGTAAGGCGCAGCTTCGCGAGCGCGACGGCGCGCACCTCCTGCTTGGTCATGGGAACGTCGCCGCGGATGAAGAGCTCGTCGGGAATGCCCGAGGAAGCGTACGGCCAGCGGGAACTCGCGGCGCGGGATGCGCCCGCAGAGTCCGCCGCGGAAGAAGCCGCCGCGGGCGCAGACACGCCGGCCGGCACCTCGGAGGCTGCGCTAGAGCCCGCAGGCGACCCGGCGCCGCCTGCGAAATCGATAAGCATCACGTTCAAGTCGTCGAACGTCTGACCTGTGATTTCACTTGCGGTCGCGCAGGTGATGCGCTCGTCGGGGTACGACAGGCGCTCGGCCACCGTCACGCACGCGTCCCCGAAGCCCGCCTGCACAAGCTCGCCCGAAAGCCGCGAGGGATCTTCCCCGCCCGACGTGACGAGGAAGAGCTCACCTGCGCGCTCGGCCTCGGCCACGATGTCGCACGCCACGCCGTGAGCGCTCGCGAAGCGCCAATCCTGCCATGGACGCGCGAGGCGCGCGGCGAGATACGACGCTGAGCTTATGCCGGGAATGACGCGCACGTCCACCTGCGCGTCGCCGGAGAGCGCCTCCACCAGGCGGCGCGCGCCGCTGAACAGCCCCACATCGCCCGTCATCACGACCACGGCGCGCTGCCACGACGCCGCATCGGTGAGCGCGGCGACGATGTCCGCCGTCTTCACGAGCTCGCATCTCACCACGTCGGGCGGCACGTCGATGCCGGCAAGCGCGCGATGAGCGCCGATGACCACGTCGGCGATGTCGATCGCGTCGAGCGCCGCGCGCGAGAGCAAGTCGGGGTTTCCGGGCCCCGCCCCGATGATCGTTACCTTTCGCATGGAATCTCCCGATACCCGCGCGGCGTGACCATACGGCCGCCTACGAGCTTCGTGTCCGCGTTGCCGACGAACACGGTGGTGAACATGTCGGCGTCGATCTCCCCCAGCTCGGAGAGCCTGCACATGCCCGACTGCTGCCCCTCGCGCCCGATGTTGCGTACCCAGCCGCAGAGCGTGTCGGGGGCCTTCCATTCAAGCATAATCTTCACCGCGCGCGAGAGCCTGTCGGCGCGCTTTCTGCTGCGCGGGTTGTACAAACAGATGCAGAAGTCGGCGCTCGCGACGGCGGCGAGCCTGCGCTCGATGATCTCCCACGGCGTGAGCAGGTCAGAGAGCGACACGACCGCAAAGTCGTGGGCAAGCGGGGCGCCGAGCACCGCCGACCCGCTCTGAGCCGCGGTGGCCCCGGCGATAACTTCCACGTCTACATCGGGGTAGTCCTCCGCAAGATCCAACACGGGGCTCGCCATGCCGTACACGCCCGCGTCACCGCTGCACACGAGCGCCACGGCTTCTCCGCTCTGCGCGCGCGAAAGCGCCAGGCGGCACCGTTCGACCTCGTGCATCATCGGCGTCGCGAGATGCGCCGCGTCGGGCACGGCGGCGAGCGCGAGCTCCACGTATTTCGTGTACCCCACAACGATGTCGGCCGCCTCGAGCGCGCGCCGAGCCGCAATCGTCATGCCGTCGGGGCCGCCTGGGCCGATCCCCACCACGAAGAGCTTTCCCATCACCGCTCCTTAAACGAAAGTTTGATAGTTACCTTGGAAAACGCGACGGTCACGCCGCCGTGAGCGAGCTTCGGGAAGATAAGCTTGCCCCCGTCCGCGAGCGCCGCGCGCTCGCACACGTTGTCGACTCCCACCGTCGCGCGCACGAAATCAGATGGCGAAACGCTGCCTTCGACCTGCGACAACTCCTCTGCGGAATACGTCGCAAGCGGGATATTGCGCGCGCGGCAGAAGGCGAGCAGACCCTCCTCGTGCGCCTTCACGTCGATCGTCGCCGCCTCGCGCACGGCCGAAGGCGAGATGCCCGCCTGCCCGCACGCGAGAAGAAACGCCTCCCCGATCGCTTCGGCGCACGCACCGCGACGGCACCCTATGCCCGCAACGATGCAGGGCACGACAAGGCGAAGCGGCTCGGGCGCAGGCGCCTGCGCCCGCACGCCCGCCGGCTTCCCCGTCTCACCGGCGGGCACGACCTCGCCCGTTGTCTCCGCCGCGCGAACGGACGCACCTGCATTCGCGCCAGCAAACGGCGACACGACGATATCGGCACGAGTGCGGTCGGACGCAATGTCAACCCCCTCAGGCGGCTGTCCCGAAATCGGTATGTCGGAATAGAGCGCCACGCGCCCGCCCGAAAGCAGCCGCGCCGACACTCGCTTGATGGCCTCGGGATTCGAAACGGCGAGCCCCGCACAGCGCGCCCACGTATCCACCGCCCACACGCCGCGGACGTCGGTCGCCGTAGTGATGACGGGGATGGCCCCTGCCGCGCGTGCCACAGTTTGCGCAAGCTCGTTCGCACCGCCCAAATGCCCCGACAAAAGCGGGACGGCAAAGCGCCCCGCCTCGTCGATCACCACAACCGCGGAATCGGTTGCCTTCGAGGCGACATGCGGCGCGATCGCCCGCACGGCGATGCCCGCCGCGCCCACGAACAGAAGCGCGTCCGACGCTTCCCACGCGAGCGCCGTCCATGCGCGCAGGTCGGCCTTCCCCTCGCCGAACCCGCGCGAAACGGAAACGTCCCAGCCAGGGTCATCTTCACCTGTCTGCGCGCAATCGGAAAGCGCGCGTGCGGTGCGCTCCGCCAACGCATACCCCCTCTCAGTGAACGCTATGCAGGAAACCCTCATCTAGCGCACCACCATCGTCGAGAAGTAGCTGCCCCGATCGGGCACATCATCGAGCGAGCGGTACACATGCTCGCCCGGAAGCCCACAGTCCTCTACGAGCTCGGCACCGTCGAAGGCGCCCTCCTCGCGAAGGATGCGCTTCGTGTCCGCAAGCGAGCGGCGCGCCTTCATGACCACTTTCGTCCCCGGCCAGCCGATTGCGCGGCGCACGCCGTACAGCACGCCTTTACTCATACGTCGCCCCCAATTCCCCGATGACTGCATCGGCGCCCGACGTGCGGAAAAGCTCGCGGCGCTCGGCGTCGAACACGACCGCGGCGATGTCGCATGCGCCCGCCGCGCGGCGGCGCAACCTGTCCTCGATTGCCGCAGCGAGCGAGGCGCGCGCAGCGTCCCCCACGCCGGCAGCCTCGATTACCTCGAGCGCCGCCGTGGTCGTGACCGACGACATGATCTCACGCACGGTCTTCGCGCCCGCGCCGGCCAAGGCCGCGTGGGCGGCCAGAATCTCCGCGCGGCAGTCAGCGGTACGCGAATGGGTGTCCATGATGCCGCCAGCGACCTTCACCAGCTTGCCGATGTGTCCCACAAGAAGGACATTGGTGAATCCCTCGCGAACGCAGCAATCAATCGCATCGCCCACGAAGTTGGAGATGAAGACCACCGGCGCACCGTTTAGGTGGAAATGCTCCGAGATGAACTGCCCGCCGTAGTTGCCGGGCGTGAGCACGACTCCGCGCCGCCCCATAGCCGCATGCTGCCGGATCTCGAGCTCGATGCTGTCGCGCAAGGCAGCGAGGCTGCGCGGTTCGACGATGCCCGTCGTGCCCAGGATAGAGATGCCGTCCTTTATCCCCAGGTGCGGGTTGAAGGTCTTTTCGGCAAGGGCAACGCCCTCGGGTACCGAAATCGTCACAGCAATATCTCCAGAAAAGCCGTGCACGGCGCACACCTCGCGCACCGCCGAAGTGATCATCGCGCGCGGCGTCGCGTTGATGGCGGCCGCCCCCACCGGCTGCTCGAGCCCGGGCAACGTCACGCGCCCCACGCCCACGCCGCCATCGACGGAAACTTCCGATTCGCGCGTGGGCACGCCCTTGCTGCCCGCAGCGCCCGTGCCCGACACCGCATGTTCCACGCGCGCGTACACGAGCACGCCGTCGGTCACATCGGCATCGTCGCCTGCGTCCTTTCGAACGGCGCACTGGGCGCACCTCTCGCCGATGCATGCGTCGACCACGTTCGCCTCGACGGGCAGCCCGCCGGGGGTGACGATCGACACGAGGCCGACGGGCTTTCGTGACAAAAGCATCTCGCAGGCCGCCTTCGCCGCGAGCGCGGCGCAGCTCCCCGTGGTGTAGCCGCAGCGCAGGCGGGTCGTCCCGGTATATATGTAGTGCTCGAAGGCCACGCTAGCTGCTCGCCTTCCGATACCCCGTGGCAAACGAAGGGTCGTAAAGCTTGCTGCGCTCGTACGACTCTGCTTGCGCGCCGTTGTGCGAAAACCCGCCGCGAGCTCCGAGCACGCGGCCCACCACCACGAGCGCCGTGCGGTCGATGCCCTCTCGCGCGCCCGCATCGGCGAGCGTGCCCACTGTGCATCGCACCACGCGCTCCTCAGGCCAGGTCGCCTTGTACACGAGCGCGGCCGGCTCGTCGGAGCTGCGGCCCGCGGCCAAAAGCTCGGCGGAAAGCTCGGCGAGCATACCCGAGCTCAGGAAGATGACCATAGTCGAGCCACTTTCCGCCATGGTGCGCATGCCCTCGCCCGCGGGCATGGGGGTACGTCCGGAAAGCCGCGTGATCACGACCGACTGGCTGATTCCCGGCAGCGTGTATTCCTGGCGAAGCGCCGCCGCGGCACCGCAAAAGCTCGACACGCCGGGCACCACCTCGTAGTCCACGCCGCGCGCGTCGAGTGCGTCCATCTGCTCCTGGATGGCGCCGTACAGGCACGGGTCGCCCGTGTGCAGGCGCACCACTTCCTCGCCCCGCGCATCCGCCGCGCACATCACGTCGAGCACTTCCTCCAAGGTCATGTGCGCGCTGTCGTAGACGATGCAGGATTCCTTGCACTCAGCGAGCAGCTCGGGGTTCACAAGGCTTCCCGTCCAAACGACCACGTCGGCCGCGCGCAGAAGGCGCGCCCCGCGCAGCGTGATAAGGTCGGCGGCGCCCGAGCCTGCGCCAACGATATGAATCATCCGAGCCTTCCCTTCCCGTTTCTCATCGCAACCGTTTACGCCGCCCTTCGCGCAGCGGGCAAAACACGGCGTCTGCGGCGGCAATCGGCGCAAATACGCAGGCAGGAGGCGCAATGCCGCCCGCCCTGGCTTTGACACGTTCACAAGTGCCCACTATCATAGTAAAAGTTTCGGCAACGAGCATATGACAATCGGATAAAAGGAAATGACCGGCGCGGCGCCCGCACAGCCTGCGCTGGCTTGCGGAGGGAACCAGGTGGGAATCCTGGGCAAGGGACATTACTGTATAGGACGCGCGGGCGAACCGCCTCGCGCCCCAAGCCAGACTGCTTCGCCTTTTCCTCACGGCATCGCCGTGGCGTTAGCTCCTTGTGAACCCCGAGGGGTGCGCTTTTCTTTCGCTTGTGCCGACAAGCAACTGTCGCCGGGGGACCGGCAAACCGAGGAAAGGAAAAACCATGTCCGACCAGATGTCACGCCGCGGCTTCATGGGCGCCGCAGCAACCGGAGCCTTCGCGCTCGCCGGAGTCGCGCTCGCGGGCTGCTCCAACACCTCCGCGAGTTCCGAGAAATCGAGTGAAAAGGAGAAGGCCGTGAAGCCGGTCATCCTCGTCACGAGCTTCGGCACGAGCTACAACGACTCGCGCCACATCACCATCGGCGCCATCGAAGACGCTATCCGCGAGAAGTACTGGCAGGACTACGACATCCGCCGCGCCTTCACCGCGCAGATCATCATCGACAAGCTGAAGAAGCGCGACGGCATCACGATCGACAACATGACCGAGGCGCTCGACCGCTGCGTGGAAGACGGCGTGAAGGAAATCGTCGTGCAGCCGACGCATCTCATGGGTGGCCTGGAATACACCGACGTGAAAGACGAGCTCGACAAGTACGCCGACAAGTTCGACAAAATCTCGCTCGGCGACCCGCTGCTCACCTCCGACGACGACTACAAGAAGGTGGCCGCAGCCATTAAGGAGAACATGGCGTCCTTCGACGACGGCAAGACGGCGCTGTGCCTCATGGGCCACGGCACCGAAGCCGATTCCAACGCCGACTATGCCAAGATGCAGGAAGTGTTTAAGAACGAGGGCTTGACGCAGTTCTTCGTCGGCACCGTCGAGGCTGAACCGACCTGCGAGGATGTTATCGCCGCCGCGAGCGCCGCAGGCTACAAGAAGGCCGTGCTCGCGCCGTTCATGGTGGTCGCGGGCGACCACGCGAACAACGACATGGCAGACGAGACCGACCCCGACAGCTGGGCTGCGAAGTTCGTGGCCGCCGGCTTCGAAGTAACGTGCCTGCTCCAGGGTCTGGGACAGAACGTCGCGGTCGACGACATCTACGTCTCGCACGTGGACGACGCCATCGCCAAGCTGTAAACTCGCCGCGCACGGGGGCGCCGGTCGCGTCCCCGTGCAACGGGCATGCGCCTTCCCCGACCGACGGCGCATGCCCGTTGCATTCGCATCCCGCCCGCCCACCGCACGGCGCAGGCGGTCGAAGCGATTGAAAGGAACCCCCTCCATGTTGAAGAAAACCCTCGCCTTCGCCCTGTCGGCGGCGCTTTTCGCGTTCTCGCTCGCCGGCTGCGCCGGAAATTCAAGCGACAGCGCAAAGGCAAGCGATGCCGATTCCCAGGAAAAGACCGAACAGGCGGCCGATGCGCCCGAGGGCGCAAGCTCTGCCCCCATCACCGCCGACAAGGTGGCCGACGGCACCTATCCGATCACCGTAGATTCCAGCTCGAGCATGTTCAGGATTGTGGACGCCCAGCTCATCGTGGAAAACGGCTCCATGCACTGCGTGATGACGCTTTCCGGCACGGGCTACGGCAAGCTCTTCATGGGCACGGGCGACGAGGCTGCCGCCGCGAGCGAGGCCGACTTCATCCCCTATGTGGAAAACGCGGAAGGCAAGTACACCTACGACGTGCCCGTTGATGCGCTCGACGAGGACACCGCCTGCGCCGCGTGGAGCATTAAAAGGGAGCGGTGGTACGACCGCACGCTCGTATTCGAATCCGCCGGCGTCGATCTGCGCGCCGACGCACTGAAGTAACGCCATGCGGTCGATTCTTCCCAAGGGGGAAAACAGGAAGCGCCACAGCATCACGGCGCGCGCGATCGCCTGCGTACTCGTCGCCCTGCTCGCGCTTCCTTTCGCGGGGTGCAGTGCGAGCCCGAACGCGACCGGTGGCACGGCAGGCTCTCAGGAATACACTGTGAGCGTCTCGCTCTCCGGCGGGTCAGGGCGCGCAAGCATCGCCTCACCCACCACAATTGTGAAGGATGGCGACACCTACACCGCGACCATCACCTGGTCGAGTTCGAACTACGACAAGATGACCGTCGACGGCGTAGACTACGCGCCCGTAAACGACG
Organism: Collinsella aerofaciens; assembly: GCF_040926405.1. Classification (GTDB taxonomy): domain Bacteria; phylum Actinomycetota; class Coriobacteriia; order Coriobacteriales; family Coriobacteriaceae; genus Collinsella. The sequence goes on from NZ_JBCOIG010000001.1 coordinate 191,682, forward strand.
GCGGCAACTCCACGTTCGAGATACCCGTCACGCTCGACGAGGACATCGCCGTGTCGGCCGAGACCGTTGCCATGTCGACGCCGCACACCATCGACTACACGATCCACTTCGACTCATCCACCATGAAGAAGAAAACGGGCGACGATGCAAGCGGCGACTCCCCTGCGGGAACGGCTTCAAGCGCCGCGGCCGACTTCCACAACGCCGATTTGGGCTGCGGCTGGGAGCCGACGGGGACGCTTCAGCTAGAATACGCCAAGCACTTCACTGTCGACGAGTTCGAAGGCGGCTTGCGGCTTATCTGCGTTTCGAACGGGGAGCGCTTCCTCGTGGTGCCGCAGGATGCGAAGGTACCTGATGGGTTGAGCTCCGACATCGCGGTCATAAGGCGCCCCGCCGACAAGGTGTACCTCGTGTCGTCGGCGACGATGTGCCTGGTCGACGCGCTCGATGCGAACGACAATATCATCATGTCGGGCACGAAGGCCGACGATTGCTCGGTCGGGGGCTTCAAAAGCGCGCTCGAAAGTGGGGCGATCGCCTACGGCGGCAAGTACAGTGCGCCCGACTACGAGCGAATATCGACCTCGGGCTGCACGCTCGCCATCGAGAACACCATGATCAACCACACGCCCGATGTGAAGGAAAAGCTGCAGAAGCTCGGGCTCGTCGTGCTCACCGAACAGTCGTCGAGCGAGCCCGAAGCACTCGGGCGCGTCGAGTGGATTAAGCTTTTCGGCGTCCTGTTCGACAAGGAAGACGAGGCCGCGCACCTGTTCAACGAGCAGAAGGCCCGCGTCGAGCAAACGTCGAGGCTCGCGTCGTCAGGTAAAACCGTGGCGTATTTCTACATTAACTCGAACGGGGCCGCCGTCACACGGCGGGCGGGCGACTACGTGGCGCAGATGATCGAACTTGCAGTCGGCAGCTACGCGCTCGATGACGCGCAGACGGCGTCGACGTCAGGTTCGTCAGTAACGCTCGAAATGGAGCGCTTCTACGCGACGGCGAAGGATGCCGACATCATCGTCTACAACGGCACCATCGACGAATCGGTTGCCACCTTGAAAGACTTCGTAGGCAAAAACGCGCTATTGTCGCAGTTCAAAGCTGTAAAGAACGGCAACGTCTGGGTCACAAGCGCCGACATGTACCAGCAGATGACTTCTACCGCCGACATTATCGACGAGCTGCACGGGGCGTTCACCGGCGATGACGCGAGCGACTTCCATTATCTGAGGAAGCTTGGCTAGCGTCATGAGAAGCCGGCTTTCCATGACATACGACGAATCGGGGCGCGCCGCGCGGTGTCGCGTCGTGACGGCGCTGCTCGCTGTTGTCCTCATCGTGCTCGTCGGGGCCAACCTGTGCATCGGGAGCGTGCTCGTGCCCGCAGACCACATCCCCGGCATCCTTTCGGGCGGCGCGGCCAATTCCATGGACAGCCAAGTCATCTGGGAGATTCGCCTGCCGCGCGTGCTTTCAGCCGTGCTTCTCGGCGGGGCACTTTCGCTCTCCGGGTTCCTGCTGCAGACGTTTTTCAACAACCCCATCGCCGACCCGTTCATCTTGGGCGTCTCCTCGGGCGCAAAGTTCGTCGTCGCGCTTACGATGATCGTGCTTCTGGGCGCGAACCAGGCCATGTCCTCGCCGGCCATGGTGGCCGCAGCGTTTCTGGGATCGCTTATCACCATCGGCTTCGTGCTCCTCATCGCACGGCGCATAAGTTCCATGGCCATGCTCATCGTGGCGGGCGTCATGGTGGGATACATCTGCTCGGCGGCGACGAACTTTCTCATTGCCTTCGCCGACGACCAGTCCATCGTGAACCTGCACAACTGGTCTTTGGGTAGCTTCTCGGGTTCGAGCTGGGACGACATCGCGGTCATCGCGGTCGTGGTGATCACCGTGAGCGCATGCGTATTCGCGATATCGAAGCCCCTTTCCGCCTTCCAGCTGGGAGAAGCCTACGCGAAAAGCGTCGGCGTGAACGTCGCACGCTTCCGCGTGGTGCTCGTCCTTCTAGCGAGCATGCTCTCCGCCTGCGTGACCGCGTTCGCTGGTCCGGTGTCGTTCGTAGGCATCGCGGTTCCGCATCTCGTGAAGTCGGCGCTGAAGTCGTCGAAGCCCATCCGCGTGATTCCTGCGTGCTTCTTGGGAGGCGCCATCTTCTGCGCGGGTTGCGATTTGATCGCGCGCACGCTGTTCTCTCCCGTCGAGCTTTCCATCAGCGCCGTCACTGCCATCTTCGGCGCGCCGGTGGTTATCGCGCTCATGCTGAAGAAGCGGGTGAGGTAGATGGGGGAATTCGTGCCGCGGCCCAAAACGCTCGGAGGGGACATTCCATGCTTAGACAGTCCTGAGCTCGCACGAAAGCGCCAGAAGACACTTTCGGCTCGTGCGGAACTGCGTGCGGAACGCCTCCTTCGAGCGGAGTCGAACCTCGAAACCCCGGTCGAAACGCAGGCTGACGGAGCGCCGCTTTTCCGCATAAGCGACCTGTCGGCGGGCTACGACAAGAAGGTCGTAGTCGAAGGCGTCGATCTGGAGGTTCGCGCGGGCGACGTCGTGGCGCTCATCGGGCCGAACGGCTCGGGCAAGTCGACCATCTTGAAAACCATCACACGTCATCTGGCACCGCTTGCCGGCGCGGTCGAGCTCGACGGGCGGGAGATTTCCCGATGGAAGACGGCGGAGTTCGCAAGGAACCTTGCCGTTATGCTGACAGATCGCCCCCGGACCGAGCTCCTCACCTGCCGCGATATCGTAGAGGCGGGAAGGCATCCCTACACCGGGCGAATGGGCACACTCTCGCCCGACGACCATAGTCGGGTCGACGAGGCCATGAAAACCGCACATGTGGAAGAGCTCGCCGAGCGCGACTTCATGCAGATAAGCGACGGGCAACGCCAGCGCGTCATGCTCGCACGCGCCATCGCGCAGGATCCGCGCGTGCTCGTGCTCGACGAGCCCACGTCGTATCTCGATATCCGCTACCAGATCGACCTGCTGCGAATACTTCGCCACCTTGCGAAATCGCGGAATGTGGCTATCATCATGTCCATCCACGAACTCGAGCTCGCGCAGAAAAGCGCCGACAAGGTGATTTGCGTGAAGGACGGCCGGGTCTTCCGCGCCGGCGCACCCGAGGACATATTCACGCGCGAGACGATTGGCGAGCTCTACGGCCTTAAACATGGCACCTTCAACGAGCGCTTCGGCAGCGTGGAAATTGGGCGCCCACACGGCGATGCGCACACGTTCGTCATCGCTGGCGCAGGTACGGGGTCGGCTGTGTTTCGCCAGCTCATCCGACAGGGCAAGGCGTTCTACGCGGGCGTTCTGCACGAAGGGGACATCGACTGCGAGCTCGCGCGCGACCTGGCGACGGAATGCGTGGCCGAGCGCGCCTTCGAGCCGATCGGGGATAAAACCATAGCCCGCGCCAAAGAGCTCCTCGTCCACTGCGCGCGCCTTATCGTGTGCCCCTCCGCCTTCGGCACCATAAACGCCCGCAACGCAGAGCTCGTCGAGTTCGCACGCTCGCATGGTGTCGAGGTCATGCGAGTATGCGAAGGCGCATCGGAGGATTCCCATTTGGAGTGGGAAGAATAAACTGGACTTTCTTTTAAGGATCCTCAGGCTACAGCTCCTACACCGGCGAGGTCTCCAAGGCGCCGGAGAACCTCGTGAACAGGGATTTCCACGCCGACGAGCCCAACTAGGCCTAATCCAAGCGAGATTCCAGACTCGACAGACCATTGAGAGTCAGATCGTTGGCGACCTCAGAGACGCGCTCGATAGGAACCGAGCCGTCAGACAGTGCCCACGTGCGATAGATACCGATAATACCCGACAGCAAAAACGCCAGATAGTAGTCGAACATCTCGTCCTTGAGACCTTGGGGCAGCAGATCGCGCTCGGCAATCTCATGTTCGAGCGGCGCACGAAGACGAGCCATGAAATCATCGAGCGGAATATTCTCGATCAGCTGACGATTGAGCACTAAGTTGTTGCACAGTGCCTCATTAACGGTTTTAAAGAAGGTCGCCGCCGCGCCAAGAGCGCGCTCGCTGGTGTCACCGTCCATAGAAGCAAGCGTTTTCTCGACCGAGTCGACAATCATCTCCACCACATCGACGGCAATGGCATCGAGCAGGCCGTCAACCGTACCAAAGTGAACGTAAAAGGTCTTGCGGTCGACATTGGCCTCGCGCGCGATGGCACTCACCGTAATGTCTGCCAGCGGCTTTTCCATGAGCAGGCGCTCGAAAGCCGAAAGGATGGCATTACGGCTGCGAATGATGCGACGATCAAGACGCGGTTTGCTGGTTGCCATGGGCGTGTCCCTTCGATATGCAAGCATTCATCAACAGATGAGAGATAATCTACGTAAGAGGATTATCCCCCATACAGCACAAATATGCCCCGCATCATGAAGAACGCACGACTGCCCTACTGCGACTTGGGATGCTTCTTCTTATTGAGTGCCGACGGAGATACGCGAATACCATCGCCTGTCTGGCGCACATAGGCTTTATGAGCCGGCTTAGCGGTCCCAGAAGCCTTCTGAGCGCGCTTCTTGGGATCAACGGTAACAGCATTCGTGGGGTGCGGCATAGTGGGCGCAGAGGGCGTCTGAGGCGTGCGGCCGAGCTTGCGCATCACACGATCCCAGCGCGCATGGATGCTCTCGTTGTGGGCGCTCTTAAGTCCCAGCAGGGGCGCAGCCAAAATGGTCGGCGCAATAAACGTAATGAGGCGCCACAGCAGATAGCCGGCGGTCGAAGCCGACCCAAAGAAATGACCCAAGAACAATGCAAAGCCGCCCTCAGCGCCACCAGTTCCACCGGGCAGGGGGACCGCAGAGCTCAGCAGCTGGACAAAGGCGCTCGCGGCCATGACCGAGAAAAAGTCGACCTCGTGGTGGCCAAAGGCAAGCATCAGGAAATACGGCACCAGATAGAAAAACGCGAGTTGCAGCATGGTGATGACCACCGTGAGCAGCATGGAAGAAAAATGTCCGGCTGAAAGCTTGAACTTCTCGGAGAAGGAGTAGATCTCGCCATCGACAAACGTGCGCCATCCCTCGATCTTAGTGGCCGAGACACCAATGCGCTCAAGCCAATTGATGATGCAATGGGCGACGCGCGTGACGGTCTTAGGCATGAGCGCGACGGCGAAGATGCCCAGCAAGATGCAGCAGTGCCCACCAAAGCTAAAGACGCACAGCAACGTCATGTCGCCATAGCGCTCGGCAAAAAACGGCATGCGAGCAAGCAGTAGGATAGCGCCCCAGGCAACGAGGCCAAACTGGTACACGATAAAACGCGTGAATTGCGTGGCGCCGGCCTCGCCCACGTTTTGGCCGGCCTTGGTCAGGCGATAGATTTGAGCCGGGGTGGAGCCCATCATCATGGGCGTCAGGTTACCAAAGAAGATGCCACTCGCCTCGACCGAGATCAGGTCGCGGATGCCGACGGGCGAATTGGGATCGAGCCAGACGGCGATCGCATAGGCCACAATGCCAAAGAACAGGTACATGAACATGCAAAGACACGCGACAACGAGCCATGACGCCTGGACGCTCGACATAGCGGCCCAGAACTGCCCCATCTGCCCGGTTACCACCAGATAGACGATATAACCTACCAGCACGACGCCGATAAAGATGGCGCCGCGGCGTGCGCTCTTATTGTCATCTCCGCCCGAGGCCTCAACCTCGACCTGGGGCTTAGACGTATGCTGAGAGGACTCCGTCATGAGACTCCTTCTAACAGTCAAAATATCTTGGATATTGTACCCGTAAGGGCCATAGGCAGAACGCAAAGCTCTGGTTCAAACGGGAATTGCAGACGGTTGTTTGAAAATAAAAAAAACCCGGCCTTCCATAGGAAGTCCGGATATCAGATGCGTGGTAGCCCGTACCAGATTCGAACTGGTGATCTCCGCCTTGAGAGGGCGGCGTCCTAAACCGCTAGACGAACGGGCC
>NZ_JBCOIG010000002.1:0-49330 GCF_040926405.1 Collinsella aerofaciens
GGGGCCTCGGGGGCGTTCGGCTAGCTGCGGGAACGGCCTATCCGCTCAAAGTGTTCGGCTGAGATCGGAAATCAACCCTCACCACGAGTGCAAAAGGCGGGGCGAGTTGCCCCGCCCCGCAAATTACGACTTGTTCGCAGACCCGCTACTCCCCCAGCAGGGCCTTCTCGGGCGTGATCGGCAGTGAGCGCACCTGGTGGCCGGTGGCGTGTGCCACGGCCGAGGCCACGGCGGCGAGCGGCGTGTTGATGACGACCTCGCCGATCGACTTGGCACCAAACGGACCCGTCGGCTCGTAGCTCGGCTCAAAGGCCACGCGTATGCTGCCGATATCCAGGCGCGTGGGTAGCTTGTAGCTCATAAAGTTGCCGGTGCGCAGACGGCCGCGGTCATCGTGCTCGACAATCTCGTAGAGCGCGTGGCCGATACCCTGGGCAATGCCGCCCTCGGCCTGGACGCGCGCAAGCGCCTCGTTGATCACGGTGCCGCAGTCCACAGCCGCCGCGTAGTCCACAACAGTCACCTTGCCGGTGGCCTTGTCGACCTCGACCTCGGCAATGCCGGCCATAAACGGCGGGGGCGAAACGGGCAGGCAGGCAGAGGCATGCGAGGTCAGCGCGTCGCCGCCCGCGATGTTCTTGACGCACAGGTTGGCAAAGTCGCGCAGCGTGAGGTAGCGGTTCTGCTCGCGCGCGGCACGCTCGTCGGACAGACGCACGTACTGACCATCGAAGACCACATCGGCGGCGTCCACGTCCCACATCTGGGCGGCTTTGGAGCAAATCTTCTCACGCAGCTCGGTCGCGGCGTTCTTGGCGGCAAGGCCCGTCACGTACGTACCCGAGCTCGCGTACGAGCCGGCGTCGAACGGCGACACATCAGTGTCCACGCCGCGCACCACGATCATCGAACTCTCCACGCCCAGTTCCTCGGCGGCAATCTGCGCCAGGATCGTGTCGACGCCCATGCCGTTATCGGTGGCTCCGGTGCCGATGGTAATGAAGCCGTCCTCTTCCAGCCGCATGTCGATGCCGGCGATGTCCACGTTGGAAATGCCTGAGCCCTGCATGGTGAGCGCGCAGCCCAGGGCGCGCACGCGGTCGCCCAGGTCCACGGCTAGCGGCTTGTCGCGCCAACCGATCATGTCCATCGCGCGCAGCAGGCAGCGGTCGAGCGCACAGGCGTTGAGCTTCTCGTTGTAGTACTGCGGCATGGTCTCGCCCTCGCGCACAATGTTCTTAAGGCGCAGGTCGGCGGGGTCCATGTGCAGCATGTCGGCGAGCTCGTTGACGGCGCTCTCCACGGCAAACTGGCCTTGGGTGGCACCGTAGCCGCGATACGCGCCGCCGCGGTTGGTGTTGGTGTAGACGGCGTCCCAGCTAAAGCGGCTCGCCTTTACGTGGTTGTAGATGGGCAGGCTCTTGTGGCCCGACAGGCCGATCGTCGTGGTAGCGTGCTCGCCATACGCACCGGCGTTGGACAACGTATGCAGATCGATGGCCGTGATGGTGCCGTCGTTCATGGCGCCCAGCTTAACGGTCATCTGCATCTGGTGGCGCGAATTGCCCGCGGTGATGGTCTCCTCGCGGGTGTAGCAGCAGTAGCTCGGACGGCCAGTCTGCTGGGTCACGAACGCCACGAAGATCTCGCAGCAGCCCGTCTGCTTGGAGCCAAAGCCGCCGCCGATGCGCGGCTTAATGACCTGCACCTGCGACTGCGGAATGTCGAGCGACTGCGCGACCATGCGACGCACGTGGAAGGGCACCTGCGTCGAGGTGGTCACCGAGATGCGCCCGAACGCGTCGGTCGTCGCGAAGGCGCGGAAGGTCTCCATGGGCGCAGTCTGCGTGGCCTGGCTGGTGTAGGTGCGCTCAAAGACGATGTCGCTCTGGGCGAAGGCCTCGTCCAAGTCGCCAAAATCGCTGGTACCGCTGCACACCAGGTTACGAGCAACGTCGCCGCCCTGCGGGAACATAAAGGTCACGTCGCCCTCGGGGTGGACAACGATGTCGTTATCGAGTGCCTGGGTAAAGTCGAGCAGCGGCTCGAGCACCTCATAGTCGACCTTAATGAGTTTGAGCGCCTTGTCGGCAGCCTCCTCGGTCTCGGCGGCGACGATCGCCACTTCCTCGTTTTGGTAACGGACGAGGTTCTCGAGAATCAGGCGGTCGTAGGGACTCGGCTGCGGATAGCTCTGGCCGGCGATGGTAAAGCGGCGCTTGGGCACGTCCTCGTAGGTGTAGACGCCCACGACGCCCGGCACCTTAAGGGCGCGAGACGTGTCGATGGAGCGGATCTTGGCGCGGGCATAGGGGCTGCGCTTGAGCTTGACGATCAGGGCGCCGGCGGGCACCATATCGCCGGTGTAGACCGGACGACCCTCGAGCAGGGCCTTCGAGTCCTTCTTGGGCTGCTTGTGGGTGATCTGCTTGTAGGAGACGCCGTCAGAGCTCGTGTCGTTGACGGGCAGCTCGGGCATCTCAAAGCCAACCTGCACGCCGGACTCGTTGAGGAAGCGCACGATAGCGCGCAGCTGGCTCTCGTAGCCGCTGCAGCGGCAAAGGTTACCGGCAAGCTGACGTGAGAGCTCCTCACGCGTGGCGACGAGGCTCGGGTCCTCCTTGGCGGCGCGGGCAAGCGCCAGCACGTTCATGATAAGGCCGGGGGCACAAAAACCGCACTGCTCGGCGCCTTCGGCAGCCATCGCACGGGCAAGCGCCTCGGACTCGGCCTTGAGGCCCTCGAGCGTGGTGATGGAGCGGCCCTCGACGCGCGCGGCGGGAACCGAGCAGCTCAGAACCGGGTCGCCATCGAGCCACACCGTGCACAGACCGCAATTGGTGGTCTCGCAGGCACAGCGCACCGACGCGCAGCCCTGCTCGCGCAGCAGCGCAAAGAGCATGGTGTCGGGGGCAATCTGAACCTTGACCTTGCGGCCGTTGAGCGTAAAGGAAAGATCGATGAGTTTGGCAGCCATTAGCGCACCTCGCTAGAATCGACGCCGGGCACGCGGCGGCAGGAATACTCATCCGTGGCAAACTTAGGAATCTGCACGCCCTCGAGCTCGTGCGCAAGCGCGGCCGAAAGCTCGATGCCGGCGGCGCGACGCACGGCCTGAATCGCCAGCGGGGCCGAGATGCGGCGGCGGTAGTCGGCCGAGCCCCACAGGTTGGTGCCATAGCTCAGCGCGCGTACGGACGCGGCCAGGGCGCGCAGCTCGTCCTCTGAAGGCTGCTCGTTCACCAGGCCACATGCCTCGCCCTGCAGCAGGGTCGCGCGCAGCGGGCGGGCGCCCACGGTGACATGCCAGCTGTTGTCCCACCAGGCGGCGGTGACGTTTAAGGAGGGGAAGTCAGTCGCGGCCTTGCGCACGGCTTCATAGCTCGCACGGTAATCGTGCTTAACGACCACGACGTGCTCGATCACGTCGCGCACATAGCCCATGTCCACGAACTCGGCGAGCGGCACGCGGCCGGCACCCGTCAGCTCAACATACGAATCGAGCGCCAAAAATGCCGAGAGCACGTCCGAAAAACCAAAGCGACCGTAAATGCTGCCGCCCACCGTGGCGGTGTTGCGCAGCTGCACGCCCACGATATCGTGGACGGCGAACTCAAAGACATGGTTGACAAGCGCGTTGAGCTCGGCATGACGCTCGAGCTGGCGCAGGGTACACATGGCACCGATGCGAAACTCGGTCTCGGTCTCCTCAATCTGATCGAGTCCGCAGGCCGAAAGGTCAATCGCCGTCGCCACGCGACGCGAACCCAGGCGCATCCAGATGCCGCCGCCCACAATCTTGTTGTTGCGGTTCTTCTGTAAGAGCTCATAGGCTTCGGCCGCGTTTCCAACACGGACGTAGGTACCGAACTTGAGCACGTTCTCCCCCATCTCTTCACTTGTCCAGTACCTTTAAGTGTACCAAACGAGGGGGCACAGCCATCGTCACCATAGAAAAAGGCTCCCAGCCGGAATGGCTGAGAGCCTTATCACATGTTATGTCGAGCGAAGATTTAGCAGACGCCCTGGGCGAGCATAGCGTCGGCGACCTTCAGGAAGCCGGCGATGTTGGCGCCCATGACGAAGTTGCCCTCCTGGCCGTACTCCTTGGCGGTGTCGTCCACGTTGTGGAACATGCCGCGCATGAGCTGCTCGAGCTTGCCGTCGACCTCCTCGAAGGTCCAGGACAGGTGCTCGGCGTTCTGGCTCATCTCCAGGCCGGACACGAGAACACCGCCGGCGTTGGCAGCCTTACCGGGCATAAAGGCGACGCCGTTCTCCTGGAAGTAGGTCGTGGCCTCGATGGTCGTGGGCATGTTCGCGCCCTCGCCGACCACCTTGCAGCCGTTGGCGACGAGTGCCTGGGCGTCCTCGAGCAGCAGCGTGTTCTCGCGAGCGCAGGGCAGCGCGATGTCGCAGGGCAGCTGCCAAACGCCACGGCCGTCGCCCTCGTGCCACACGGCGTTGGGCTTCTCGTCAACGTACATGGCGAGCGTAACGCCCTTGTCGTGGCCGGAGCGCTTCTTGTTGTAGATGTGCTCGAGCACGGTGTAGTCGATGCCGTCGGGATCCTCGACCCAGCCGTGGGTGTCGGAGCAGGCGAGCACCTTGCCGCCGAGCTGGGAAACCTTCTGGACGGCGTAGATGGCGACGTTACCGGAGCCGTGAACGACGACGTTCTTGCCCTCGAAGGAGTCGCCGCGGCTCTTGAGGTACTCGTCCACAAAGTAGGCCAGGCCGTAGCCGGTGGCCTCGGTACGGGCGAGCGAGCCGCCAAAGGAGAGGCCCTTGCCGGTAAGGACGCCGGTCCACTCGTTGGTCAGGCGCTTGTACTGACCGAACAGGTAGGCAACCTCGCGGCCGCCAACGCCCAGGTCGCCGGCGGGAACGTCGGTGTTGGGGCCGATGTGGCGATAGAGCTCGGTCATGAAGGACTGGCAGAAGTGCATGATCTCGTTGTTGGACTTGCCCTTGGGGTCAAAGTCGGAGCCGCCCTTGCCGCCGCCCATGGGAAGGGTGGTCAGGCTGTTCTTGAGGATCTGCTCCAGGCCCAGGAACTTGAGCATACCCAGAGTGACCGTCGGGTTAAAGCGCAGGCCGCCCTTGTAGGGTCCAATGGCAGAGTTGAACTCGACGCGATAGCCGCGGTTGACCTGGACCTTGCCCTGGTCGTCGACCCAGGGAACACGGAACATGACGATGCGCTCGGGCTCGACGAGGCGCTCCAGCAGGGCGGCCTCCTCGTACTCGGGGTGGGCGTCGAGCGCCGGCTGGATGGTGCCGAGGATCTCGGTCGCGGCCTGGATGAACTCAGGCTGCTCGGGATAGCGGGCCTTGAGCTCTTCGAGAACTTTCTGCGTGTAGCTCATGCTTCCTCCAATGATGGGAAACGAAAAATGTTGGTCGCGGCACCCTATGTGCCGCGAACTTTATCGAGTATGGATAATATCGCACTGTTGCGGCAAAGTTACGAATAAGGCCGCGGGCGGATGTTTCATTTTGATTACGATGCAGGTAAAGACGTTTTTGAGTGCCTGACGTGCAAAACCTGTGTTTCAAACCTGTTTCGTCCACGTGTTCCAAACCACCACATTGGGGACAGGCACCTTTGTGGTGATGCTGGTGGTTAGAGGACGAGCTGATGGTAGTCGGCGGGGGTTATGCGGCCTTCGGCGGCAGCGCGGAAGGCGGCGAGCGCATCGCCCGAGAACGGCATGGCCCAGCACAGCCCGCAGCCGGCGGTGATGGAGCCGGGCAGCGGCATGATGCGCCCGGGCACACCGGCGGCAAGGCACAGCTGCTCGCATTCCATCACATCGAAGGTGCTATCGAACGAAACGATGATCTTGCGTTCGTGATCAGAGGCATCGCCAAACGAGGCCTCGCGGTGCGACTCGCGATACGCAGCCGCCGCTGCCTCTTCCTCGGCCGTATGTCCACAGCCGCCACAGCCGCAGGCGCAAGGTTCGGACCCATCGCAAGTGCAAGGTTCCCCGGTATCGGGGCAAATATCATGTGACACGGCATCTCCCGTCATTGATGTGTGCAGATCTAGGCGAGCAACTCGGCCGCCGCAAACTCCTCGGGCGTATTAACGTTCTCGAAGCAGAGCGTCGAGCCCGCGGCCTTAACGATCTGCGGCTCATCCATATAACCGGCCTGAACGCGATTGATCAGGCAGCGAATGCGCTGGCGGTCGCAGGCGAGCAGCTCTTGGGCAACCGGCGCACACGCGTCACGGCGCCAGACGGCGCAAAGCGGCTCAATCCCCCGCTCCTCGCGCGGCACGCACACGTCGAGCGCCTCGGCCTCAACACGATCGGCAAGCGCGCCGATGAGTTCCGGCGAGACAAACGGCATATCACAGGCGACGATAGCCGCATGAGGAAGCCGAGCCGCAGCCAGCGAGCTCGCGATGCCGCGCATGGCGCCCGCCGACCCCTCAAGGTCCGGCACTATTCGCGGCACCAGGCCGCCAAACGTGCGCTCCTCAAGGTAGGCAAGCTCGCTGGGACGCGACGTCGTCACGACCAACTCACCGGCAACTGGCGCCAACCGACCCAGTACGCGCTCGATGAGCGGCTCGCCGCAAAACGCCATGCGCGCCTTATCGCAGCCCATGCGCGAGGACAGCCCGCCCGCCTGGACGACACAAGAAAGATCGGTACGTCTTACGGTAGTCATACGGCAAAACACCTCCATCGGCATGCTCGAAACCCGGTGCACGATGCTAACTACAGCCGCCGAAATAACGGCGCTACGAAAAACTCGTGCAAAAACAAAACAGCGCCTTTGCGGCACGCAGCAAGACCGCGAGCACAAAAGCGCTGGTAGCGTGTGGCGGGAACGTATGTGAATCGAACACATCCAAGACGTTTTGCACGCCTCGCAACGGTTTTGAGGACCGCGGAGCCCACCGGAGCCCATCCGTTCCCAAGTGCGGCGGTATTTTACCAAACCGACAGGCCCCATCCCAAAATGACAAACAAGAAGTTGCGGTGGAATAGTTCCTGGTTTGGCGTTAGATGCCGAAAACAGGAACTATTTCACCGCAACTGATAAGGGTGGCCTAGCGCAGGGAGCGCAGGCCGCCGGCTTCTTTGTCGAGGGATGTGAAGCGCACGGCATCCAGGTGCTCCAAGATGCTGATAGCACGCTTGCGCGACACACCCAGGGCCTCGCGCAATACACTCGTGGTTGCAGCGCCGCCAGCATCGGCGATGGCGGCGGCAACAAGCTCGCGCGCATGGGCCTCGGCGGCGGCGGATAGGGCAACGTCGCGCTCGACCTTAACGATCGAGCGATTGAGCGAAAGCTCACGCAGGGCACGCGTCATGGTGTCGCGATCGAGCTGCAACTGCTCGCCCACTTCGGGCAACGTCGGTGCATCGAGGCCGGCTTCGTTCAGCAAGGCAACGATACGTTCGCAGGCCTCGCGCACCACACGCGCCGCGGCGGCAGCGGAGTGCGGGTCGAATACCTCGGCACCCTCGGCGGCACACACGCCACGCGAGCAGCCCTCGGCAATCAGAGCCGCGGCAACGCCATCATCAGCGGCAGGCCACGCAGCATGGGCAACGGCGCCGGGCGTAAAGCCCGTCTCCTTGGGAGACGCCGCGTGCATGGCTGACAGGGTCGCCGCCAGTGCATCCATCGCAGCGTCGAGCACCACGGCGTCCGCCAAGTAGTCCGCATCACCCATAGCAAGCTTGCGAACAGAGCCCTGCGACACCAACCCGCGCAGTGCGGCATCGACCTCGCCGACACCAAGATCCAAAGCGTCAGTAACATCAACAGCCGTAACTGGCAGCATCTGCAGCGCCAGCCAAGCGCCCACGCTGCCCGCGGTATCGCCGGACTCAAGCGCCGCAAACAGTGCGCGCTCACCGGCAGAAAGCTCGCGCGAGCGACGGCAGCGCGAAAGCAGCACGCGCCCGCCGCCGATGAGCATAACGGGCGAATACGACAGCACCACGGCATGGTCTCCGGCACACAGCGGCAGCGGCTCCTCCAGGCGCACCTGCACGGTACGGGTCTCGCCCACCGCCATGGGGGCCTCGCCCTCCAAAAGCATGATGCGGCCGACGACCTCGGCCGTGCCGGCCATCACATGTGCGCGCGCGCCCGACTCGAGCACGCGCGGCTTGGTGCCCTCGCGGCCCAAATACGTAAACGCCATCATAAATCGCATCGTCTGGCCAAAGCGGTCCGCCACGCCCAGCATCTCGCCACGGTCAAGCGCCGCGACACCGTCACCAACTAGGTTGAGCGCCACACGCTGACCAGGCAGCGCGCGCGGCGTATCGCCATGCACCTGAATCCCGCGCACGCGGCAGACCGTACGCGACGGCAAAGCCATCAGCTCGTCGCCCACCGCAACCGGCGCATCGTGCAGCGTTCCCGTTACGACAGTGCCGACGCCCTTAATCGTAAAGCAGCGGTCAATCGGCAGGCGCGGCGCGGCATCGGTGCGCTCGGCACGGTCGCGGCAGGCATCCCAGCAGGCACTTACCTGCTCGTCGAGCACCGCAAGCAGCCCATCGACCCCCTCGCCCGTCTTAGACGACACGGGCACAATCGGCGCGCCCGCAAACACGGTACCCGACAAAAAGTCATCGACATCGAGCTCGGCAAGCTCGGTCATCTCGGCGTCGCCCAGGTCACACATCGTCAGCGCCACCACCATATGCGTGACGCCCAGCATCTCCAGCACGTGCACGTGCTCGCGGGTCTGCGGCATCACGCCCTCGACGGCCGAAACCACCAGCACGGCCACGTCGATGCCCGTGGCGCCCTGCACCATGGCGCGCAGGTAATGCGCGTGGCCCGGCACGTCGACCAGGCCGACGATCTTGCCACTCGGCAGCGCCAGCTCACCAAAGCCAAGCTCCACCGTCATGCCGCGACGACGCTCGACCTCAAGGCGATCGGGATTCTTGCCGGTCAGTGCCTCGATCAGCGCCGACTTACCGTGGTCGACGTGGCCCGCCGTGCCAACGATAACGGGACACTCCACCAGCGCTTTAACCTCACTCATCGAGCAATCGCCTTCTTAACGCACGCGACGAGCGTCGTTGCCGCCGTCTCGATATCGCGGTCACCCACGAGTGTACGCACGTCAAACAGGACGCGATCGTGCGAGGCGCGTGTGACGACCGGCGTGTCGAAATCTTGGACGAGCGAGCGCTTGAGTGCGTCAACGGAAAGACGCTCATCGACGAGGCGCACGGCAACGCACATGGTGGGCAGCTCGACGGTAGGCAGCGAACCGCCACCGGGGGTCGACGATTCCTCGACAATCTCCAACTCAACGGCACACGGGCAACCAGCCTTATCGAGCCCGGCGACCATACGATCACGCAGCTTACGGGCACGTCGCTCCAAATGGGCCTGCGGCAGCGTAAGCATGCTGAGCACCGGAATATCGCGATGGGCAACATCGGCGCCATCCATGTAGATACGCAGCGTGGCCTCGAGCGCCGACAGAGCCAGTTTGCCCGGACGCAGAGCGCGCATGAGCGGATGTGCGCCGCAGGCCTGGACCAGATCGCGACGGCCCATGATGATGCCCGCCTGTGCGGCACCGAGCAGCTTATCACCCGAGCACGACACGATATCGAGCCCTGCCGAAACCGAAGCCGGCGTGGTTTCTTCGCCGCCGCGCACCAAGATGTCGTCGGGCAACAGCGCGCCCGACCCCTGGTCCTCGTAGAACAGCAGGCCATGTTTGTGGGCCAGAGCGGCAAGCTCCCGAGAGCCCACCTCCTCGTGAAAGCCCTCGATGCGATAGTTGGAAGGATGGACCTTGAGGATCATCGCCGTATCGGGCGTGATGGCGCGCTCATAGTCGTCCAAATGCGTGCGGTTGGTGGCGCCGACCTCGACGAGTTTGGCGCCCGAAGCCGCCATGACATCGGGGATGCGGAAGCTGCCGCCGATCTCGACAAGCTCGCCGCGGCTGACGATAACCTTCTTGCCTGCGGCATGGGTCGCCAGCACCAGCAGTACCGCGGCGGCGTTGTTGTTGACCACGAGCGCGTCCTCGGCACCGGTGAGCGAGCGGATCAGCTGCGCGGCGTGCTCCTTGCGCGACCCGCGCGAACAAGTGTCCACACTGTACTCGAGCGTGCTGTACCCGCGCGCAACCTCGGCCACGGCCTTTGCCGCCGACTCCGCGAGCGGGGCGCGGCCCAAGTTGGTATGGATGACCACGCCCGTAGCGTTGACGGCAGGGCGCAGGCTCGGCAACGCGGAGCGGTGCGCACGCCACTCGATGGCCGAGGCCAGGTCGCGCTTAGAGCGCGGGGCGGCATCGGCGCGAATGGCTGCGCGCTCCTCGTCGAGCTCGGCCGTCACGGCGGCATGCACCACCGCGTCGCAGGTCTCCCCCGCCGCCTTCACTACCGGCCACTCGGCAAGCAGCTCGTTGACGGAAGGAATGGCGCGCAGGCGGGCGCGTACCTCATCGGACATGTTCTGGCTATCGCTCATGTGCGGCCTTTCAAAAGAAACGTGGATCAGTCGAATACATCAGCTGATTCAATCAATCGCTATTATCCTCGCGCGCCGCGATCTTTTCCACGCGAACGGCGTTTTCCTGAGTGAGCGCGGCGCCCGTCAACGGGTCCCAGCGCAGCGGCGTATGGTCGAGCGGGCCCACGCCCAAGGCTTGAGCGCCGCCGGCATCGGCGCCAAACGAACGCCCGCCGGGGGCGGCCGAGGTGAAGATGCACGCCGGATGCAGATACGGCGTCGTCTCCACGCGCACGCGGTCGCGGCCCAAATCGCTCACGAGCTCGACGATCTCGCCGTCGGCGATGCCCATGTGCGCAGCAGCATCGGCATTCATCTGCACGGCATCCAGGTCCGATCCAGCCTCGGCGGCACCTTGAGCCGCAAGCCTGCGCGAGGTGTGCGACTCAAAGGGACGGTTGCCACTAATGAGGCGAAACATCCCCGGGCCGGGCTCCACCATGGGCGCAATCCAGTTGGGCACACGACCCATGCCGACTCGTTCCCATACGTCGCTTGCCAGCGCAATTTTGCCGCCGGCAAGCGGAATCACCGGCTCACCCGTGCGCGACGGCAGCGCCACGCCCGTATCGGCCCAGCCGCGCTCCTTGAGCTCGTCCAGATCGATCCCAAAAGGCGCCACCTGGGCAGCCGTCAGATCGTCAGACGTAAACTGGAAATATTCGCCCACGCCGCACGCCTGCGCCAGACCGGCAAAAATCTCCCGACCGGGACGTGTGCCGTCATGCTGCACGGGCAGCACGGCGTTGCGGTAGAACACGCGCGAATCGTTGACGCCCACGACTGTGCCCACACCGCGGTCGGCCTCCAGATACGTCACGTCGGGCAGCACGAAGTCAGAAGCACGCGCCGTCTCGGACCAACGAATATCAATCGTCACAAGCAAGTCGAGCTGCTGCAAAATACCCAACCAAGCCTGTGCATTGCCATAGCACGCACCGGGGTTACTGGCATAGACGATGAGCCCACGCAAATCGCCGGCAAGAATCGACTGACCGATGGTCGTGCACAGTCCGCGCACCGGATCGACCAGTGGATAGCGCTCGGACCCCAGCTTGGGCTCGCGCGGCACCGGCGGCGTCGCAAAGCGAGTGGGATCGAGGTCGCCCAGTGAAAGCGGTGTGGGCGGATTGAGCGCGCCGCCCGCATGTCCAATACAGCCCAGCAGCACATCGACCAAGCAGATAGCGCGTGCGGTCTGGGTGCTATTGGCATACGCGATGCCGATGCCACCATGAAAACCCGCATCCACCACAGCGGCAGGCGCGGCGGCAGCCAAATCACGCGCAGTCGCTCGGATATCGTCCGCCGGCACGTCGCACATCGACTCGGCCCACTCGGGCGTCCAAGCACTGGCCGCCTGCGCCAGCTCGTCAAAGCCTGTGGCGTAGCGGTCCACGAACTCGTGATCGTACAGGTCCTCGAATACCAGCACATGTGCGATACCCAGCAGCAACGCCAGATCGCATCCAGGACGTACGCGCAGCCAGCGGTCGGCAAGCGCGGCCGAGCCGCTGCGCCGGGGGTCAACCACGATGATCTTCGCCCCGCGCCGGCGCGCATCGTTGAGCGCGTCAACGGCCCCCATCGTCGACGAATCGACAATGGAACGCCCCAGGTACATGATGCAGTCGGTATGCGCAAGGTCGGAGGCGGGGCTATAGCCCAGGCTGTGCCCCCAACCGGTAAGTCTGCTTACCTCGCAGGCGCCATCGGCACCGTACACGTTGGGCGAGCCCAGCGCATGCATAAAGCGATAGGCCCAGTAGCGGTCGAACGAGGGCACACCAAGTGTCATGCCCAGCGCACGGGGCCAGCGCTCGTCAACAATTCCCAAAAGACGCTCGGCAATCTGAGCAAACGCCTCGTCCCAGGTAATCGCATCAAACCCCGAGCCATCCCGGCGGCGTCGCATAGGGTGCATAATCCGGTCGCGCTCGTCAAACGGCATTGCCAGGCGATGGCGCCCGCGGGCGCACAGGGCACGCGCCGCGCACGGATGTCCCGGCACCGGCAACTCGGCCACCACGCGACCGTCCTCAACGCGTGCCGCAAAGGCGCAATCGGCATAGCATCCCCCGCATGTGGTCACCACGGCGCGACCGTCACGCTCCACAGCAGATGCCATCTCGATTACCCCTTTCATCAGCCAAACACAACAGGCCAACAGCCCGGCAACGAGCCCCAGGCCCAAAAAGCCTCCCGCACGGCAACGCCCCGCGGGAGGCCCAACGTCAAACAGACGGCACCTTACGCCTCGGACTTCTTGGCGTAGATAAACCAATAGCCGAGCGCGATCAGAACCGCGCCGCCCACGATGTTGCCCAGCGTGGCGGCGGATAGGTTAAACGCAATGCCCGCGACGTTGAGCGCGTCGGCACCGGCAACCTTGGCGCCATAGCCGCACGCGTGCATCACGGCACCCATGGGCAAAAAGTACATGTTGGCAACGCAGTGCTCAAAACCGCAGGCCACAAAGGCTGCGATGGGCAGCAGAATGCCCACGACCTTATCGACCACGGTCTTGCCGGCAGTACCGATCCACACGGCCAGGCACACAAAGATGTTGCACAGGATGCCGCGGAAGAAGATCGTCACCCAGTCGATCGTCACCTTGCCGGCGGCGACGCTCACCATGGAGTTGGCGACCGCCTCGCCGTTGAGCTTATAGATGCCGGCCATGTACACCAAAAAGACGATGAACAGGGCACCGACAAAATTGCCGACCCACACGACGACCCAGGCCTTGAGCATCTGGGCCAGAGTGACCTTTTTGCTCTTGAGCGCGCAGACCATAAGCGAATTGCCGGTAAACAGCTCGGCGCCACACACCAGCACCAGCACCAGGCCCAGGCAAAAGCACAGGCCGCCCACGACACGCTGGGCACCCCAGCCCAGCGTGCTGTCGCTCAAGAACACCGTAAAGAACAGGCCGCCGAAGGCGATAAACGCACCGGCGAACATTGCCAACAGAAAGGCCTTTGCGACCGGCAGGTTGGCCTTGGTCACGCCGGCGGCCTCGGTCTTGGCCTCGATCGCGGCGGGTGCCAGGCAATCGGGAGCGGGATATTCTGCCTTGGAATCTGCCATGTCAATCACTTCTTTCCTAATCAGCAGGGACAAGCGCTCCTATTGCTCTTGCCCCAAGCGGATAAAGTGGGAAAAGTCGTTGGCGGCCACGGCGTCGTACACGGCGTCGACGGCGTCAAAGACTTCCGGGGACATGGGGTTGTAGAACTCCGTGTCGCCCGGCTGAATCCCAACGAAGACGATATCATCACACGATTGCTCGATTTCCTCGATCAGAATCGACAAAGGAAGCGAATGCGTGGTGAACATCGACTTGCGGGCTACATCGCGCTTGTCGAGCAAACGGATGGACCCGACGGGCAGCGCCATGTCGGCGGCATCGACCAAAACCAAACGCGGCGGACGCTCGCGCTTGACCTCGATGATGTCGTCCTCGGGCGTTTGACCGCCGTCGATGGTGTACCAACCGGCGATGGGTGCGTCTTCCATCTTTTTGGAGAGCACGGGGCCGGCGGCATCGTCGGCACGCAGCACGCTTCCCGCCGTGAGCACGATACCCGCAAATGGGGCTCCGTTCACACGTCCATCTACAACGCGACCCATTACTGCAACCTTCCCGTCAGATACACACCCGACACATCGCGCACGCGCTCCACCAGATCGCGAAACTTCATCAGAAACGCGACCTGCTGGGCATGCAGGCCAAAATCGTCGTCGAACACCGAGATGCCGGCCTTGGCCGACCCGCGAAAACCGCGCTCGTCGAGCAGCGCATCGCAGGCCTCGAGCAGCGACGGCACCGCCGCCTTGTCGAGCTGGCACTCGCCAAAGGAGCGGATGGCCTCGAACTTGGTCTTGGCCTCCCCCTCCGGCAACGCGTCGACGAGCGAATAGAACACATCCACCGACACCGACAGACGCAGCTCAAAGCAGTCGAGCACGCCGGTGTGGTGGCCCACGGCGAGCGTGTAGTACAGCACGTCGCAGGCCTCCTGGGGAACGTCTTCCTCGGTCTCCACAAACTTACGCGTGAGCTCGTAGAAGACCACCTGGTCGGGCGCATGGCCCAGGCAGGGGTCGGCGACGCCCTCGGCAGCCCCGTCGCTTGCGCGCGAGGCATCGCCAAAGGAGCCGCCGAGCATGCCGGGACCCGCAAAGTAACCAGAGCGGTCCGTAAGCTCCATCTAGCGACCTCCGGCCAGCACCAGATCCTGCAGCGCCGAGTACACCTCGACGCGGCGCGGATCGTCCTGCTTGTCGATGAGCAGCGCCATGGCACCTCGGATATCGCCCTTGGGCGCGCCCTCGAGCGTATCCATAAATTCATTGGCCAGGTCGCGGCCGTAACGGTAGCCGCTCATGGCGCGAGCTTCGCGCTCGATTGCAACGCGCAGCTTGTACGGCACGCCGGGATGCAGGATATCGGCCTGCTCGCCGGCGGCCTCCACCGTGGTCTCGGCATGGAGCTTTTGGTCCAGCAGACCGAGCGCCATGGCAAAGCCGTAGATGGTCTGCGCGGGGCTGGGCGGGCAGCCGGGGATGTAGACATCGACCGGCAGAATCTTGTCCGTGCCGCCCCAGACGCAGTAGTTGTCGTAGAAGATGCCACCGGTGCAGCCGCACGCGCCATAGGACACCACGATCTTGGGATCGGGTGCGGCCTCAAAGGCGCGCAGGGCCGGCATACGCATGGCACGCGTCACGGCGCCGGTGTACAGCAGCACATCGGCGTGACGGGGCGAAGGCACGACCTTGATGCCAAAGCGCTCGACGTCAAAGACGGGCGTGATGGAACCGAAGATCTCAATCTCGCAGCCGTTGCAGCCGCCACAGTCGACACGGTAGACGTACACCGAGCGCTTGATCTTCTTAAGAAGGGTCGCCTTGGCCTTCTCGATGCTCTCGTCGAGCTCGATCTTGGTCGGGCGGTACTGAAGCCGCTCGGGCAAAAGCGTGGGTTCGGCCATGGTTACTCCTCCTTCGTATCAAAATCCATGATGATGCCCTCGACCGGCACCGGACCGGCGGGAATCTCGGGCGCATCGGGGTTGAGCTCGCGGTCGATATACTCCGGGTTCACGCCGTGGCCGCCCAGATACTCCATGCCGGGGCCCTGGGGCTCACCGGACGCAAGCGTCTCGTTGGCAGCCATGCCGTGTGCGTTGCCGGTCTTTACGGCCGAGGCGGCGCGCAGGGCGTCGAGCTCGCGCTTGCACTCCTGGCACATACCGACGGTACGGGCGGCCTGGATGGCCTCCATGCCGCCGGCCTTTTGCAGCAGGCGCTTGGCGTAGTCGATCTCCTTGTGCGGGGCAAACGGCTTGCCGCAGCGCGAGCAGTGCTCGAGCGTATAGACGCTCTTGCTGGTGAGGTCGTCCTTGCTCATGACGGCCAACTCAAACTCCTCGGTGAGCTTGATGGCCTCCATGGGGCAGGCTTCCTCGCAGCGGCCGCAAAAGATGCAGCGGCCGTAGTCGATCGACCAGGTAATGGTATCGGCCGCAAGGTCAGTGTCCATGCGAATGGCATCGGCCGGGCACGCCACGCCGCAGGCACCGCAGGCGATGCAGAGCTCGGCATTGTGCTCGGGCTTGCCGCGCATGTCCTTATTGGTGGGAAACGGCGCAAACGGGTACTTGACCGTCGCGTCGCCGGCCTTGGCGTTAACCTTCCAAAGCTTCAGCATATTAGAGCGCCTCCTCATCGAGCGGAGCGGCCATGGTGCCCTCGCCCGCAAGCGGCGACTTGTCGCGCCAGACGTTCTCGAACTGCTCCTTGTCGAGCACGTGGTCGCGCTTGGCGGCGACATCGGTCACCGTCACGCGGTCGGTGCAGGAGTAGCACGGGTCGAGCGAGCCGACGATCAACGCAGCGTCACCCACGGTGTTGCCGCGGAACATGTAGCGCAGGACCGGCCAGTTGCTGTACGTGGCGGCCTTGGCGCGCCAGCGGTAGCACTTCTGATTGTTGCCGAGCATGGCCCAGTGCACGTCCTCGCCGCGCGGCGCCTCGGTGGCGCCGATGGCGTACTTGTGCGGGGTGTACTCCCAATCCGTGGTGAGGATGGGGCCCGACGGGCAGTTCTCGAGCATGGTCTCGATCATGTCGATCGAATCGTAGACCTCCTGGATGCGAACGGCGGTACGGCCGAAGGCATCGCAGGTGTCGGCCGTGGCGGCATGCATCTTTTGGACGTCCGGATCGGCGTAGCCGTCGAAGGGATGGTCAAAGCGCACGTCGCGGGCGTAGCCAGAGCCACGCATGAGCGGGCCGACCGGCGAGAAGTCGCGTGCGATCTTGCGGTCCAAGATGCCGATGCCACTCGTACGCTCAATAAAGTTGGGCGTGGAGAGCAGCACGTCGACGAGCTCTTGAACCTCGGAGCGCAGCTGGTGGATGGTCGTGAGCGTGGAGAGCTTCTGCTCGGCCAAAATGTCGCGACGCACGCCGCCGATCACGTTGAGACCGTAGGTCTTGCGGTGACCGGAGAGCTTCTCGGCCAGGTCCATGGACTTCTCGCGGACGCGGAAGAACTGCTGGAAGCCGGAGTCGAAGCCGGTGTAGTGCGATGCGAGGCCAATATTGAGCAGATGCGAGTGCAGACGCTCGACCTCGAGCATGATGGCGCGGATGTACTGGGCGCGCGGCGGGACATGAATGCCCTGGGCGCGCTCGACGGCCTCGGCGTAGGCCACCGAGTGAGCGCAGCCGCAGATGCCGCAGATACGGTCGGCGAGGAACGTCACGGCGTCATAGTTCAGGCGCGTCTCGGCGACCTTCTCCATGCCGCGATGCACGTAGAACAGACGATAGTCGGCGTCGACGATCGTCTCGCCCTCGACGAACAGGCGGAAGTGGCCGGGCTCGTCGGAGGTAATGTGCAACGGTCCCATGGGGACGAGTGTGGTCTCCTTGCCCTTGGTGTCGGCCAAGAACTCGTAGTTTTCCATGTCGCTCGCGGGAGCGGGACGGAAGCGGTAGTCCATGGAGTCCTTGCGCAGCGGGTACAGGCCGCTGGGCCAGTCATCGGGCAGTACCAGGCGGCGACGGTCGGGCAGACCCTCGGGGATCAGGCCGAACATGTCGCGCAGCTCGCGCTCGCCCCACACGCAGGCGGGGACGAACGGCGTCACGGACGGGAACGTCATCTTGGCGGGATCGACCTCGGTGCGCACGGTCACCCAGCCGGGGTCCTCCCCCTCCATGGAGATGACATAGTACACGGCGTAACGGCCGCACAGACTGCGCTCGTCGTTGCCGATGATCACGGGAATCCAGCCGTAGCGCTCGTAATACAGGTAGTGGACGGCCTCGGGCAGCTTGTCCTGCTTGACGGTAATCGTCAGCTGGTCCTCGCACTGCCACTCAACCTTCTCGATAGCGCCCGGCACTGCGGCGCGCAGGGCCTCGACGTGGCTTTCGCAACGACGAGCGTAGTCCTTCTTTTCAGGTTCTGCCATGGTGCTAATTCACCTCGCTTGTCTTGGTCTGGGAACTGAACACCATGCGGTAGAGAGGAGCCTCGTGGAGCTCTTCGACGCTCTGGTTCAAAACGACGGACGTTGCATCCTCGACGCCGCTCGTGATGGCGACCGGGGTGGCGATACCGAACCACATGACCACGATCGCGAGGGCAATCTCGGGGATGATCATGAGGGCGGGCACCTCGTGGCGCTTCATGCCCTCGGGCGCCTTGCCGAAGATGGACTTGAGCGCGATGCCGGTAAGGGCAAAGTACACGCCGGTGAGGCCAATGGCCACGAGCACGACCACCCAGATGGGACCGGACTGGACGCCGGCCACGAAGGTGAGGAACTCGGAGATGAACAGGGCGAACGGCGGGAAGGCGGCGAGCGCGAGCAGGGCGATGATGGTGAGCGCTGCCGTGACGGGAGCGATCTCGACGACGCCCTTGATCTTGTTCAGGTCGCGGGTGTGGTAGATGTGCTGGATGTTACCGGCCATGCAGAAGGCGAGCGCCTTGGTGAAGCCGTGGAAGATGCAGTGCAGCAGGCAGGCGGCGATACCGAGCGGACCACCGATACCCAGGCACAGCGCGACCACGCCGACGTTGTCGACGGAGGAGTACGCGAAGCGGCGCTTGATATCGTCCTGCTTGAAGATGCACAGGGCGGCCACCAGGATGGACAGCGTGCCCAGGATGAGCAGGAGCGTTCGCGGATAGGTGTCGCCCACCGTGATGATGGACAGGGAGTAGAAGCGGATGATCACCAGCATGGCGCACTTGAGCAGCACGCCCGAGAGCAGCGCGGAGACCGGGCTCGGAGCCTGGGAGTGCGCGTCGGGCAGCCAGGTGTGCATGGGGAACAGGCCCGCCTTGGTGCCGAAGCCGATGACGATGAACGCGAACGCGAGGCGCACGAGCATCGGGTCGAACTGGTCGGCGTAGGGCATGATGGAGGTGAGGAACGCGGCCTCATGCGCGTTGGGCATGATATCGGCGGCGTTCGCGTAGATGAGCAGCGTGCCGAACAGGCCGAAGGCCACGCCGGCGGTGCAGACCATCGCGTACTTCCAAGACGCCTCGAGCGCCTGCTTGTTCTTGTAGATGCCCACGAGGAACACGGTCGACAGCGTAGTGGCCTCGACCGCCGCCCAGGTGAGGATGATGTTGTTGGACAGGCAGGCGAGCAGCATCGTGAAAACGAACAGGCTGAATAGCGCGTAGTACTGCTTGGTGCGCTCGGCCGGCATGGTCTTCTCCTCAATATCGATCTTGATATAGGAGATGGAGTACACGCCGGTGATGAACCCGATGATGCCTACCAGAAGGACGAAGATCGACGAGAGCGAATCGAGATGGAGCCACAGGCCCAAGGCGTCGATATTCTGCCCGCTCGAGAGCATGGTTCCCGCGGTGACGACCGAAAGGACGAGGGTCGCCGCGACGGAGATGGTGTTGAGCCCCGCGAAGACGTTGTAGGACGTCGCCTTGGGGAGTGCGGCCATAATCAGGGAGAACACAAGGGGACAAGCGAGCAGGGCGACCGTCAACATTGAAACATCCATGGCCTACCCCTTCAATTCGGTAAGGTCGTGGGAGTCGAGCGACTTGGTGTCGTTCCAGATCCTCACGACGACGGCGGACATGATGATGACGGCGAAAATGGCGTCGGTGGCGATGCCGATCTCGATGATCTCGGGGGCCGTGGGCGCGAGCAGGGCGAGCGTCACGTGGCTACCGTTCTCCATAAGGCAGTACCCGAAGATCTGCTTGAGGATGTTGCGCTGGGAGATGATGCACGTGAGGCCGACGAAGAAATGCGCGAAGCTGATGGCGAGGGCCGGAGTAGCCACCTCAGCGGTGGGCAGGCTCAGGCGCGTGACCACCGCGAAGCAGATGGCCACCTCCAGACCGGTGAGGATGATGGTCCAGGCCGGCTTGATGGAGGAGGTCAGCGTGCTATCGGCAGGCGAACCCATCTTTTTGTAGGCACGGTTGAGAATGAACGGAACGAGGATCACCTTGGTGACGAAGGCCGACGCGGCCCACATGAGAAGCTCGGTGGCACCGGTGGTGAGGCCCAGGGTGAGCAGCACGCCCACCAGGACAACCGACTGGATCGCGTACCACTTAATGGCGGACGGGATGGTCTTCGAGACGACCACCATGGTGGAGGTCACGATCAGAAGACCGCCCAGGATATTGACTAACGAATAACCCATGTCCTACCTCCTAACCCATCCAACTAGAGGACAGAGGACCGGCGACGACGACCATGATCATGAGGACGACGAACACGAACGCCATGGCGCGCGGAAGGGGCTGGCCGGCGGCCACGGTCTCGCTCGGCTCACCGGGCAGGACCTTACCCATCCAACGCAGGAACCATGCAAAGGTGGCGACGGTCTCGACGACCATGACGCACACGAGGACGAAGATGACCGTGTTGGAAGCACCAACCGCGAAGCCACCGGAAATAATCTGGAACTTGGAGAAGAACGTGCTCATGGGGGGCACGCCGGCGATAGCGGTCGCGGCGACCGCGAAGCCCACGCCCGTGACCGGGTACTTCTTCATGAGGCCCTGGATCTTGGGCAACATACGGGTTCCCAGCGTGAAGCTGAGGGAGCCGGCGATGAGGAAGAACAGGGTCTTGGTGAACGCGTGGTTGAAGATGTGCTCGACGGCGCCGTTGAACGCCATCTGGCTTCCGAACACGGAGAGGCCCAGGCCGAAGAACACGTAGGCGAGCTGCGCGATCGTCGAGAAGGCGAGCAGGCGCTTCATATCCTTCTGGGGCAGGTACATGAGGAAGCCGAAGAGCATGGTCACGACGGCGTCGATGATGGCGACCCAACCGACGATCTCGGGGATATCGCCGGCACTCGCAAGAGCGCGGGCGAACACGCACACGCCGACCTTCACCATGGACGCGCCATGGAGGTAGGCGGAAACGGGCGTGGGGGCCTCCATTGCGGAGGGCAGCCACATGTAGAGCGGGAACTGGGCGGACTTGGCCCAAGCGGCGAACAGGATGAGCAGCAGCACGACGGTCTTCATACCGGAATCGAGCTGGGAGATCGCGCTCAGCGCGAACGTGCCGGTTCCGGCGAACAGGAAGGCCGCGCCGATGTAGAGTCCCAGAGCGCCGATATGGGTGATGATGAGCGCCTTCATACCGGCCTTCTTGGCCGTGGGCGTCATGTAGTAGCTGATGAGGCCCCAGGAGCACACGCCGGTGATCTCGAAGAAAACGAGCTGGCCGACGATGGTGGAGCTGTAGGCGAGACCGGCCATGGCGCCGATGAACGTGGAGAAGTACACGTAGAAGCGGCGACGGGGCGCGTCGGGATGCTCCTTGTTCTTATCGCTCATGTACGGGAACGAATAGATGACGACGAGCAGGCCGATAGCGACGAACGCGGGTGCGAGCAGCGTGCTCATCCGGTCGAATATGAAGCCCATGACCAAGGTCTGGCCCATACTCGCCCAGGTTACATCGACCGCGTTCATGCCGTTTCCGGCAAACGTCGCGGCCAAGCCAACGGAAGCGACCGTGGCGATGCCGCCGGCAAAGGCGCAGATCCATTTAGCGTAGGGACGCGGCAGCATGACGATGAGCAGGGAGCCCAGCATGGGGACGGCGATCGCCACCATGGCAAAGAGGGACAAGCTCGATTCGATTGACATAGTTTCTCCCTTCTCCCTACACGCCTACGACGACGAAGACGAACGCGAGGACCGCGATGCCGACGACGGCCCAGGTCTGGTTACCGAGCACCTTGAAGCGCGAACGGGAAACGGAGTTCTCGAGCACGCCGCAGACAACGAAATCGACCAGGCACTTGACAAGGAAGACGACGGCGCCCACGAGAGCGGTGACGCCAATGGTCGCAGGCTCTCCCCAGGGGATGAAGATGGAGGTGAACCAAGCGACGACCACGACCTGCTTCATGCCCATGGCGAGCTTCATCATGGCCAGGGACGGGCCGGAGAGCTCGGCGAGCGGGCCCTCCTGGAGCTCCTGCTCGGCTTCGGCCTGATCGAACGGAAGCTTGCCGAGCTCCATATAGCAGGCGGCCGCGAAGGCGACGCCGGCGAGGATGACGGCGACGACGCTCGAGACGTTGCCCGTAACGATGTGCTGACCCATGGTCGCAATGTCCGTGGAGCCGCACACGATGGCGACGGTAAACAGCGCGATGAGCATGGACGGCTCGATGAGCACGCTCATGAGGAGCTCGCGGATACCGCCGAAGCCCGCGTAGGCGTTGGAGGAATCCACGCCGGACAGCGCGAAGAAGAAGCGGGACAGCGCGAGCGCGTACATGATGGTGATGGCGTCACCAAAGACGGGCATGGGGCTCTCGAGCGTGAACATGGGCAGGCCCATGGCGAGCATGAACGACACCGCGAGGAACAGCGGCGGCATGATGCGCAGCACGAAGCTCGAGTCGGAACTCACGGACTCGGGACGCGCCATGAGCTTCGCGAGGTCCCGGTAATCCTGAAGGATGGACGGACCGCGGCGATTGTGCATCTTCGCGCGAATCACACGGGCGAGGCCGGAGAAGAAGGGCGCGACCAGCATGACCACGAGGCCCTGCGCTATCGCAAGAACGATGTTCATAATATCCTCTCCCCTCTCTAGACCATGACCACGGCGAGCACGAGGAAGACCACGAGCGCCGCGACGATGTAGCAGATGTATACGGAGTAGTTGCCGCCCTCGATCTTGGAGGCGAGGCCGGCCAGCTTATCGGCACCCTCGCTCGGTGCATCGACCAGGAAGCGGTCGGGCAGGGGCTCAACGCCCTGGGCGACACCGGTGAGCTTCTGGAACACGTGCGCGATGGACCAGCAGATCTTGGTGCATACCTCGCGCAGGGTGTAGAGCGGGCCCATGAAGAGCTCTACGTCTGACGCGAAGCTCGTGGCGACGACGGGCATGTGCTCGTTGGGCTCGTAGCCGCACGCCCAAGGGTCGGTCTTCTTAGCGGGGGCCTTGGTGCCGAGGCAGGACCTCAACACGAACGCGAGGCCGGTGAGGACCACGAGCGCGATGGCGATCGCGGGGGTGGAGGTGGCGGCACCGGAAATCTCGTTCACCAGAGACACGCCCGAGGTGGCTGTGATGGCAGAGCCGGCAAGCACGCTCTGGGCGACGTCGCCCAGAACCGGGGCGATGACGGGAGAGCCGATTCCCAGCACCACGCAGATGGCCGCGAGGAGCATCTGCGAGAACAACATCGGAGCCGGGGACTCCTTGGCGTTCGCGGCCTCCTGGGAACGAGGGCTGCTCGCGAACGAGACGCCGTAGGCCTTCACGAAGCACGTGACGGCCAGGGCACCGGTGATGGCGAGGGCGGCCGCGGAGGCGACGGCGAACACCATGACGACCGGGTCGGAGAGCGTCGAGATGTTGAACAGGGACTGGTAGGTGAACCACTCGGAAACGAAGCCGTTGAGCGGCGGGATGGCCGAGATGGCAAGGGCACCGATGAGGAAGCAGACGGCCGTGACCGGCATGCGGCGGAACAGACCGCCCATCTTCTCCATGTTGCGCGTACCCGTGGCATAGAGCAGGGAGCCCGCGCCGAGGAACAGCTCGCCCTTGAACATGGCGTGGTTGAGCGTGTGGTAGAGGGCGGCCATGAGCGCGATCGTCGCGATGACGTCGTTGCCCAGGGCGTGCGCCGTCATGGACGCGCCGACACCGAGCAAGATGATGCCGATGTTCTCGACGGAGTGATAGGCAAGCAGGCGCTTGATGTCGTACTCGTGGAGGGCGTAGACGACACCCAGGACCGACGAGATGGATCCGAAGACCAGGACCATGAGGCCCCACCAGAGCTGGACGCCCGAACCCGCGAGCAGGTCGAGACCGACCTTGAGGATTCCCAGGATGCCGATCTTGATCATGCCGCCGGACATGAGGGCGGACACGTTGGACGGCGCCTCGGGGTGCGCCTGGGGCAGCCAGGAGTGCAGCGGAATGATACCGGCCTTCGCGCCAAATCCGAAGAACGCGAGGACGAAGCACGCGGAGGAGACGGCGGGTCCAAAGTCATGCGTACGGAAATCACTGAAGCTGAAGGAACCGCCCACGCCGTTGGTCATGAGCAGGAAGCTCGCCATGATGAGAACGAAGCCCACGTGCGCGATGACGAAGTAGAGCCAACCGCCCCTAATGGAGTTCTTGTTCTCCTCGATAACGACAAGGAAGTAGCTCGTAAGGGACATGAGCTCAAAGGCGACCAGGAACCAGAACACGTTGTCGGCGGTGATGACGAGCATCATCGAGGCGACGAAGGTGTTCATAAAGAAGCCGGCGCGCCCGACCTTGCCCGGGTACTCGTCGAAGTAGGACAGACCGTAGATGAAGCCCGCAAAGGCGAGAATCGAGATGAGGACCACGATCAGGCCCGCAAGGCCGTTGAGCAAGAGCTCGAGACGGGCGAACGGGAAGAAGAAGACCGTGTTGAGGGACGAAACGTCGCCAAGCACGGCCTCGAGGCCCGCGATGAACGACAGCACCGCGGCGACGGCGCCGATAAGGCAGCCGGCGGTCTTGGCGGCGTTATCGGCCTTGATCAGCAGAACCGAGGCGAGCGCACCGATGCACGAGACGGCAAGCGATGCGATAAACAGCGTCATGCTATCCATTGTTTACGCTCCCTTCTGCTTTCTCGGACAGACCCTGGGCCACAGCGGTAACGTCGACGGACGGACCGTTTTCAATCGAGCGCAGGCGCTTGGCCTCGTCGAGTTCGCGATCGGCCGCGCCGCCCATGACGGTCAGCGCCTTGGTGGGGCACGCCGCCACACAATGCGGGCCGTCCGGATCGAAGGCGCACAGGTCGCACTTGACAGCACATGTGTACTGGCCGGGAGCCCACGTAAGCAGGCTGCTCAGGGACTTAGGATACGAAGGCGTCGGGTCGCACATGCCTGCGACACCGGCGATAGACGTGCCATCGGGATGGATGGCACCGAAGGGGCACGCGATGGCGCACAGCCTGCACCCGATGCACTCCTGCTCCTTGACGTGGATGCGATCGCCATCGTGCTCGATGGCATTCACCGGGCAAACCTCGGCGCAGGGGGCACCCTCGCAATGGTGGCAGGCAAGGGCGGCCGAAATACCGCCGGTCTTCACGAGCGCCAGGCGCGGCGTATCCTGAAGACCCTGCATCCGGTGGGCGTCGGCACAGGCGGACTGGCATGTCCCGCAGCCGATGCACCTCTCCGGGTTGATGTCGATGAAGCGGTTCATCCCCACTTCCTTTCAAAATAACGGGCCGGGGTCCCGAACGTACGGGACGCCCGGCCCAAAAAGCCAACGAGAACGGGACTACACGATTTGATTCACGTGCGTCTCGTCATCGAACTTGGCGGCGCCGGGCTCAACGTCTTGGGGAGCGGCGGCGTCCACCAAAGCCTGCTTGAGCTCGGTGTACTGACGCTCGACCTCGCCCTCGGCCCAGACCTGGTCGGCGATGGCGTCGACCTGGCAGGCGGAGAACTTGTCCTCGGGCGTATGCGAGACCGGGTCGACCTTGTGAATGGTCAGCTCGTTGCACTTGCCGATCCACCACTGGTAGGTCATATAGACCGTGCCCTTGTTGATGCGATCGCTTATGTCGGCGCGACTGTATACCTGGCCACGGCGGCTGTGGATCGAGACGATGTCGCCGTTCTTGATGCCGCGCGCCTGGGCGTCCGCGGGATTCATGCGGACAAAGCCGGGCTCGTCGGCAAGCAGCGCCAGCGTCTTGCAGTTGCCGGTCATCGAGCGGCAGCTGTAGTGGCCGACCTCGCGGACGGTGCACAGGATGAGCGGGTACTCATCATCGGGAAGCTCGGAGGGCGCCTCCCAGTCGTGCGCCATCAGGTTGGCGCGGCCGTCCTTGGTGGTGAACTTGCCACCAGCGAACATGTCGGGCGTACCGTGGTCGTTCACATCGGTGCTCTTGACCGGCCACTGGGCGTAACCGCCCTCGGGAGCCATCTTCTCGTAGGTTGCGCCCACAAAGTTGGGGCACAGGCTAATGCACTCGTTCCAGATCTGCTCGGTGTTGTCGTAGTGCATGGGATAGCCCATGCGCGTGGACAGGTCCGCGAAGATCTCCCAGTCGTGGCGGCACTCGCCCTTGGGCGGAACAGCCGCGTCAAAGTGCTGGAAGCTACGGTCGGATGCGGTAAAGACGCCCTCGTGCTCGCCCCAAGAGGTGGCAGGCAGGATGACGTCGGCGAGCATGGTCGTCTGCGTCATAAAGATGTCCTGGCAAATGAACAGATCCAGCTCGGAGAGCGTCTTGCGCATACCAGCCGAATCGGGCTCGGTCTGCACCGGGTCCTCGCCGTAGTTGTAGAAGCAGTGCACCTTGCCCTCGTCGACCAGGTGGCCCAGGTCGGTGAGCTTGTAGCCCTCCTCGAGCGGGAGCTTTTCCTCGGGCACGCCCCAAGCCTTGGCAAACTTGGCACGCACAGCCGGGTCGGTGACTTTCTGGTAGCCAGGATACAGGTTGGGCAGCATGCCCATATCGCAGGAGCCCTGGACGTTGTTCTGGCCACGCACGGGCGCGAGGCCGGAGTTGGGTTTGCCGATCTGGCCGGCAACGCAGGCGATGGAGGCGATGGTGTGCACCGTCTTCAGGTTCTGCTTCTGCTGGCATACGCCCATGCCCCAGCCAATGATGGCAGAGGGCTTCGCCGTGGCGTACATCTCGGCAGCTTGGTGGATCAACGCAGGCTCGACGCCCGTGATGTCCTGTACGGATTCGGGAGTGTAGTTCTTGATGGTCTCCCACCACTCGTCAAAGCCGTTCGTGTGCTCGGCGACGAATTCCTTGTCGTAGAGGCCATCGTTGACCAAGCAGTTGGCAAAGGCGTTGAGGAACGCAACGTTGCAACCGTTCTTGATCGGAAGGTAGAGATCGGCGATACGCGCAGTTTCGATATGGCGCGGATCGGCGACGATGATCTTGCAACCCTTTTCTTTGGCTCGCACGATACGCCTTGCGACGATGGGGTGCGAATCGGCAGGGTTATAGCCGAAGAGGAAAATGCAGCCCGCATCCTCCATACCGGGGATGGAGCATGACATGCAACCTGAACCAACCGTGTCCATCAGACCGAGGACAGTAGGGCCGTGTCAAGTACGGGCGCAGTTGTCCACGCTGTGGGTGCCGATGCACGCACGCGTAAACTTCTGCATGACGTAGTTCGCCTCATTGCCGCCGCCTCGCGAAGAGCCGGTGGTCATGACAGCGTTAGGACCATATTCGTCAATTATGGCCTGCATCTTAGATGCGGTGAAATCCAGTGCCTCGTCCCAGCTTACGCGCTCAAGATCCGCGCCCTTAGTGCGGCGGATCATCGGGTGCAGTACGCGAGGAGTCAAGATCTTGGTGTCGTTGATGAAGTCGTAGCCGCTCATGCCCTTAAGGCACAGCTCGCTCTGGTTGGTGATGCCGTTGAGCGGTTCGGTGCCCACGACCTGGCCGTTTTGGACCAGGAGGTTAAACTGGCAACCGGCGCCGCAGTACGGGCAGATCACTTTATGCTTCTCCATGACACCCTCCTTCCTTTCTCTGCTACCGAATGCTCGGTACTTATTTGACAATCATTGGGCCTGTCGCCCGACGCTTACGCCTCGTTTTCGATGGTGGCGCGGGCACGCTCGGCAGTCAGTTCTGCCAGACGCTCCTCGTCTACCAGGGTGAGGCCCTTGGTCGGACACGCCTCGGCACACGCCGGACCGCCGGGACGGTCCACGCACAGGTCGCACTTGAGCACGAAGCTCTTAGTCTGCGAACCCACGCGAACGTCACCCATCAAGACGGGGACCTG
Source organism: Collinsella aerofaciens (assembly GCF_040926405.1). Taxonomy (GTDB): domain Bacteria; phylum Actinomycetota; class Coriobacteriia; order Coriobacteriales; family Coriobacteriaceae; genus Collinsella. Next base: position 27,884 of record NZ_JBCOIG010000002.1, read on the forward strand.
CGTGGTCGCCACGCTCACGGCGCCAAAGGGGCATGCCATGACGCAGCTCTTGCAGCCGATGCAGTTGTCCTCGTTGACGCCGATGCGATGGTTCTTTGGATCAAAGAACAAGGCGCCCGTGGGGCAGGCCTTGGCGCACGGAGCGTCCTCGCAGTGGTGACATGCCACCGGCGCGGAAATCTCGTAGGTGCGCGTTACGCGCAAGCGAGGTGCGGCGATGTTGCCGGGAATATCGTGCGCCTCGATGCACGCCGCCATACAGGTTTGGCACCCAATGCAGCGTGAAGAATCAGCCACGACTCGTTTATTGCCCATGTTGTTCACTCCCTCCTGAATCCCATGCCGGAGAGACCCTGTCGACGTTGCCCCGGACCGCCCGTGGTCCGGCATCGACGAATCGAATGCATGCGGCGAAACATGCACTCGGTAGAGTTTCTCCAACGATATACAGGTTAAATATACGCAGTTGCAGGGGGCAAACTTGAGCATAGGCCCTGCAATACGGGTGTATTGCAGGGGTTTTGGCAGGTTGGAATTATTCTCTAGAAGCTATAAAGGTGAGTGTATTACATGCGTACATCCAAGGGAGATTTCACGCTCGTTTCTGAAAGATGTAGTACGTTTGTAATATCGTTTACACTCAATTACTCTAGTGCAATAAAGTAGTGGTTGTAAGATTGGCTATTATTAGCCGATGTTGTATTTGACTATTCAAATTGCACGCTCATTAAGGGAGGCCAGTGATGTCATCGACTCAAAAACGAGCCATCCTGCAGGTGCGCATTCGCGAGGAAGACAAGCAGCATGCCGAGCGTCTCTACGACGCCATGGGCACATCGCTCGCCGAGGCTGTCCGTCTATTTGTCGCGCAGAGTATTTTGATGCGCAAGCTCCCCTTTCAGCCGGTCGCCGTGCGCTCCAAGGACGGCACGTCCGCCTATGGACTGCTCAAAGCATATGGGGACCCCAATCGCCGCTCCGAGGAGCGCAATGCCTGGATTGAATACCTAGCCACAGAAAGCGACGAGTCGGTTTTGGGTCCCGAGGAAGTAGATATCCATGAGTAGCACCATCATCGACGAGACCGTCATCCTTCGCTACCTGCTTGACGACGACGAGGTCCTGTCACCGCGCGCTGCCAAGGTCATCGCCACGCGCACCGCACGTGTCTACCCCGAAATCATCACGCGCGTCGTGGTCACGCTGCGCGACGTCTATAAGGTTCCCCGCGTTGAAATTGCTGCGGCCATGAAAAGGCTGCTCGATGACGTCATGGTCGACGAGCCCACCGTTGTCGCCCTTGCCGTCAAACTCTTCAGCAAGACCCATATGGACTTTACCGACTGCCTCCTCGCAGCCCGAACCGCCATCTACAACGATGATGTCGTGAGCTTTGGCAAGCCCATCATCCAAGGCATGATCGACTACCGCCGCCAGCGCCAAACCGCCGCCGACGCCCGCAGCCGAAGCACCGACGCCCGCGGACACGGCACCGACTCCACCATCGACAAGCTCCGCCACCACGGTCGCCACTAACCGGCAGGCAACGGCATCGCCCGCCCCTCAGCCCCATCCCCTCCTAAGTTGCGGTGAAATACGGACTGTTTCATGCCTTTAAAGGCCTCGATAGTCCGTATTTCACCGCAACTTATTGAAGGTTGGCTGCGAACGATTTCTCTATCGGGAGTCGGCGTAGGGTTTTGTTGTCGGAATACCGTAACCGCGCATCATGGCACCGAACGATTCTACTTCGTAGGTGTCCGAGAGTTTGAAATGAATGACGTTGTGGCCCATGGCGCGAAGGTTCGCATCGCGCATGAGGGCCGCTCGATAGGTTTTTGCCGCCGCTTGCTCCGGATCATTTTGAGCTTCGTCTTCAAACTTACCCAGCCCATGCAGCTCTGCCAGCGTCCATGAGCCGTCTGGCATCTGCCAGCCATAATCTGCTAGATAATAGCCAGCGTTTCCTGGTCGCGGTATCTCAACTTGAAGCTCAGGCGCGGCAACCCCAGCGAGAATCATCGCTGCTCTCGCCTCGGACTCGCCGCCATTGTCTGACCTGCCATCCATATGCTCAAAAACGTCAAAAGCACGCGCGATGCCATGCAACCCTCGGCAATTTGCCTGCGCATATGCCCGCAGCTCTTCGCGTTCGACATCGTACTCACGGGCCAAGCCATCGACATAGCCCAGCGCATAACGAAAGGCGCTCGTTCGAGCGATATCAACAACCGTTCGATACGGATCCGTCAGCGTAAACAGACCGAGACGCCACACTTCGCCCACCCGCCAGCGCTTGTATTCAACGAACTCATACGTATCACGCCTTGTAGACCGTGGCAGCAGTACTTGCACTTTATCCAGAAGCGTATACGCCGAGCCGATGCCGTAGAGCAGCGCTGCTGTCGATCCGCAAAACACAGCATCCGGTTCAACGACCGCAATAGCGGATGCCAGCTGAAAGATGCGATCTTCAACCCCAAGATTATTCCAATAGACCGGATCCGCATACACGTGGTTGTAAAGACGAAGCATGAGCTCTTCCTGCATAAGCTCACGCGCACGGCGTTCATCCCAAGGATCAATTGTTATAAGCAGCTGTCCATCTTGATGAATTCCAACGGCCGAGAATAGCATTCTTGCATATGACTGCGGAAAATGTTTGCCTTTATCGAGCATGGCCAACCCCATAACCATCACGGCGGAGAGAATACCATTACGCTATCGCATGCTTCCGTCCGCAGGCCTTGCCAAAAGCTGACCAAAAGCTTGACGTCGCAGGTCAGAGCTTCAAAAAATATTTCCACTCTCGGTAGACGGTCGCTACGACCCTCCCAACGGCATCAAAATCCAACCTTACAAATAGTTGCGGTGAAATACGGACTACATGGGCCATAAAAGCCGGAAAACAGTCCGTATTTCACCGCAACTTAGGAGGGGATGTGGGGTCCCCGGTATGTATATGAAAACGGCTCTGGCACCAAATAGAGCCAAAGCCGTTAAAACTATCCTATGGAGCGGGCGACGGGAATCGAACCCGCGTCATCAGCTTGGAAGGCTGGGGTTCTACCATTGAACTACGCCCGCAAGATATGGTCGGGACGACAGGATTTGAACCTGCGACATCCTGCTCCCAAAGCAGGCGCGCTACCAAACTGCGCCACGTCCCGAAGGTGTTGAGCAGCTAAGGTCTAAACCTTGCGTGTCCCAAAGCGAAGGAAATTATAGGGGAGACTCCCCGCCTGTGCAAGCGCAGAAACCCTAGCTCCTCGAATGTGCGACAAACCGGCTGTGGAGCAGACCGATCGCAAACGCCACCACGGCGACCGGCGCCCACGCGGCGCCGATATCTGCCAGGGGAAGCGCATCAAAGGGCAGCCACGTGCCCCCAAAGAACGCATCGCGGACCGAGGTGATCACGCTCTGCACGGCAACCACACCGCCGACCCAGACCCACACCTGCGGATGAGCGTCGCAAAAGCCGTGTACCAAACCCATGAGAACCAGCACGATGGCGACGGGATACAAGGCGTTAAGCATGGGCACCGAGAACATAAGGATCACGTCGAGGCCCACGTTGGAGAGCACGCACGAAAACGCTGCGAACACAAAGGCGAGAACCGCAAAGGGACGGCGCATGGCCTCCTCGGAAGCCTCCGCTCCCCCTTTAACCACATACGTCTCGCAGAAGTAGCGCGAGCAGCAGCTGATGAGGCCGATGCACACGTTCATGCAGGCGAGGAAGAAGATGGCGAAGACCACGACCGTGCCGGCAAGGCCAAAGTGCATGGAGGCAGAGCGGGCAAGGATGGCGGCGCCGTTGGTGGCGTCGGGCATCACGGTGCCGAGCTGCATTCCGGCAAGGCCCAAGCCACAGTAGATGATGGCCATGAGCACGCCGGCGATAACGCCGGAACGCGAAATCTCAAAGGCCACGCGCTTGTCATCGGTAACACCCAGCTCGTGGATGGTCTCGGCGATGATGATGCCGAAGGCGAGCGACGCGAGCAGGTCCATGGTCTGATAGCCGGTCAAAAAGCCCTGCACGGCAGCGCCTGCATCGTAGGGAGCCTGAGGCACGGCAGCGGGTCCCAGCGGCGAGATCACGGCAGCACCCACAACCAGCACGATGAGCGCAATGAGCGCAGGGCCCGTAATGCGGCCGAGCACGCGTGTTATGACACCCGGACGCAGCGTGAGCACAAACGCGACGACAAAGAAGCCAACGGCAAACACCAGACGAGCCGTGCCAAGCGAAACGCCCTCGGGCAGCAGCGGCACCAGCATCTCGAAGGCCGTGGAGCTCGTACGCGGAATGGCCAGGCACGGGCCGATGGCCAGATACACCGCCGCGACAAAGAACTCACCGAACTTGGGGTGCACGCGGCCGGCAAGCTCGCGCGCCGTTCCGGCAAGCGCCACGGCGATAAAGCCCATGACGGGCAGGCCGATGGCGGCAATCAAAAAGCCAACCATGGCAAGCGGTGTGGCCGTGCCGGCCTGGAGCGCCAGCAACGGCGGAATGATGAGGTTACCGGCGCCAAAGAGCATCGAGAACAGCGCAATGCCGACGGTAACGACATGGTCGGAGCGCAGGCCGCGCGGAGCGGATGAGGCCATAGGCACACCTTTCGGGTCGAAACAAAAACGGGACGGGCAAATACACCCGTCCCGCAAGTATAAACGGTCTAGCAGCTTTAGCAGGCTAAATCGCACAGAGCATCGATAGCCGTGTCGACTTCTTCGGTAGTGTTGAAATACCCAAACGAGAAGCGGACGACGCCCTGGCGCTCGGTCCCCAGCGCACGGTGCATGAACGGGGCGCAATGGGCGCCGGGGCGCGTCGAAATCCCCCACCCTTGCATGAGCGCATCCGAGATCTCGGCAGAGTCGATATCGGCTACGTTGAGCGACACAATCGCAGAGCGCGCCTGCTGGTCAAAGGCACCGTAGAGCTTAATCCCCGGAATCTTGCGCACACCGGCAAGGAAGCGATCAGCGAGCGCACGCTCGTGGGCAGCAATCGCCTCGACCCCACCCTGGGCCTCGATAAAGTCGAGACCAGCGGAAAGTCCCGCGATGCCATGACCGTTGAGCGTGCCCGCCTCAAGGCGCGTGGGCCACCCAAGCGGCTGCAGCGCATCGAAGCTGTGCACGCCCGTGCCGCCCATGGCCCACGGAGCCACGTCAATGCCCTCCGCCACGGCCAGGCCGCCGGTCCCCTGCGGACCCATGAGCCCCTTGTGACCGGTAAAGCACACGACGTCGAGCCCCATGGCATCCATGTCAATCTTCGCCGTGCCGGCAGACTGCGAAGCATCGACGATCACCAGCGCGCCGGCCGCATGCGCGATGGCAGCCACGCGCGCAATGTCGACCGCGTTGCCGGTCACATTGGAGGCGTGCGTCACCACCACAGCACGCGTACCGGGCGTGACAAGCCGCTCGAGCTCGTCGTAGTCGAGCACGCCGTTGGTATCACAGCCCGCATGCTCAACCGTCACACCCTGCTCTGCCGCCAGGCGGTTGAGCGGACGCAGTACGGAGTTGTGCTCGAGCACCGTTGTGACCACACGGTCGCCGGGGCGCACCACGCCATTGATGACGGTGTTGAGCGCCGCGGTGGAGTTGGGCGTAAAACAAACATGGTCAGCACGCGGGCAGCCCAGCAAGCGCGCAAGCTTGGCGCGGCAGCCGTGGATGGTACGTGCCGCATCGAGCGCACCCGAGGTGGCACCGCGCCCAGCATTGCCGAGCGAGCACATCGCCTGCGTCACGGCATCGATGACCGTCTGCGGCTTGTGCATGGTCGTCGCCGCGTTATCCAGGTAGATCATCGCACGACCTCCCACATATTAATCACGGTATAGCCCTCAGTGGGAACGCCCGCCGCGGCGAGTTCGCCGCGCAGCAGCTCCTCATCGACAGGCAACGCCTTCCACGCCAAACCGCAGCCGGCAGCGACCTCCCCGGGCACGGGAATCGTCCGCCCGGGAAGACCGCGCTCGATGCACAGGGACTCGCAACCCATGGCGGCCGCCGTGGTGGGAAACGTGATGACAAGCGCCGGGCGCTTCTCCCTCATGGCAACTCCAACCAATACGCTACGGGCGCACGACGCGCACGGCCTGCTCCATCTTCTCAACGATCACGTACATGTTGGTGACCTCGCCCACCGCAAGCTGGTCCTTAATGCCAAAGTGGTCCAGGCAGGTACCGCAGGTGAGAATCTCGACACCCTGCTCCGCCAAGCCCTTCAGGTCATCGAGCACCGGCGAGCCCTCGACGGTGAGCTTGGCACCGCCGTTGTAAAACAGCATAGTCGCGGGCAGCTCCTCCTGCTGCGTCACGGCAAAGATGAAGGCCTTCATGAGCTTGTGGCCCAGCTCATCGTCGCCGCGGCCCATGCAGTCGGTGTAGACGGAAATGACGAGCTTGCCCTTGCCGGCGCTGGCATTACAGAAGACAGCGCCATCCTGCTCGGGATCGGCCACGGCAACGGCGCCAGAGGTCGCCACGGTCACGTGCCACTCGGCGTCAGAAACCTTCTCGACCGAGGCCGTGCAACCCTTCTCCTGCGCCATCTTGGAGATGTTCTTGACGGCGGTCTCGTTATCGACCGAGGTCACGACGGTGCCCTCGCCATCGAGCTGCTTCAGAGCTTTGAGCGTCTTGACGACGGGCAGCGGGCAGGCATCGCCCATGGCATTGACTTCAATCTTGGTAGACATAGTAAATTCCTTTCGAAAGAACCGTTCTAGAGAACGGTAAACAGTTACATAAACGTGCGGGTTAGCGAACAACGCGAACAGCAGGACCGCCCGGCACCGGCTCGCACACGCGGCCGATTGTGGCGGCAACGCGCCCCTCAGCGTGCAGACGACGCGCAAGCTCATCCACATCCGCCGCGGGCGCCGCAATTAGCAAACCGCCCGAGGTCTGCGGATCGTACAGCGCATCCAGCATTCCCGGCTCCAAGTCATCGTCAGCTGTCACGCGCGGGCCAAAGAAGTCCTGGTTGCGGTAGGAGCCCGCGGGGATAATGCCCAGACGCGCCATGTCAAGCACCTGATCAAAGAGCGGCACCGCCCCCGACGCAAGCTCAATCTGCACGCCCGAGCCCTCGGCCATCTCGCACGCATGCCCGATCAGGCCAAAGCCCGTAATGTCGGTGCAGCCGTGAAGCTCAAGTCCCTCGGCCAAACGAATCGGAGCCTCGTTGAGGGTGCGCATCGAGTCAAACATGGCCGCGGCCTCATCTTGCTCGATAAGCTCGCCCTTAATGGCCGTGGTGATGATGCCCGAGCCGATCGCCTTGGTCAGCAACAGGACGTCGCCCACGCGCGCGCCGCTATTGGCAAGCATACGATCGAGCGCGACAAAGCCGCTCACGGACAGGCCGTACTTGGGCTCGTCGTCGTTGATGGTGTGGCCGCCCGCGATGGAGCAACCCGCCTCGACGCACTTGTCGGCGCCGCCCGCCAGAATCTGACCTGCGACCTCGACGCCCAGGCAACTGGGAATGCACAGCAGGTTCATGGCATGGCTCGGCCGCCCGCCCATGGCGTAGATGTCCGACAGCGAATTGGCCGCGGCGATCTGGCCAAACAGAAACGGGTCGTCGACCATCGGCGGGAAGAAGTCGACGGACTGAACGAGGCCCAGGTTATCGCCGACGCGAAGGACGCTCGCATCGTCGGAGGTATCGAACCCCACGAGCAAGTTGTCGTTATGCACATTTGGCAAATCGCCCAGGACCTGGGCGAGGGCTCCGGGAGCCAACTTAGCGGCTCAACCGCTCGCGGCAGTCATAGACGTAAGCTTAATCTGATCGTCAGCCATCGATACCTCCTCTCATCGGTCAATCATTTTCTCCCAGTATACGCATGAATGCGAGCCTACGGCGGATGCATTAATTGAGCGCCTGTGCGCGAATCGCCGCGCCGATGGCACCGGCGAAGCGGGCCTGGGGCGAGGTGGTGACCGGCGACCCCAGCAGCGCCGCCAGCCGCTCCACAACGTAAGCGTTCTCGCACAAGCCTCCCGTCAGGTAGTACGGAGCACCCGTCGCCTGCCCGGCCATAGTGGCCACGCGCGAGACCACGCTGTCGATCACGCCACGCGCAATGTTCTCGCGCAGCTCACCGCGACCGATCAGGCTGATAACCTCGCTTTCGGCAAACACCGTGCACATGCTGCTGATCTTGGTGGGCTCGCCGGAACGCGCCAGGTCGGCCATCTGCTGCTGGGAAATGCCCAGGCGGTCGGCCATGATCTCCAAAAAGCGCCCCGTGCCGGCGGCGCACTTGTCGTTCATGGCAAACTTGGCCACGCGGCCACTTTTAAGCTGAATGACCTTGGTGTCCTGACCGCCCACGTCGATCACGGTGCCGTGGTCGCCAAACAGACGCACGGCACCGGTGCCGTGGCAGGTAATCTCGGTCACGACCTTGTGCGCATAGGGCACGGCGACACGACCGTAGCCGGTCGCGATCACACGCACGTCGTCGGCAGCCACGTCATAACCCGCCGCTGCCAGTGCCTCGCGCAGCCGCTCGGCAGCATCGACCGAGGAGAACCCGGTTGGCTGCACGCACGTCCACGACACCGAACCCTCCCCGTCGACCACAGCAGCCTTAGCCGCCGTAGACCCGATATCGATCCCGATCCTTATCATGGCTCTCTCCCAATCTAAACATCAAAGGTAGCGGCGCGTTCAGGCGCCTTAGCTCTAGGTTTCTCAGGTGCCGGAGATTGCCCCGAAAGAGGAGCGCAGCGTACTTTGGGTACGCAAGCGACGGTTTGAGGAGCAAGATCCGGTGCCTGAGGAAGCTAGAGAGTTTCGATGAAGGCGACGATGCGCGTCTCGATCTGGCCCATGTCGCCGTTGCTGTAGTCGGTCTCGATCTTCATATACGGAATACCCGCACCCTCGACAGCCTCCTGCATGCGCGCACTCTCCACGTTAAAGGTGTGGCACGCCTGGAGCACGCTCTCCACTACGCCATCGACGTGATACTTCTCGCACATGGCCAGCGTGTTTTCCATACGACCGTCGCTGGGCGTCATGACCGAGCAGTTGATATCCAGGTAGCGGTCGGCGATGGCGCGAAGGATGTCGGGAGCCTCCGGGTCGATCATCATGGCCGCCGTGCGCTCGCCCGAGCAGTCGTCCATGCACACGACCACGCCGCCGTTGGACTCGATGGTGCGACCGATCTTGTTGATCACGCCGCCCACCGGGCAGCCGGTGATCAGAATGCGCTTGGCATCCGCCGCGATCGGGCGCTCGCCTGCATCATAGGCCTCGCGCAGCTTGGCGACCTTTTGCTCCAGCTGCTGCGTATAGGCCTCGATATCAAAGCTGAACGTACCGGCAAACATGGTGCTCATCAGGTCGACGCCGCTCATGGCCGCCGGCTGGTTGGCCTGCAGCGCAAACATCTCGAGCTGGGCCGCACGCAAGCGGTTGCGACGACGGACGGCAGCGCGCAGGTCATCGTCGGTAATCGTGATGCCGTAGAAGCCCTCGAGCTCCTCCTTGAGCAGGCAGCACTCCTCGTACCAGCCCTCGCGCTCGTAGGCACGGTCGCGACCCTGCGGAAGATGCAGAATGTGCGTGCGCTTGAGCTCGTTGAGCAGCTCGTACATCTTCTTTTTGCCGTCGCAGGTGGTCTCGCCGATGATCATGTCGCTAAAGTACGTAAACGGGCACTTTTGCGAGTAGGCAAAGCCATAGGTCGACTTGATGAGCGGGCAGAGATTTGCCGGCAGCACCTTCTCGGCCTCGGGAATCACCTCATCGGACGTACCGCACAGAGCCACGCTCGAGGCGCCCGCGGCATCGATAATCTCGAGCGGCGTGTAGCTGCACAGAAAACCGATCAGGCGATTACCGGCCTGCTTGTAATCCTTGACGCGAATAAACGCCGCCTTGCGCTGCTCGTTGAACTCCTCAAACGTGGACGGCAACGGCTGCTCAATATATTCCGGCATATAGCTCCTTAACAAACCTTTTAACCAACCAAGGAAACGGCTTTCCCAGGTGCCCGAGGTTGCCGTGAAAGAGAAGCGCCGCGTACTTTGGTACGCAAGCGACGGTTTGAACGGCAAGACCGGGTGCCTGGGGAAGCCGCCGAGACGGATAGCTCTAAATGGTTTCCAAGAAAGCCTCGATCCTGGTTTGCAGCTGACCTGCGTCCTCGCCGGCGTAGTCGGTCGTGATGTGCATAAACGGAATGCCGGCCTCCTCGGCGGCCTTCTCCACGGCAAACGACTCCATCTCGTAGAGCGTGCAGAACTGCAGAGCCACGTCGACGATGCCGTCGGCATGCAGGTCCTTGGCCATCTGGACAATGTCCTTCATACGCTGGTCGTTGGGCGTAAAGACGGCGCAGTTGATCCTAAAGTAGCGCTCGGCGATGGCATCGAGCATCTCGTCGACCGTCTCGCCGGACTCGTCGACCAGGTCCTTGTAGTAGCGCGAGCCCGTGCAGGACTCCTCGCCTACCACAACGCCGCCGGCCTTCTCGATAAGGTTGAACAGCTTCCAGTTGGGCACGGCCATGGGCGTACCGGTGTACAGGATGCGCTTGGTCCCCTTGGGTGTCACGCCCTCGCCGGCCTCGACACGCTGCTCGCACTCAGCCGCCATATCGTTGATGGCTCCGGTCAGACGCGGTGTGTCGTCCATAAAGGCGGCCTGAACGGTCAGCAGGCTGTCGAGACCGCTGATGGGCGCAGGGTCGGCAGCGCGGGTCGCAGCGAGGCGCTGCAGGGCGCGGCGCTTCTCATTGACGGCGTGGATGGCAGCCTTCAGGCCCTCGGGCGTAATCTTGACGCCGCACTCGTCCTCGATCTTGGCGGCGAGCTTCTTGACCTCGGCCTTCCAGGTCACGAGCGTCGACTCGTCGTGCACGTTGGGAATATCCATGACGTACATGTTCTTTTGCGTGGCAAAGAACTCGTAGGCTTTCTTCTTACCGTCGCAGGTGTTCTCGCCTACCACCAGGTCACTCGACTCAATGTAGGGGCAGACCTCGCCCAGCTTAAAGCCGGCAAAGCTCTTGATAAGCGGGCAGGTGTTGCGCGGCAGGTGCTCCTCGACCTTATCGGTTGCCCAATCGGCACCCGAGCACAGGCCCACGGGAATGCCGTCACAGGCAAGCACGATCTCCTCGGGCACGTACACGCAGAACGAGCCGACGATCTTGGTGGCCTCGCCGGCCTCCTTCTTGTCGAGCATCTCCTTAATACGGCCGCTGTGGATGTTGGTGGCGACAAAATCCAGGTAGGACGTGGACTTGGGGCGATTGTTCTGCGTCAGGAACATATCGCCGTACATCTGGCCCACGGCGCCCAGCAGCATGTCGTGGTCGGCAAGATTCATGCCGAGGCTCTCCCACATCGGATGGAAATCGAATTCTTCAGCCATGACGGTTCCCCTCTCGAACCAAATACGGATAACTACGGTATTGCTGCACGGTGGGTGGCGAAAACCCAGCCGTGCTCAAACCCGGAATTTTGGGGAACCTGCTTTGCAGCTGATTATTTAGCTGTGCGTCGTCTCTCCCGGAGCCGTGAACATACCTGCTCATATGCGGCTCCGAGCCATATACAGGGCGCGCACGGCAACGCGACGCGAATATGTCTTCTGCGGCATCGGCGCGCCCTCCTTTTCTCGTCGAAGGTAACTATATCAACGGTTGTCGTCCAGACGAACACCGCCGACATTCGTACGACAGCGTCGTGTACCGTCGTTTAATAAATAATTATCTTGATTGATAAGAGTTTGTCATCCCCCATTCGGCAAACAGCAAGACAAAGCCGCCGGGGCTTATATCCCCGACGGCATTACCCGGCGCTACCGACAAACCAAATGAATCTTATTCGCATCGAAGTGCATGCGCAGCGTCTCGCCTGCTTGCGGCAGCTCGTCGACAGCTACGTTCACCTTGTTGACCTTCCACTGCAGACGCGTGGGCGCATCAGCACGCGGCACGTCTAACAGCACCAGCCGCTCAAAGCGCGAATCGCTCACTCGGGCCACATGCAGGTCGTAGCTGTTACGACCCCGCTCAGCACGGTTGTCCACATGGAAGTAGCTTGCGCGAATGCCCAGGTATGCCACGTCATCGGGAACCTCGCGGCCCACGTTGAAGGTCATGCCCCAGTCGAGGGCCTCAACTTCTTCGTCGCCGATCTTGCGCGCCCGGCTTGTGTTCTTGCAGCCCGTCAGGCGCAGCGCCGCCAGCGTCTGCGGGCGGCGAACCACGTCCTCGACGGAGCCGATCTCCTCCACATGCCCGTCGTGCATCACGCAGATTCGCTGGCACAGGCGGCACGCTTCGTCGATGTCGTGGCTCACGTAGAGTACGGTGCGGTTGCACACATCGAACAGGTCGAGCATGTTCTGCTCGAGGGCGCTCTTAAGATAGGAATCGAGTGCGCTCATGGGCTCGTCGAACATAAAAATGCCCGGATGCGCCGCCACCATGCGGGCAAGCGCCACGCGCTGCTGCTGCCCGCCCGAGAGTCGTGCGGGATAGCGGTCGACAAAATCGGCCAGACCGAAAATGCTCAGATAGCGCTCGGCGAGCTTTTTGCGCGCGGCGGCGTCACCCGCGTCCTTTACACCGGCGCATACGTTATCGGCCACTGTCATGTTAGGAAACAGCTGATAGTTTTGGAACAGCAGAGCGCATTTGCGCGCCTGGGGCGACAGGTTGATGCCCGCCGCCGAGTCAAAAAAGGTCACGCCGTTGACGACAATCTTGCCCTCGTCGGGCGTCTCCACACCGGTGATGCAGCGCAGCGTACAGCTCTTGCCGCAACCCGAGGCGCCCAGCAGGGCCACGCGCTCCTCGCCGGCCTCAAGCTGCATGTCGAGCACAAACCCGGGATAACGTTTCTTAATATCCAAAACGAGCGACATAGCTTATCGACCTCCCCGCGGCGCCGCATCATCACGCATGAGCTCGGCCAGCGCCTCGCGATCGATACGCAGCGCATCGCCGCCGACTGGGTCGAGCGAATCGCCCTGTCCGGCGAGACCTTTGGCCTGTTTGCGCTCCGCACGGGAAAGGCCACGTTCGCGATACTTTTGCGAATGCGCCGTGTACATATTGATGAACAGAATGACCAGGAAGCTGAACGCGATTACGACCACGACCCAAAAGAGGGCCACCGACGTATTGCCGCCCATCCACTCAAAGTAAATCGCAATGGGAATGGTCTGCGTAATACCGGCGTAGTTGCCCGCAAAGAACAGGGTGCAGCCAAACTCGCCCATCGCGCGGGCAAAGGCGAGCACCGTGCCGGCGGCAATCGAGGGCCAGCCAAGCGGCATCATGAGCTTGGCAAAGATGCGACGCTCGGACCATCCCAGGGTTCGCGCGGCGTCGAGCATCTGCGCGTCAAGACTCTCGAAGGCTCCGAGCGCCGTGCGGTAAACCAGCGGAAACGACACGACGACGGCCGAAATGACCGCCGCGGGCCACGTAAAGACGATCGAGATGCCGTGTGCGATCAGCCACTGGCCCACCCCGGTCGAGCGGCCAAACAGCATGAGGAGCAAAAAGCCGCAGACCGTGGGCGGCAGCACCATAGGGATGGTAAAGACCGAATCGAGCAAACCCTTCACGCGGCTCGTGGTACCCATGGTCTTCCACGCGGCAAACAGGCCCAGCGCAAACGCGATCACCAGGGCAAGGCCGCTCGTTTTTATGGACACCCAAAACGGGCGATAGTCGATGCCGCCCAATAAGGAGGCCAGAGAGGCCAAGGGGCCCTGCTCATCCCGCAACACGACAGACGATGCCTCTACCATTTGAGCGCTATCAAGCCAACGCGCGCCGCCCTTGGCATCACCCGAGGCTGATGCAATCACCACATAGCGGTCCCCATCCGCACCGCGCTCGTCAAAGCCATAGGTATACCCGCCGGCATCAAACGTTGTTTCCGCCGTGACATACCAAGGGAGATCCACGTCCCCTAGCTGCGCGCCTCCCATGCAGTTTGCGCTGTCGAGCTCACAGACGAGGGCCTTGAGACCCGATACGGACTCGTTATCCTGCGGATCCAATCCATACTTCTCGACCGCCTTGGGCGATATCCACACCACAACGCGGTCGGCAGCGAGCGCCGCTACAAGGTCCACGTCCTCGTCAACGGGAAACCGGTAGCCCTCAGGCTGGCCCTCCATGTCACGAGCGGTCCCCTTGGCCAACCGCTCAAAACCCTCGATCCCATAGGAAAGCCCATGAGCGGTCGCAGCAACCTGGGCCCCGTCCTCAGCGTTCCCAGCAAACGCAAATCCCGGCACCCAGCAAAGCGCGAAGGTCAAAGCGCAGGCGACAAGCATGCGGAATCTATTAAGCACGAAAAGCTCCAAGCGAATACAAGGACGGAGTGAAACACAAAACGATGGAATTATCGCGCCAAGCCGCACTACGCGGAAAGCTCAAAGCCGTACTTAGCCCAAATCTTCTGAACCTTCTTGTTGGACAGGCAAAAGTCGATAAACGCCTTGGCCTCGTCGGCATGCTCGGAGCTTTCGGCAACGGCGCCCGGGTACACGATGGGCTTGTGCGAATCCTCGGGGCACACGAAGGCCTCCTCGATGCCGTCGTAGCGGAAGATGTCGGAGCTGTAGACAAAACCGGCCACGCAGTCGCCTGTGGACACATAAGCGGCGGCGGTGCCCACCTTATCGGCCAGTGCGACCTTGTCGGCGATCTCGGGAGCATACTCGCCGTCGTCGCCCTCGGTGCCGGTGTAGAGGCCCACGGAAGCCAGGGCCTGGTTGGCGTACTTGCCGGCGGGGACGGTCTTGGCGTCGCCAATGGCGATCTTGCCGTCCAGATTCGCGACGTCGGCGATGGCCTCGACCTTGGTGTCAGAGCCCTCGGCGCGGATGATCACGAGGTCGTTGACGAACATATCCTCACGTGTGTCGGCATCGACGAGCTCGGCGGCTTCGGCGTCGTCCATGGTGCCCTTGGAGGCCGTGATGAGCACGTCGACGGCGGCACCGGCGCGCATCTGCTCGACAAGGTCGCCAGACGCCTTAAACTGCGTGTCGGCAAACGTGGTGCCGGTCTGCTCGGTGTAGAGCTCCTGAACCTCGGGCAGAGCTTTCTCGAGCGAGTTAGCGGCAAAGACCTGCAGCTCGACAGCCTTCTTCTTAGAGGAAGACTTGACGGAGCCGGCATCGGAACCAGCGGGCTCGGACGTCTTGTTGCCCGAGCAGCCGGCAAGGCCAAGGCCGGCGGCAGAGGCAGCAGAAAGCGAGACAAAACCGCGGCGTGAAACCATATCGAACATATTCAACCCTTTCGAACGCTATGCCCGGGCACCCCGCCGCAGGCTTTATTCTGTTACTAGATTATACTTCCGCGCGAATAATGATAATGAGAAATTATTCTCGCTAGAGAATATAGTTTCGAGTTGCCGTGCACCTCGGCGTCGCTTCGGCGGAAAACAAAGGCGGAGCAGCCGTTCAGGTCGCCCCGCCGCAGGTAAACCGCTTATTTGGTATGTCCGCCGCCCGCCGTCATTTGGGCCGCATGCTCCAGCTGATCGCTCACGGCCTCCCAGCTTTCGCGGGCCGCTTTCGTGGATCCCGGAAAGTTGATGACAAGCGTATGCCCACGCTGCATGCACACGGCGCGCGAGAGCATAGCGCGGCGCGTCTTGGTCATGGAGTACGCGCGGATTGCCTCTGCAATACCCGGCACATCGCGGTCGCAGACGGCACGCGTCGCCTCGGGCGTCACGTCGCGCATCGAAAGTCCCGTGCCGCCACAGGTGAGCACGACATTGGCGTGGCACTCATCGGCAGCTTCCACAATGGCATCACCGATCTCGCTGGCGTCGTCGCGCACGACCACATGTGAGACGACCGTCCAGCCCTGCGCCTCGATAAGTTCCTCGAGTGCGGCTCCAGCCTCGTCCTGAGCAAGATCGCGCGTATCCGAGCACGTCACGATCGAAATCTTCAACTCCATAGTCTTCCTCCTACAACACCGTGCCCTCGGGCAGGTCGACACGCACGACATCCACGACGTCGCCCGCCTTGAGCTCGCACGGTCCTTCGTCAATACGCAGCAGGCAGTTGGACCGCTGCATCGTGCCGAGCAGCGCCGAATTCTGCGTCTTGGCCTCGGTCACCAACAGCTCACTGGTCTCGGGGTCGCGCAAAACCGTGGCGCGATCGAAGAAGCGTCGGTCCTGGCGCTTTTTCACGCCGTGCGTGAGCGTCGCCTGCTGCACGGGACGCACGCCCTCGGCAAAGCCGCGCATCTTGCGAATCGCCGGACGGGCAAGCATCTCAAAGCCCACATACGCCGCGGCCGGATTGCCTGAAAGCCCTAGGTAGGGCTTGCCCCCGAGTAAGCCAAACGTGATGGCCTTGCCCGGACGCATCGAGATGCGATCGAACAGCACCACGCCCTCGCGCCGGACGAGCGCCGTCACGTAGTCGTAATCGCCCGCCGAGGCGCCGCCGCTCGTAATGACAAAATCGCACTCTCGCGTGGCGCGATGCACCAGCTCGCCAATCGCCCGCTCATCGTCGGGCGCAATACCGTAGAACACGGGCTCGGCGCCGGCATCGAGCGCCTCGGCCATCAGCGCCGAGGAGTTGGAATCGCGAATCTGACCGCGCGCCGGTACCTTACTCGGTGCGACCAGTTCCGTGCCCAGCGAGATGATGCCCACACGTGGGACAGCGTGCACCTTCACGCTCGCGTATCCGGCGCTTGCCAGCAAGCCGGCGCCCGCCGGAGTCACAACCTCACCAGCACGCATCACGACTTCGCCGGCATGGGCCTCCTCGGCGGCAGAGCGAACGTTCTCCCCCACCTTGGCCGGCGCCGAAAACCTCACACGCGAGCCCTCGTTGCCGTCACCGTCGAGCACATCGACGATCTCGTACTTCACCACGGCATCGGCACCCTCGGGCACCGGCGCGCCCGTCATGATGCGGACCGTCTCGCCCGCGCCGATTGCGTCCCCAAACACATGACCCGCGGCCTCATGTCCGATAACATCGAGCGTCACCGGCGCCTCGCCAGATGCCTGCGCCAAGTCCGCCGAGCGCACGGCATATCCGTCCATAGCGCTGTTGGCAAACGGCGAGATGTCGATATCGGCCACCGCGTCCTCGGCCAGGGGAAGACCGGCGGCCTGCCACACGGGAATCTCGACGAGATCGGTCGGAGCAACGTGCGACAGGACAATCGACTGTGCGTCATCCAGCGGAATGAGTTTCTCTGCCATATGCACCTCTTAATGCCACGGCGCACAACAGGGGCGCCGATTCTTTATGCTTGTCTCAGTATAATCCCCCGTCGCACGACCGCGACTCGGCCTGTACCAGTAAATACACCTGTCGGCCGCAAGCCGCGAAACAGAATGGAAACCAACCCACCGGCTCGTCGCGTTTGCCGCGTTTTATAATGCTTGCGTTGCAACCTAAAAGAGGAACGTATGGCTCATAACGACAAACCCGAAAGCGCAAACGAAACGCAGGATCATTCCCAGCCGCTCGACGATGGCGGCTTTTTCTCCCTGAACGACGTCATCACGGCAGGCAGGCATAAACTTACCCGCTCCGAGCATCTCTTGGCTGCCGACACGCGCCGCAACGCCCGCAACCTACTCGCGAGCGCCAAGTTGCTCGCGCTCGTCGTCATTGTCTCGCTCGCCATGGGCGTTGCCGCTTGGGCGTTTTTGGCCTCGCTGAATATCGCCACCGACTATCGCGAGCACCATGTGTGGGTCTACGCCTTGCTTCCCGTTGTGGGCGTTGCCACCGCATGGGTGTACAAAAACCACGGTCTTGCCGCCAAACGCGGTAACAACCTGGTCATCGACTCCGCTCTGGGCACACGCCTCATCCATATGCGCATGGCCGTCCTCACCTTCGTCTGCTCCACGCTCACGCACCTAACGGGCGGATCGGCCGGTCGCGAGGGAGCCGCGGTGCAGATTGGCGGCACCATCGCCAGCAACATCTCGAGCCTCGCCCACCTCAAAAAGCATGACCACCACGACCTCATGCTCGCCGGCATCTCGTCGGCCTTTGGCGCCGTATTCGGCTCGCCCCTTGCCGGGGCTTTCTTTGGCATGGAGATGTGCTTTATCGGCAAGATCGACTACACCGCGGGCATCTACTGCCTGGTCGCCTCGTTTACCGGCTACTTTACATCACTCGCCCTAGGTACCGAGTACGAGGCGAATGTTATCGCCAGCGTTCCCAACATGACACCACGGACGGTTGTCATCGTTGTTATCAGCGCCATTATCTTCGGTCTGACGGCACGCCTCTTTGCCTGGTCAGTTCGAACCGTCAAGAGCCTGTACGGTCGCTTTATCACCAATTATCTTATTCGCGCACTCATAGGTGCACTCGTGGTTTTGGCCGCCTATGCCCTTCTCGACGCTTGGAACTACGCCGGCCTTTCCACGTGGCTTTCCGGCGCCGGATTTGCCGGCAACACCACCCTGGCGGACGCAGCCATCAAGTTGGTCGTCACAGCGCTCACCCTGGGCGCCGGCTTCCAAGGCGGCGAGGTCACGCCCCTGTTTGGTATCGGTGCGGCGCTCGGCGGCTGGATCGGTTGCCTCGTCGGAATCGACCCCAGCTTTCTGGCAGCGCTGGGCATGCTCGGCGTGTTCTGCGCCGGCCTCAACGTGCCCATCACCACCTGTATGATGGCCATCGACCTGTTCCACGGCACGGCAGCCGGGTTCTTTGTCATCGTGGCCTTTATCAGCTACCTAACCGCCGGACACCGCGGCGTGTACCCCGCCCAGCGCATCATCTCGCCCAAGCGCCGTTCGCTTATTGTAGATGAGGGCGGTACGGTAGCGGATGCTATCGAGCGCCACAACGACCTGATAGAGTAGACGTAAGTATTCGACGTGCAGCCACAATCGGGGGCAATTCGACCTGAGCGCGACCGCACCGTCACGTCATACGCCGGGAGTCGCCCCATGCACGCAACTGATTTTGGCCGCACGCTCATCATCGCCAACCCAGCCGCCCAGTCGGGTGCGGCGCACGAAGTTGCCGAGCGCCTGCAACGCTTTTTGGATATGACCGCGCGCGCATCCCAGTTTGACCTGGTGCTGACCGAGCGCATGGGACACGCCAAGGAGCTGGCCGCACAGGTCGAGGGCTATCGCACCGTTATCGCTCTTGGCGGCGACGGCGTGATCCACGAGGTCGTCAACGGACTTATGGCGCAAGAGGAGGACGCCCGCCCCGCTCTTGCCGTCCTACCCGTGGGCTCTGGCAACGATTTTGCCCAAACGCTCGGCATCGACGATTTCTCCGGTAAGGATTTTGGCGCGCTGCTCACCTGCGAGCTGCAGCGTCAGGACATCGGGCGCATTCGCTCGTGGAGCCCTGCGAGCGGCAGCGGCGAGGCTACCGTTGAGTACTACGACCAGACGCTTTCGGTCGGCATCGATGCCGCCATCGGCCTTGGCACCACCGAGCTGCGCAAAAAGACGGGCCTCGCCGGCGCTCCGCTCTACACCCTCTCGGGCCTTGAGCAGTTTGGCCTGCGCTACCGCAACTATCCCATGACGGTGAGCTTTGACGGTGCGCCCGCCGAGCGCGTGCGGGCGATTATCATGGCGATTCAGCTGGGCCCCACCTATGGTTCGGGCTATCGCATCTGCCCCGACGCCGACCCGTGCGACGGCATACTCGACGTCTGCTACGCCTGCGGCCCCGTTCCGCGCGCGGTCGCGCTTCCCATGTTCCTTTCGGCCAAAGATGGCCACCATACCAAGCTGCCACCGGTTCGCATGTGCCGCTGTCGCCATGCCGAGCTCACCCTTGAGGAGCCCGACTACCCCATCCAGGCCGACGGCGAGCCCGTTGTCGCCTCGCGCATCGAGGTCGACATCCTCGCCGGCGCCCTCCACGTCTGGCACCCCACCCGCTAACCCCACCTAAGTTGCGGTGAAATAGGGACTGTTTATGCATCTAAAGCCGCAAAACAGTCCCTATTTCACCGCAACTTATGAGGAGGCTATTCGTCGCTGCCCGGTTTGCGACGGTTGGCCTTTTTAATGGCGTTGAAGTGCTTGTCATTAAGCCTGCGCTGGCGAGAGCGCTGAGGCACCTTGGTCTTTACGCGTCGACGCGGTGGACGCCCGCGACGCTCAAGCTCAGCGCGCAGCTTACGCAGGCAGCTCGCGCGATTCTGAAACTGGCTGCGGCTCTCACGCGCCGTCACGACAATCCCCGTGGGCCCATGTTTCATGCGCACCGCAGAGTCCGTCGTGTTCACGCCCTGCCCGCCCGGACCCGTCGCGCGAAACACCTGTACCTCGCAATCGCGCGCCAGCTCCTCGACCGACATCTCGGCATAGCGCGCATACTCACGCCATCCCATCTTGTTCTCATCCATATCAGCACCTCCCCTCATACAAAAAATGTGACAAAGGGACAGTCCCTTTGTCACATCGCATACCAATCGCTTGTGTTGCGCGCTTAGGCGAAGGTGATCTCGCCGTTCTCGCAGTCCATATCGGCGATACGGGCCAGGCTCTCAACGCGGAAGCCGCGTTTACGGAGCTTATCGCCGCCGCCCTGGAAGCCCTTCTCAACGGCAATGCCAATGCCGGCAACTTCGGCACCCGCAGCCTCGCAGATCTTAATAAGGCCCTCAAGCGCGCAGCCGTTGGCCAGGAAGTCGTCGATAATCAGGACCTTATCGCCCTCGGACAGAAAGCGCTTGCCGACAATGACCGGGTACTCCTTCTGCTTGGTAAAGGAATAGATGGTCGTGGCATACTGCTCGCCGTCAAGGTTGATGGACTGGGCCTTCTTTGCAAAGACCACCGGCACGCCGCCAAAATGCTGAGCTGCGATGCAGGCCATACCAATACCCGAAGCCTCAATCGTCAGGATCTTGTTGATCTCGACACCCTCGAACAGACGGGCCCATTCGGCGCCCATGTGGTCGAACAGCTCAACGTCGCACTGGTGGTTGAGGAAGGCATCAACCTTAAGGACGTTACCGGCCTTTACGATGCCGTCATGGCGAATACGATCCTCAAGCTCCTGCATGGCGCAACCCCTTCTCGCGGCAACGATACCGCGCGATTAATAAACGTTGTTCGATAGTCTACCACGGACCGACCCCCGCCCGCCCCACAAGCCGCATCGCACCACAAACCAGTCTTTTTGGGACAACGCAAATCGTGGCAGACAGCCTCCCAACGCACTAATGGCGGGCGCGCATCTTCACCAAACGCACCATGGCGAGCGCAAAGCCCACAGCGGCCACAGCCATAAGCACGTAGAACACCGAGCGAAAGCCGAACAGGAACACATCCGGACGGCCTGCAACAATACTGGTCACGGCCTCGCCCATCGCCACGCTCATCTGCCCATAGAGGATATGCGAACCTGCCGTAATACCC
>NZ_JBCOIG010000002.1:49484-175740 GCF_040926405.1 Collinsella aerofaciens
GGATAGAAGAGTGCTCGTCGAGCGTGCTTACCGCAAAGAGACCGCACACGTACAAGCCCAGACCGACCGCCGTGGGGCCCTCGCAGCCAACGCGGTCCGAAACCGTACCCGAAAGCGGCCCGATAAAGGCATTCACCATCGGCAGCGCCAAAAAGAGCAATCCGGAAATGTCGGAACCAAAGCCGTGGGCGTCCTGAAAATAGAACGGCAGGATAAACTCGGATGCGCCAATACCAACGAACACGATGAGCATGCAGGCAAGGTTGATGGTGAAGGCCGAATTTGCCAAGCAGCGACGAGTAGCCTCAATCAAGGACATGGGGCGCTCGCCGGCCTCCGGCTTAACATGCGGCAGCGTGTAGAGCCCCACGATAAACGAGATTATGCCAATAGGCAGGTTGATGAGGAAGATACTCTCCCAGGGAAAGCTTGCCACCAGCATGCCGCCGAGCACGGGGCCACACATCATGCCGAGGGCCACAAAGGTCGCGAGAATACCCATGGCACGGCCTCGTTCGCGCGCCGGAAACGACTCGGTGATGATACCCATGTTGTTAGCCATGGCCGCCGCGCAACCGATGCCCTGAACAATGCGTGCCAGGATAAGAACCTCGAGCGAGGCCGAAAGGCCGCACAGCAGCGAACCGACCGAAAAGACGATGACGCCCAGCTGGAACACATTCACCTTGCCACGCACGTCGCCCAGACGGCCAAACGGCAACATAGCCACGCATGTCGCAAGCAGGTACACCGAACTCACCAGCTGAATGCGATCGAGGCCCACGCCCAGCTCCTTTTGCATCACGGGCAGCGCCACGGTCACGACGGTCGAATCCAGACACACCATAAACGTCATGATGAGCACGGTAAACAGAATCGCCCACTTGTTCTTGCCATGGGTGTCGCCCTCTAGGGCAATGTGCTCGCGGCGCAGCTGCTCTGCGGTTTTCTCCATATCCATCCTTTCGAGTGGCGCAACGCAAAAACGGGGCCCCAATCGCCTGCAAACTGCCGCGATTGGGGTCCCGCCTACGGAATCGGAACGAAAGGTCGCCGAAGCTTTCTGCCAGCATCGGCGCCTTGTACGGAGCTAGCCTAGCACTGCTCGAGTGCCTGCTCAAGGTCGGCAATCAAGTCGGCCGTGTCCTCGAGGCCGCACGACAGGCGCACCATGTCGGCGGAGATGCCACAGGCGATGAGCTCCTCATCGTTCATCTGGCGATGTGTGGCATTAGCGGGATGCAGGCAGCAAGTGCGGGCGTCGGCCACGTGCGTGGCGATCTGGGCGAGCTTGAGGCTCTTCATAAAGGCCTCGGCCGCCGCGCGACCACCGTTAAAGCCAAAGCTCACAACGCCGCAGGTACCGTTGGGCATGTATTTCTGAGCGATGTCGTAGTACTTATCGCCCTCCAGGCCCGGATAGCTCACGAAGCGTACCTTGGGATGACTCTGCAGGAACTTGGCAACGGCCAGGCCGTTCTCGCAATGACGCGGCATGCGCACATGCAGGCTCTCGAGCGAGCTGTTCAAGAAGAAGGCCGCCTGAGGGTTCTGCATGGGGCCGAGGTCGCGCATGAGCTGAGCGGTTGCCTTGGTAATGAAGGCGCCCTCACGACCGAACTTCTCGGCATAGGTCACGCCGTGGTAGCTCTCGTCGGGCGTGGTGAGACCCGGGAACTTGTCCGCATGGGCCATCCAGTCAAACTGGCCGTGGTCGACGATCACGCCGCCCAGGTAGGCAGCATGTCCATCCATGTACTTGGTGGTGGAGTGCGTAACGATGTCGGCGCCCCACTCAAAGGGGCGGCACATCACGGGCGTCGGGAAGGTGTTATCGACCATCAGCGGCACGCCGTGGTCATGCGCGGCCTTGGCAAAGCGCTCAATATCGAGCACGGCAAGGGCGGGATTGGCGATCGTCTCGCCAAAGACGAGCTTGGTATTGGGCTCAAAGGCTGCCTCGAGCTCCTCGTCGGTGCAGTCGGGGGCAACGAACGTGCAGGTCAGACCCATGCGCTCCATAGTATGGGCGAGCAGGTTGTAGGTACCGCCATAGATGGCAGAGCTCGCGACCACGTGATCGCCGGCACCGGCCACGTTAAAGATCGCGAGGAAGTTCGCAGCCATGCCCGAGCTCGTGAGCATCGCAGCGGTGCCGCCCTCCATCTCGCAGATCTTGGCGGCAACCAGATCGCACGTGGGGTTCTGCAGACGGCTGTAGAAGTAACCAGACTCCTCCAGGTCAAACAGCTTGCCCATGTGCTCCGACGTGTCGTATTTCCACGTGGTGGACTGGTAAATGGGCACCTGGCGCGGCTCGGCATCTCCCGGGTGATAGCCGCCCTGAACACATGTAGTACCGATGGTCTGCTCGCTCATATCTAGCTCCCTTGCCTGGGTTACGTTTTATCCGGTTCACGATACCGCTACCCCGCACCCCTCACAACCCATCCCCAAGGTAGGTTAAGGGACAAATTGATCAGGGGTATTTATCTCAAGCCTTGGGCATTTGTTCGATAGATAAAAACGAGGCATACATGAAGCTCTCGATGATTACATGCCCCGTCACGGGTACCATAGGCGGGTACACCGTGAACAAGGAGACAACGATGAAGCAAATCGATACGGCCCAGCTCGACATCAACGCCTGTCAGGCTCAGGCTGCCGAATACCACGCCCGTGGCTTTAACTGCGCCCAGGCCGTCGCCTGCACGCTCGCACCTGCCGTCGGGCTCGACCCCCAGACCGCCTTTACCCTCACCGAGGGATTTGGCGCCGGCATGGGCGGCATGACCGAAACCTGCGGCGCCATCTCGGGCGCCGTGGCCATCATGGGCTTTGTGATGAGCGACGGCATGGAAAACCCCAAGACCAAAGGCCAGACCTACAAACTGTCGCGCGAAATCGCCAAGCGTTTTGGCGAGAAGAACACGACGACCGTCTGCGGCACGCTCAAGGGCATCGGATCGGACAAGGGTCCGCTTCGCAGCTGCCCCGGCTGCATCGACGATGCCGTCGAAATCGCCTGTGATGTACTAAAGCAGCTCGCCGAGTAAACGGCAGCACAGAAAAACGACGGCCGGCGCGCTTGGGATCCATCCAAAAGCACGCCGGCCGTCGCCGTTAGAACTCGGCAAATACGGGAGCACCGACCTCGATCTCCTCGCGCCCCGCCATAAGCTCGCGCATCCTGGCGCAAAAAGACTCCTGCTCCCCCGCCTTAAACACCAAGTGAAGTGTCACGGCATCCGCGTAATCGGCATCCGAAACCTTGGCACCCGAATCCTGCGCCAAGCGAAGCACCTGCTCATACTGCGGATAGGCCACATGCACGTCAACAGGCACGACGCTCGTCATCTCGACGATCTGCCCGGCCTCCCGAGCCGCGGCCACCGCCGCTTGCGTCGCCGCGGTATAGGCGCGTACCAAGCCACCAGGCCCCAACAGCGTGCCACCAAAATAGCGCGTCACTACGCAGCAAACATTTTTGAGCCCCGCGCCGCGCAACACCTCGAGCGTCGGCATACCGCTCGTGCGGCTCGGCTCACCGTCATCGCTTTGACGCTCGCGTCCATCGACCAAAATCCACGCGGGAACATTGTGTCGAGCGTCGTAATGACGTTTGCGAACGGTCTCGATAAAGGCATTCGCCTCATCCTCGGACTCAATATGGACCAGCTGGGCAATAAACCGGCTCTTGCGGTCCACAAATTCGCCCGAAACCTCAATATTCGATTGCAGAGTAAAATAGCTGTCCAACAAAGCCCCTCAACAAAATAAAGCGCAGCAACAAACAGCCTCAATAATACGGCAAAGACAGCACCGTTGACCTCGCCAACAAGAACGGAAACGCCAATGATACCGTCACCAACAGCGAGAACCCGTCAGCGCGAGCAAGGTGCCTTGAAAGACAAGGGCATTGACCTTATGGTCATGCCCGAAGGCTTGAAAGGCAGATTGCCGCGCTGACGGGTTCGCAGCGTCAACAAAGTGCTGAGTGGGCCGATAAGCCGGGTTCTGTCGTGAACGGTCATTTATCTTGTCTGCACGTTACCGTGCAGTTCCACGCACGCTACCCGAACGCGGACCGGGCCGGCCCATAGCGTTCCTATTCGCGCTTGCTCCGGATGGGGCTTGCCAAGCCGCCGTGTTACCACGACGCTGGTGGTCTCTTACACCACCGTTTCAGCTTTTCCCTTTACGCCTTGCGGCGCAGGTGGGAGTCTTCTTTTCTGCGGCGCTTTCCGTCGGATCACTCCGCCCGGCCGTTAGCCGGCATCCCGCCCTCTGGAGCCCGGACTTTCCTCACGCGTGCTGCAAGCAGCACATCGCGCGACCGTCTGGCCCACTCAGCAGTGCAAGAGTGTAACACACCGTTGCCGCAGGCAATGGCACAACGCAAACGCTCGACACGATAAACCAAGAACCGCCATGCGCTACAATGGTCCTGTCGATGGGCAACGTCGTCAGTCGAGACGCGACCGCGCTCCGCACCCCTCCGTCTACTCGGTGTGTTCCCGCCTCCTCCCCGAGGCGGGATGTCGGCATTTTTCATGCACTGACAACCCAATAGCCTGTGGACAGCCCGGGCAGCATCGCGCACCTCAGCAGCAAATGCAAAAAAGGGACCCGTCCATTGCGGACGGATCCCTTAAAACAAGTGATCGTCAAACCGATTTACTCGGCGTCGGTCTCCTCGTCCTTCTTCTCGGAAGGCAGCGGGGTAACCTCGATCTCGACGCCCAGAGTCTCAGCAGCGGACTTCATGGACAGGGAGATACGACGACGGTCGAGGTCGATCTCCATGACCTTGACCTGAACCTTGTCGCCCACGTGGGTGACCTGAGAAGGCTGATCGACGTGCTTGTTGGCCATCTCGGAGATGTGCACCAGGCCCTCGATGCCCTCGCCCAGATCGACGAAAGCGCCGAACGGGACAAGCTTGGTCACAGTGCCCTCGACGATAGCGCCGACGGGGTACTTCTTGACCAGTGCGCGCCACGGATCCTCGGTGGTCTGCTTGAGACCCAGGGAGATGCGCTCGCGGTTGAGATCGACGTCGAGAACCTCGACCTCGACCTCCTGGCCGACCTTGACAACCTCGGAAGGATGGTTGACGTGGTTCCAGGAGAGCTCGGAAATGTGGATGAGGCCGTCGATACCACCGAGGTCGACGAAGGCGCCGAAGTCGACGATGGAGGAAACGGTGCCCTGGAGACGCATGCCAGACTTGAGCTTGGACAGGATCTCGGAGCGCTCGGCCTTACGGGACTCCTCGAGCACGACGCGACGGGAGAGGACGACGTTGTTGCGGTTGCGGTCCATCTCGATGACGCGGGCCTCGATGCGGGTGCCCATGTAGGAGGTGAGGTCCTTGACGCGACGGAGGTCGACGAGGGAGGCGGGCAGGAAGCCACGCAGGCCGATGTCGAGGATCAGGCCGCCCTTGACAACCTCGATAACCTCGCCCTCGACGTTCTCGCCGGAGTTGAACTTCTCCTCGATGCGGTTCCAAGCACGCTCGTACTCGGCACGCTTCTTGGACAGGACCAGACGACCGTCCTTGTCCTCCTTCTGGAGTACCAGAGCCTCGATGGGATCACCGAGTGCAACGATGTCTGCAGGGTTAGCGTCCTTGCGGATGGACAGCTCGCGGACCGGGATAACGCCCTCGGACTTGAATCCGATGTCAACGAGCACCTCGTCATGCTCGATCTTAACGACAGTGCCGTTAACGAGATCGCCCTCATCAAAGTCGGTAATCGTACCGTCGATGAGGTTGTTCATCTCCTCCTCGTTGACATCGTCAAGAGAGAAAATGGACGAGTTCTGAATCTCACTCAAAGGTGGACCCCTTTCGAACTACGGGGCCCCGATTGCTAGGACCTACAGAAGGGTGCGACAAGCACACAACGTTTAGGAACACTCGGGAGCCGACAGATACTAATGTGACGCTTATGCAATCACGTTCGTATAGGTTACGGGGAAATGAGTTCGATTTCAAGCGTGAACTGCGATTTTTTACTCGTGTGGAGACTTTTTCGTAATCTTATGAACACACGTCTCCGCAACTTGACGATAACCAGCCAGGCATTCGGCTTTGGGGTAAAGTATCCGGAGCCAACGATTCTAGATCGATTTTTCGAGAAAGGTGCCCGCGTGCTCAAAGCAGTCGTTTTCGATATGGACGAAACGCTTCTCAGCATCAACCTCAACGCGTTCATCCTTCGCTATTTTAAGGATGTCTCTTCGATGCTCGCGGATATCGGGCGCCGCAGCCGCGGTGGCACGATGGCGCGCCTCGGCACCATCCTGGTCGACCTCAACGCCAATCGCCGCAGCGGCACGGACAACCGCACCAATCTTGAGTTTTACCAAGAAGAGGTCGAGCGCCGATGCGGGATCTGCCTCTCCGATCCCCTCATCTACGAGGCGTTTACCTACTATGACCGCGAAGTTCTTCCGTACAAGAACGACGATATCATTAACGCCCACGCCATGCCGGGCGCACACGCCGCGCTCCAGGCCGTACAGGACGCAGGGCTGCGCTGCGCGCTCTTTACCAACCCCAGCTTTCCCCAGGGGGCCATCGAGTGCCGCATGGGTTGGGGCGACCTGGCCGACGCCCCCTTTGAACTCGTGACGCACATGGGAAACGCCACCCGCTGCAAGCCCGATGCCACCTACTATCTAGAGCAGCTTCAGGTGATGGGGCTCGAGCCACACGAGGTCCTTATGGTGGGCAACGATCCCAAGCGCGACTTCCCCAGTCCCGCCTGCGGCATTCAAACTGCCTATGTTGGCCAGGGAAAACCCGGCCGAGCCACCTGGCGCGGAACCATGGAAGACTTCGCCCGCGACTTTAACGCCGTAATCGAAGCCTTCTACGAACACCAAGTAGCCGACGAACTGTCGTAGGACCCCTCGCTCCAAACCAAATATCGCCGCAGGTTGAGCACAAGTCAGCGAAAATGCCCCTAAGCGAGCAATGTGCCTTGAAAGAGGAGGGCATAGGCCTTCTGGCCATGCCCGACGATTGAAAGGCAGATTGCCGCTTAGGGGCATTTGCAGCGTCGACTGGTTACGCGGTTTGGTAAAACCGCGTAACTAGCACACCTGGGTTTTGCCGATCATGATGTTGAGGATCTCGATGTCGGTGTCCTTCATGCCCACGCGGCCTACGTAGCCCATACTGGCGATTGTTTGCTCAACGGTATCTTGGATCAGGCCCTCGCCGGCGCGGAAGCCGCGACCCTGCATGGCCATATCATGGCCCAGAATCGCCGCATCGACGGCAGCCGAGATCTTGGCGGCACAGCTCGCCTTGGCGCCGTCGCACACGATGCCGCCCACGTTACCGAGCGTGTTCGAGACGGTCGCGCCAATCTGTTCGCGCGTGCCACCGCACAGCCAGGTAATCGCAGCGCCGGCGCCGCACGCAGCGCAAATAGCACCGCAAAACGCCGAAAGCGCACCAATATAGCTCTTGATATGCACGGCGATAAGATCGGACAGCATCACGGCGCGCACCAGGCGCTCGTGGTCGCAACGCAGGTACTCGGCATACTCCATGACGGGCAATGCGCAGGTAATGCCCTGATTGCCCGAGCCGCACACAATGGCGACCGGCAGCGCGCAACCGTTCATGCGGGCGTCGGACCCGGCGGCCGCACGGGCACGGGCGCGGCAGGCGACGTCATCGGCACGAGCACCCAGCAGCGTACGGCCCACCTCGGCGCCCCAAGCGTGCGCGAGACCCTCGGCACTGATCGCGCCATTCAGCTCAATCTGACGCTCAACGGCAGCGCGGGCGTCCTCAATGTCACCATCCTCGATAAAGTCGATGATGGTCTCGATCGACATGGGCGTGTCGGCGTTATCTGCCGCACGCTCGGCCACCACGCGCTCGGCGCAGGCGGCGCACTCCCCCGCCGACTTACCGCATACCGGAATACCGTCGAGCGTATGGCACGTGACATTAGTGTGGTGATCGGTAATCTCGACGACCGCGGTATGGCCCCCGGCCGTCGCAGTCACCTTGATGTAGAGGTTGGGCACACCCTCGACAAGCGACACATCGCAGTAGTCCGCATCGGCAAGCAGCTCGGCCACGCGGGCGCGGTCCGCGTCATCGACGCTCTCGAGCACCTCGAGCGCGCTCTTGGCGTCGCCGCCCACGGCACCCAGCACGGCCGCGGCCTCAATACCGTGCATACCGCCCGAGTTGGGCACAGTCACGCTCTTGACGTTCTTGATGATGTTGCCCGAGCAGGCAACATCCATATGATCGGGTTCGCAACCGAGCGTCTGGCTCGCCAGCGCCGCTGCATAAGCAACGGCAATGGGCTCGGTGCAGCCGAGTGCACAAACAAGTTCGCGGTTCAAAACATCGCAAAACGCGGCATCACGAAGGGAATCGGCAGGCATAGGTATCTCCTACTTGTATAACGGGCTGGGCTCTCAATAATAATTAGCTCTTTTATTTGATAACAATGCATCAAAAACCGCAACCCAGGTTCCGGTAGACGGCATTCAGGCGCAAACTGACGGCATTCATTCATGAGAAACCGGTCTTGTTGCATGCTAAAGCGTTTGACCAAAAAACGCCCAAGCGTTTACACAAAAGTCGCGCTATCATGCAGTCGAACGCGGTAAAACCTTTAGCAATCTCGCCGCACAGACCAGAGAGGAACTATCCATGAAGATCGGTATCGGTAACGACCACGCCGCCGTCGAGCTCAAGAACATCATCTCCGAGCACCTGAAGGAGCGCGGCTGCGAGGTCGTGAACTTTGGCACCGACACCTCCGAGAGCTTTGACTACCCCATCGCCGGCTACAAGGTGGGTAAGGCCGTTGCCAACGGCGACGTCGATCTAGGCATCCTGATCTGTGGCACCGGCGTCGGTATCAGCCTGGCTGCCAACAAGGTCGAGGGCGTACGCGCCGTCGTGTGCTCCGAGCCCTTCAGCGCCAAGCTCTCCCGCATGCACAACAATACCAACGTGCTCGCTTTTGGCGCCCGCGTCGTGGGCTCCGAGCTCGCCAAGATGATCGTCGACGAGTGGCTCGACGCCGAGTTTGAGGGCGGTCGTCACGAGCGTCGCGTTAACCTCCTCAACGAGATCGATCACACGCGCGCCCTTAAGATCGTCGACGAAGCCTAAACTATTCAGTGCCACAAGCTAACAGCAGGGGCCCGCTCGGAACACATGTCCGAGCGGGCCCCTGCATAGATTTTGGAATAAAAGGGCGCCGCGGATGGAGTTCCGCGGCGCCCAAGCCACACGCTAACAGCTTTAAGGAGTCAAAGCTGGTTTAGCCAAAGAAGCGCTTGATCTCAATCTCGGCGTTCTCCAGGCAGTCGGAGCCGTGGATCACGTTGGCGTTGACATCGACGGCAAAGTCGCCGCGGATGGTACCAGGAGCAGCCTCAAGCGGGTTGGTAGCGCCCATGAGGGTGCGCATCTTAGCAACAGCGGAGAGACCGGAAACGACCATCTTGACGACCGGACCGCTCGTCATAAAGTCGCAGAGACCGCCAAAGAAGGGCTTGTCGGCCAGATGGGCGTAGTGCTCCTCGACGGTAGCGCGCTCGAGCGTGGTCATCTCCATGCGCTCGATGACAAGGCCGCTGCGCTCAATGCGAGCAACGATCTCGCCGATCTTGCGGTCGCGCACGGCGTCGGGCTTAATCATGATGAAGGTCTTCTCGATAGCCATAAAAGTAGCCTTTCAAGTAGGTTCGCGCGTGCCCAAGTCCCATTCCGGCACCCGCCTGGACTGCATCGTAACAGAGTTTTAGCTGCAGTTAAACAAAAAGCTGTTTATTGAAACGTTGCAATTTATTAAAGCGCTCCATATGTGTCACTCCTGTTTCGAAGCCCGATTAGAGTACCATCCGACCGCCCATCAACTGCGCCGAACAGAGCAGGCGGTCGGTTGCCGCCCGCGAACGTATCCCCTTCACAACCTGCCCAAAGGTCCTACAGAAGTTCTCGACAAGCCCCTCCCCCATAGCAACAAAATACGGGCTCCCACATCAGCAGGCGCCCGTAAAGCGAAAACGATTTATCAATACATGGCCAAAACGGCTTCAGCCAAACCTCTACTTTGCCCCGTGACCCATCTCGACGACCTTGGTCAGCGATCCAAACACGCCCTCGTCAGCCACGAGCTGTGCCTCGGCACGCTGCAACTGCACGGCAACGGCGGCAGGAGCGGTGCCGCCCTCGGTCGTGCGCGCGGCGACAATCGACGGGATATCGAGCGCCTCGGTAATGTCGCGCTCAAAGAGCGGGCTTGCCTCCTGGAACACCTCAAACGGCAGGTCCTCAAGATTGCAGCCGCGCTTCTCGCACATCAGGACCAGATGGCCCACCACGGCATGTGCCTCGCGGAACGGCAGGCCACGCTTGGCCAGGTAATCGGCAACATCGGTGGCGGCAAGGTGCCCCACGCCGCACTCGCGCGCCATGGCATCCTCGTTGACGGTCCAAGTCGAAATCATTCCGGCCATAACGGACAGGCACTGCATGAGCGTATGGGCGGTATCGAGCGCGCCCTCCTTGTCCTCCTGCAAGTCCTTGTTATAAGCAAGCGGCAGGCCCTTCATGGTTACCAGCAGCTGCACCAGGTTGCCGTACACGCGACCGCTCTTGCCGCGGATAAGCTCGGCAAAGTCGGGGTTCTTCTTCTGCGGCATGATGGACGAGCCAGTGGAGTACGAGTCGGAAAGCGTGATAAAGCCAAATTCGGAGCTCGACCACAGTACGATCTCCTCGGAAAGACGCGCCAGGTGCATCGCCATGACGGATCCGGCGTAATGCAGATCGAGCAGAAAATCACGGTCGGAAACGGCATCGAGCGAGTTGGGGATCACGCCCGCAAAGCCAAGTTCGGCAGCCGTCATCTGGCGATCGAGCGGATAGCTCGTACCGGCAAGCGCAGCGGCACCCAGCGGGCAGTTGTCGGCAGCATCAAAGGCGGCCTTCAAACGCGTAAAGTCGCGCGCGAACATCCAGGAATACGCCAGCAGGTGATGCGACAGCAGCACGGGCTGAGCATGTTGCATGTGCGTGTAGCCCGGCAGAATCACCTTGTCGTACTTCTTGGCCGCATCCACCAGCACATGGCGCAGCTCAAGATTGGCCTCCATGAGCTCCTTGGCCAGCGCCTTGACGCCCAGGCGCGTATCGGTCGCCACCTGGTCGTTGCGCGAACGCCCAGTATGCAAGCGCTTGCCAGCCTCGCCGATGCGACGCGTCAGCTCGCTCTCGATGGACATATGAATGTCCTCATCGTTGATGTCGAAGGTAAAGTTGCCGGCATCGATATCCTGTTCGATTCCGGTCAGGCCCTTGGCAATCGCCTGCTCGTCCTCGGCACTGATGATGCCCTGGGCGGCCAACATCTTGGCATGCGCCTTAGAGCCGGCGATATCCTGCTTATAGAGATGTTTGTCGACCGGCAGCGACGCGCCAAACTCCTGCGTGACCTCGGCCACGCCCGCCTCAAAACGACCGCCCCAAAGAGCCATGGAACCGTCTCCTTTCTCCAAATACCAAAACAAGCGTCCAAAGCAATGTGCCCTGTCGCTAAAGCGATTTATCAACCGCTAGTTTTACACACTCCCTGCCGCGCGCGGGGCCATGTGGCTAATTTGCAAAGAAGTGACGCACCATGCACTTGGCGCCCAACGTCTCCCTCCGGATGTTGCCCTGCGAACCATCGATCCAGGCCTTCAGGCTCATAGGAACGTCCTCGACCCTTACAGCATCGAACTCGGGCGCGAGGGCAAGCAAAGCATGCGCGATAGCATTGAACATAATGGATACTCCTCATATGTATAGGCACAGAGCCGCCAAATTGATAGAAGGAGCCCCGCCGGACAACCCCGGCGGGGCTCGGACTCAGCCGCAGACGCGGCATCATATATGCGGGCGGAACGTAGGGGCCACCGATGTTAAGAAGTGTCAGCAAGCATAACGAAAGGTAGGGACCCCGTGCGCCCGTTATGTATCACGCGGATGGGCCGCGCGGATACCAAGGGAAGGAGGCGCTAGGCCTGGGCAGCAGCAGAGCTGGGGCCCTGGACCTTTGCCCACGTCTTGAGCGACAGCGTATCGATCTCGATAAAGCCGGCGCTGGCCTTCTCGTCAAACGTGGTGTCGCGGTCGTAGGTAGCCAGGCCGTAGTCGTAGAGGCTGAAGGGACTCTTGCGGCCGACGACATGGCAGTTGCCCTTAAAGAACTTCAGACGGACAGTGCCGGTCACGAACTTCTGGGTATCGGCCATAAAGGCGTCGAGCGCGTTCTTGAGCGGGCTGTACCACTGGCCGTTGTACACGGCGGTGGCCCAATCCTGCTCGAGCTTGATCTTGGTCTTGAGCAGGTCGCCCTCGACGCAGATGTCCTCGAGCGCCTTGTGGGCGGTGATGAGCGTCAGGGCGCCGGGAACCTCATAGCACTCGCGGCTCTTGAGGCCCACCAGACGATCCTCGACCAGGTCAAGACGGCCAAAGCCGTTGTCGCCCGAAATCTTGTTGAGGGCGATGACGATCTCGGAGAGCTTCATCTTCTTGCCGTCGACGGCGACAGGCTTGCCGGCCTCAAACTCGATCTCGGTATAGGTCGGGGTGTCAGGCGTGTCCTCGGGGTTCTTGGTCATAACCCAAGCGTCATCGAGCGGCTCATTCCAAGGGTCCTCCAGGTGACCGCACTCGATGGCGCGACCCCACAGGTTGTCGTCGATGGAGTAGGGGTTGTCGTTGGCACCCTCGGGAACCGGCACGTTGTGGGCGTGGGCATAGGCGACCTCGTCGGGACGGCACTTCAGGTCCCACTCGCGAACCGGGGCGATAACCTTGAGCTCGGGGTCGAGGGCCTTGACGGCGGCCTCAAAACGGACCTGATCGTTACCTTTGCCAGTGCAGCCGTGGGCGACGTAGGTCGCGCCAAACTCGTGGGCGACCTCAACAAGCTTCTTGGCAAGCAGCGGGCGAGACAGGGCGGAGAGCAGCGGATACTTATTCTCGTACATGGAGTTTGCGGCGATGGCTTTGGTCAGGAACTCATCGGAGAACTCGTCGCGCAGGTCGAGCACCTGGCAATCGAGAACGCCCAGGTCGAGCGCCTTCTGCTTCTTGGCATCCAGTCCGGTCTCTTCCTGGCCCACGTTGCCGCAGACGCAAACGACATCGAGATTCTTCTCGTCCTGGAGCCACTTGACACATACGGATGTATCAAGACCACCGGAATATGCGAGAACGACTTTTTCCTTGCTCATGGCTGTTTCCTTTCGCCCTTGGTAGCTAGTTAGAACATCGGTCAGTTGCAAGTCATTTCAAGGTCATATACCGTGCAATATCAGGTTAAATAGCAAAAATCAGCACATACATGCCCTAGAAACATGCAGCAATGTCGTGCTAAAACCCAACGACCTCAAAATGACTCTGTTGAGGCAATTCGCCCCATGCGGACAGAGACGATTGTTATCGTCGTCGGGAAATTGCGCGCTGGCGTCGGATGGCATTGTCTGCAGTAGTGATGATCTTTACGAACTGCATCTGCCTCTCCTTTCACCTATCGCCGGGCGCAATTCTAATATCGTAAACGGTACCTTTTCTTCGGTAAGCGGTTGTTTTTCCGTCTCCGTTTTCGATGGTCGCTATATTACGCTAAAGTGCCCGCGACACAAGCGACAACTTCAAATTTCTGAAAAGTTTTTTCATTACTTTGTGAATGGTGATGCAAACGCGCGCCAATCCTGCGAAAATACGCCCGACTACGAGTTAATGGTTATAACGTCTGAAACAATCTCGAAACGAAAGGCTCGCTTTTATGCAAACTTACGAATCGGACGCCAATATCGGAAACATTAAGCTCATCGCCGTCGACATGGACAAGACGCTGCTGACCGACGAGCGCGTGCTGCCGCAAGGCCTTGACGAACGCCTGGACAAGCTCGCCGAAGCCGGCATCGTATTCTGCCCCGCCAGCGGACGTCCCGCCCCCAAGCTCGAAGAGATGTTCGAGGGCATCAAGAACCGCCTCGCCTTTTGTCCCGACAACGGCGCATGCGTGATCTATCGTGGCAGCTATATCTATAAGAGCGTTATCGACGTGGAGCTGTACCAGCAGGTCTTGAACCGCGCCTCGGAGGATCCTCGCGCCGTCCCCGTCCTGTGCTGCTTCGACGAGTTCTACGTGCTTGCCCGCGACCATCAATACCACGACGAGATCAGCGTCTACTACAACACAATCAACTACGTCGACAGCTTTGAGGGCATTGATATCGAGTCCAACAAGATCTCGATCTTCTTCCCCGCCTATGATGCCGAGCCCGCATTCCGCGAGGACTACAGCCCGGCATTCTCGGACCAACTCTATGTCACCAATGCGGGCCGTGAGTGGATCGACTTTATGAACCTGGGTGTCGACAAGGGCTCTGGCGTCGCGCACCTGTGCGAGCAGCTCGGGATCGATATCGCCGACGCCGCCGCCGTGGGCGACACCTACAACGATATCCCCATGCTGGAGCGTGTCGGACATAGCTTTATCGTGGACAATGCCGAGGAGCATATGAACGCGCATGCTAAGTGGCGCATTCCGAGCAACAACGACGGGGGCGTACTGACGCTCATCGACGCCATCTTGGCGGCTCGTTAATCCATCTCGTCGCCATGCCCGGGGCCGGCCGTTTGATTTTTGCTCGGTCAGGTCCTGGGCTCGCTCGAAGAGCACATTAAGTGCTCTTCGGCTCGTGCGGAATCTACAAAAATCAAACGGCCGGCCCCGGGCATGGCTACGTTGACTTACCTGCCGCCAAGATGGCGTCTTGGCGTCTAGATACTTGGCTGATTATTTGGAATGAAGGGGGCTCCTTGTTGGCAAGGAGCCCCCTTCTGGTTTTGGTTACTTTGGAGTTGTGGGTGTACCCTTACTTGGCGTCGGCCCAGGTTATGCCGGTGCTGGCTTCGGCGATTAGGGGTACGCGGAGGTCTACTACGTGCTCCATGACGTCTTGAACCATGGCGGTCAGGCGTTCGACTTCTTCGACCGGGCACTCAAAGTCCAGTTCGTCGTGTACCTGCAGGATCATGTGGGCGGCAAAGTCCTCTTCTTCCAGACGGCGGCTCACACGGGCCATCGCGATCTTGATGATGTCGGCGGCGGTGCCCTGCATGGGGTGGTTCATGGCCGTGCGCTCGCCAAAGCCGCGGAGTTGCGGGTTTTTGGCCTTGAGCTCCGGAATATGACGACGGCGGCCGTACATGGTCTCGGCGTAGCCCGTCTGCTTGGCACGTGCCACCACGTTGTCGAGGAACGTGCGCACGCCCGGGTAGGCCTCGTAGTAGCGGTCGATCATGTCGCGCGCCTCGGCCATCGAGATATGCAGCGACTGCGACAGGCCATAGGCCTGCTGACCATACACGATGCCAAAGTTCACGGCCTTGGCGCGACTGCGCAAGTCGGGCGTTACCTCGGACACCGGCACGCCAAACACGCGCGCTGCCGTCTCGGCATGGAAGTCCTCGCCCTCGTTAAAGGCGCGCACCAGGTGCTCGTCACCCGAGAGATGCGCCAGCAGACGCAGCTCGATCTGCGAGTAGTCCACCGCCAAAAAGACGCTTCCCTCGCCTGCCGAAAACGCCGTCTTGACGGTACGGCCCAGCTCAGAGCGCGTCGGGATGTTCTGCAGGTTCGGGTCGCTCGAGGACAGACGACCCGTTGCCGTGATGGTCTGGTTGTACGTGGTGTGCACGCGACCGTCACCGCGGCGCAGCGGGCCCAGCGTGTCCAGATAGGTGGACTTGATTTTGGACTTCTCACGCCAATCCAAGATCAGGCGCACGATTTCGTGGTCACGGGCAAGATCGCTCAGCACCTTGGCGTTGGTCGAATAGTAGCCGCGCTTGGTCTTTTTGAGGCCCTTGGTCGGAAGCCCCATAACGTCAAACAGCACGTGCGAGAGCTGCATAGGGCTACCGATGTTAAACGTCTCATCACCCGCCAGGTCGCGAATGCTGCGCTCGACCTCGGTAATCTGGGTCGCCAAGCCCTCGGACAGACTGTGCAGGCGGTCGGGGTCCACGAGCATGCCCGCGCGCTCCATCTTGGCAAGTACCGGAACGAGCGGCATCTCGATGCCATCGAACACGTTGACGGCATTCTCGCGGGCCATGCACTCGCGCAAAGGCGCCACGAGCGCCAGCGTCAGGGCCGCCGTACGGGCGGCAGGCGCCGGAGCGTCCTCACCGGCACCCTCTGCACCGCGCGCCGCAGGCAGCGCCATCTGCAGATAGGTATCGGCCAGATACGCCTCGTCAAACTCGGAGCGGTCGGAATCCAACAGGTAGGCGGCAACCACGGTATCGAAGATGCGCGTGGAATCGACTGCCAGCGGATCCATGAGCTCAAGCTCGGAAGAGTCGATGGGCGAAAGCTCATGCAGCAGTGCTTTCATATCCGGGCTCGCCACGCGGCCCTCCATAAACAGGCGCGCAAGCACGCCGGCGATCACGCCGTGGGCGAAGTTGAAGCCATCGACCGCGGCAGTGGTACCGCCTTCGCCCTCCTCAAGCGCAAGCAGCCCCTTGGACGTCGTCAGCCACAGCGTGCGCGTCAGGCCAAAAAGCGCGCCCTCCTCCTTGTCATCGTCCACCACGGCGGCAATCCACTCGCCTGCCTCGATCGCGCGAGCGATCTCGTCGGCAGCAGCAGCGAGCGCCTCGGCATCGCCAGCGGCAGCACGCATAACGGGGGGAATCTCAAATGTGCTGGCAGCGGCCGCAGCCCCACCCTCGCCACCGATCAATGCCAAGAAACGGTTCTGCATGGCCGTAATGCCGAGTGCGCCCAGTGCCGCGGACAGTTCATCAGCAGAAAACGCCGGGAAGGACGTCGCGTCAAAGTCGAGCTCGACAGGCGCATCGGTGCGAATGGTCGCAACCTTGCGGCTCAGCAGCGCGTCGTCGATGTGAGCACGCAGGTTCTCGCCCATCTTGCCCTTGACCTCGTCAGCATGCGCGATGACCTCGTCCAAGCTGCCGTACTGCGCAATAAGCGCACTCGCCTTTTTGGGACCGATGCCCGGTACGCCGGGAATGTTGTCCGACGTATCGCCCTTCAGGCCGTAAAAATCGGGCACGAGCGCCGGCGTAATGCCGTGATACAGGTCATCCACGCTCTCGGGCGTCATAATCGCTACGTCGGACAGGCCCTTGCGGGTCGAGACCACGTTGACGTGCTCGGTCACAAGCTGATACATGTCGCGGTCGCCGGTCACCAGCAGCATGTCGCAGCCTGCCTCCTCACCCAGGCGCGCCATGGTTCCCAGGATATCGTCGCCTTCCCAGCCCTCGGACTGCAGAATCGGCACGTTGAGCGCCGTGAGCAGCTCCTTGATCATCGGAAACTGCGCGTGCAGATCGGGATCCATGGGCGGGCGCTGCGCCTTATACTGCGGCAGCATCTCCATGCGTACGCGCGGCTTGCCCTTGTCAAACGCCACGACCACACCGTCGGGGTTAAAGGCGTCGATCATCTTGAGAAACATGTTCAGAAAGCCAAAGATCGCGTTGGTGGGGCGACCGTCCGGCGCGTTCATGGTCGGCGGCACGGCGTGGAAGGCGCGATGCATGAGCGAGTTGCCGTCGATAACGGCAAAGGTGCGGCGCTTGTCAGACATATTGAATACCT
Source organism: Collinsella aerofaciens (assembly GCF_040926405.1). Classification (GTDB taxonomy): domain Bacteria; phylum Actinomycetota; class Coriobacteriia; order Coriobacteriales; family Coriobacteriaceae; genus Collinsella. The sequence goes on from NZ_JBCOIG010000002.1 coordinate 67,187, forward strand.
CGCTTTGGGCTGGGCACGGTTTGCTCACACCAGTTTACACGCTCCCCGCCCCGCGACCACTGTACATCAAGCTCCCCTGCCGCCGCGAGCCCGCGCGTGATACGATGGCTCACGGTACATCAACCAGCACGATCGATCCGAAAGGAGCCTGCGTCATGGAGCGTCCCTGCGCATGGAAAAAGTACACGCCACAGCAAGTCGAGGAGCTCGAGGAGCTTTGCCGCGGCTATAAGCAGTTTTTGAGCGAGAACAAGACCGAGCGCCTGTGCGTCAAGACCGGCATCAAGATGGCCGAGGAGGCGGGATACGTCGACCTGGAGACCGTGATCGCCGAGGGCCGCGAGCTCAAGGCAGGCGACAAGGTGTACGCCGCCAACCACGGCAAGGACCTTATGCTCGTCAACCTGGGCACCGCCCCGCTCGAGCAGGGCTTTAACATCCTGGGCGCCCACGTGGACTCGCCGCGCCTGGACCTTAAGCAGAATCCCGCCTTCGAGGCCGGCGACATGGCCTACCTCGACACGCACTACTACGGCGGCGTCAAGAGCTACCACTGGGTAGCCTCCCCGCTCGCACTCGTGGGCGTCATCTGCAAAAAGGACGGTACCACCGTCGACATCAATATCGGCGACAAGGCGGACGACCCGGTCTTTACCATCTCCGACCTGCTGATCCACCTCTCGAGCGAGCAGATGTCCAAGCCTGCCAAGGACGCCGTCGATGCCGAGATCCTCGACGTGATCGTGGGCGGTCGTCCCGTCAAGTTCGATGGGGACGACAAGGACGCCCCCAAGGAGCCCGTCAAGCAGATGTTCCTGGACATCCTCAAGGAGCAGTACGACGTCGAGGAGGAGGACTTCCTCTCCGCCGAGATCGAGGTCGTGCCCGCCGGCCCCGCCCGCGACATGGGCCTCGACCGCTCCATGATTTTGGGCTATGGCCACGACGATCGCGTCTGCGCCTACCCCTCCATGCTCGCCCAGATCGACGTCGCCAACGTGGAGCGCACGAGCATCACGCTCATCGTCGACAAGGAGGAGATCGGCTCCGTGGGTGCCACCGGTATGACGAGCCGCTTCTTCGAGAACACCGTCGCCGAGATCATGACGCTCGCCGGCGAGGATAGTCCGCTGGCCCTGCGCCGCGCACTCGCCCGCAGCCGCATGCTCTCCTCCGACGTGTCCGCCGGCTTCGACCCGGGCTATGCCGGCAAGTTCGAGACCAAGAACGCGGCCTTTATGGGTCGCGGCCTGTGCTTTAACAAGTACACGGGCAGCCGCGGCAAGGGCGGCTCCAACGACGCCGATGCCGAGTACGTGGCCCTCGTCCGCGACATCATGGACGAGGCCGGCGTGGACTTCCAGACCTGTGAGCTCGGTCGCGTCAACGCGGGCGGCGGCGGCACCATTGCCTACATCATGGCCAAGTATGGCATGAACGTCATCGACTCCGGCGTTGCCGTCCTGTCCATGCACGCCCTGTGGGAGGTCGCCAACAAGGCCGATATCTACGAGGCCTACCGCGGCTACAAGGCCTTCATCGAGCGAGCCTAACCAACCCTTCATCAGTTGCGGTGAAATACGGACTAAACTGGCCCATAAACGGCCAAAACAGACCGTATTCCACCGCAACTTTTTTTGGCAGAGGAGAGTTCATGCTGCAGGTCATCATTTCGCCCGCCAAGCAGATGCGCGCGGCCCAAGATGCTTTTGAAGTCCTGGGCATCCCACCCTTTGTGCGCGAGACGGCTCGCCTCCACCGCGCACTGCTAGATATCGAGCGGAATGAAGGCAGCGGCGGCCTGCAGGCGCTGTGGAACGTGAGTGACAAACTGCTGGGGCCTTGCCTCAACACCCTGCATGAGTTCGGGCCCATCCTGAAAAGCGGCGATCTCGACAATCCCGCACTCGCTCGCCACCTCTCCCCTGCCGTCATGTCCTATCACGGCATTCAATACCAGAGCATGGCACCCGAGGTGATGGATTCCGCGCAGCTCGCATGGCTGCAAGACCATCTGTGGATCCTCTCCGGCCTCTACGGGTGCGTTCGTCCCTTTCATGCCGTCGAACCGTATCGGCTGGAGATGGGCGCGAAGCTCGCCGTTGACGATGCCCGAGACCTCTACGCGTTTTGGAGCGACAAGCTCGCGCGGGCTATCGCCCCGGCAGGCTCAAACACCACGATCGTCAACCTCGCCAGCGTAGAGTATGCCAAAGCCGTTCTGCCCCACCTCGCGGGCGACGCCACGGCCGTCACATGCCTCTTTGGCGAGGGTATCCGCAACGGGAAGCCCATCCAACGGTCGACCGCCAGCAAAAAGGCGCGCGGCTCCATGGCGCGGTGGATGGCAGAAAACAAGCTCGAGGATGCAAGCGAACTTACCGCATTCAACATCGGCTATCGCCACGTCCCCGAGCTCTCATACCTAGGCACCCTCGTGTTCATCAACGAACAGATGCTCTAGAGCCGGCACCCAACACTGACCCGCTCAGCCTTCTCTATATAACTTGCGGTGGAATAATTCCTATTTGAGCCTTTTTCGCACAATCAGGAACTATTCCACCGCAACTTTTATGAATTGGCTGCTAGGCTCGACACCTATTCAGCTAGACCGTCGGCCTTTGCAATCCCGTTTGTCGAACCGTCCTGATAGACAATCTTGACGTGCTCGACCTCGGACACCGCAACACCCGACGGGGGCTCCAGGCGCCATTCCGTCAGCGCGATATCCATCGTCGTGGGCACATCCCCTTGATCTTTGAGCTTCACCGTCAACGTTTTGAACGTCGCATCATACGTCACGCGTTCGATTTCCTCACCAGGAATAGACCCACCACTCAGCTGCAACTGCACAAACTCATCGCACGGGTACCAATAATCGCCCGGAACGGCGAGCGTATTGGCATTACCGCCAGTACTCCTCACCGTCATAATCGGCAGGCCCTCGTCGGCCTCAAACTCCCAGGCGGCGCCGCCGCGACCGCCAAACGTCCAAATCCAAAAGGCAATCACCAGCACGGCAAGCACCGCAAAGCCAATCGCGACCAACCCATGGTGTGCACGGCCCTCCTCGGCCGATACGTCCCATTGTGTCTCTCGATATAGATGCTTGTCTTCCATGTACGCCTCCCCACGGGCACGCTTGTTAGGCCAATCGTACCCATTCAGGCTATACTTGAGCCCATGACATAACGGGGAGCTTGCAGGACAAGACGGCAGGCTGAGACTGGGCGCGCCCGCCCTGACCCGCAAACCTGATATGGGTAATGCCAACGAAGGGAGCCGTGCCAATGAGCACACAGACCGAGCCCAAGCTCGTCACGCAAATCGACTTCGCCCGCGCCGGGCAGATCACACCGCAGATGAAGGAAGTCGCCGAGCGCGAGCATCGCGACCCCGAGTACATTCGCGAACGCGTGGCCGACGGCCGCATCGCCATCCCCGCCAACATCGTGCATATCAAAAAGGGCATGCGTGCCTTTGGCGTCGGCGAGGGCCTGTCCACCAAGGTCAACGTGAACTTGGGCATCTCGGGCGACAAGGCCGACGCCGCTGAGGAATGGAAGAAGGTCAAGATCGCCGAGGACTTTGGCGCCGACGCCATCATGGACCTCTCCAACTCGGGCAAGACGCGCCAGTTCCGCCAGCAGCTCATCGACGAGACGCCGCTCATGGTAGGCACCGTCCCCATGTACGATGCCATCGGCTACATGGAAAAGCCGCTGGTCAAGCTGACCAAGGACGATCTGCTCGAGGTCGTGCGTGCACACGCCGAAGACGGCGTGGACTTTATGACCATCCACTGCGGCATCAATAAATCGGTCATCAAGACCTTCAAGGAGACCGGCCGCCTCATGAACATCGTCAGCCGCGGCGGCTCGCTGCTGTTTGGCTGGATGGAAGTCACCGGTAACGAGAACCCCTTCTACGAGTTCTACGACGAGGTGCTCGAAATCTGCCACGAGTACGACGTAACGATCTCGCTCGGCGACTCCTGCCGCCCGGGCTGTCTCTACGACTCCAACGACGCCACCGAGACTGCCGAGATGATCGAACTGGGCAAGCTGTGCAAGCGTGCTTGGGCCGCCGGCGTCCAGGTCATGGTCGAGGGCCCGGGTCACATGGCGCTCGACGAGATCGCCGCCAATATGAAGCTGCAGAAGCGTCTGTGCCACAACGCCCCGTTCTATGTGCTGGGGCCGCTGGTGACCGATATCGGCGTGGGCTACGACCACATCACCGCAGCCATCGGCGGCGCCATCTCCGCGAGCTCCGGCGCCGACTTCCTGTGCTACGTGACGCCGGCCGAGCACCTATGCCTGCCTAACGCCCAGGACGTGCTCGACGGCCTCATGGCCACTAAGATTGCCGCGCACGCCGCCGATATCGCCAAGAAGGTGCCGCACGCCCGCGACATGGACGACAAGATGGGCCAGGCACGCCGCAAGCTCGATTGGGACGCCATGTGGAAGTGCGCACTCGACCCGGTTACGGGCAAGAAGCGCTACGAGGAGTCCCCCGCCGCCACCGAAGGCACTTGCACCATGTGTGGCAAGATGTGTGCCGTCCGCACCGTCAACAAGATTTTCGAGGGCACCACGATCGACCTCGGCATGGAGGACTAGCCCTGTCGCCGCGGCCGCTTCTGGCAGCGAGCTGGTGCCTGTCAATTGTTGACGTGTGAACATTTGCTTGCATTTGCGTAAAGATTGCATCGCCCGCCCGGGTTCGACATAGAGTCGGCCCGGGCATCATTATAATGCTGGCTTATAGACCCATTTGATTCCGACCGAACAAGGGAGCGAACATGGATCGCAGTAAGGTACCTGCCGTTCTATCCATCGCAGGATCCGATTCCAGCGGTGGCGCCGGCATTCAGGCCGACATCAAGACCATCACGGCGCACCGCCTGTATGCCGAGACGGCCATCACCGCCATCACCGCACAGAACACCTTGGGCGTCACCGCCGTACAGGATATCTCGCCAGATATCGTAGCCGCGCAAATTGACGCCGTTTTTGACGATATCCGCCCGAACGCCGTCAAGATCGGCATGGTTTCTTCTGTCGAGATTATCGAAGTCATCGCCGACCGCTTGAGCGCCTGGAACGCAACAAACGTGGTCGTCGACCCCGTCATGGTAGCCACCTCGGGCGCACGGCTGATTGCCGAAGATGCCGCCGAGGCGCTCACCCGCCGCCTGTTCCCGCTAGCGACGGTTATCACGCCCAATATTCCCGAGGCCATGGCCCTGCTCGACTACGAGGTCGACTCCGAGCGCACGCAGCAAAATGCTGCCATGCTCCTCACCCGCCGCTTTGGTTGCGCGTCTCTCGTTAAGGGCGGGCATTTTGTCAACGAGGCCAACGATGTGCTAGCAGAGCCCGCGCCGCTCGATGACGAGGGCAACCACCTGGGCGATCCGCTCACCACGTGGTTCCGCCACAAGCGCATCGAGACCGGCAACACGCATGGCACCGGTTGCACGCTCTCGTCCGCCATCGCCTGCGCGCTGGCCCAGGGCATGGATCTTGCCGACGCCGTCAACGCCGGCAAGGCCTACCTAACCGGCGCTCTCGCCGCCGGCTTTGACATGGGCAAAGGCTCCGGCCCCGTTAACCATATGTGGCAGTATTAAGACTCGCAGTTCAAAACCACCGCAAAGGGGACAGGCACCTTTGCGGTGGTTCCCACAAACATCTCGATCTGTAACAGTTAGAGTCCATTTTTCGGCCCACCTGTTACAAATCGAGACATCCAAATTCCATTGAGAAGATAATCTCGATGTGTAACATTAACTCGGCAAAATCGACCCTAGATGTTACAGATCGAGACAAACGACCGATATCGACCTAAAATAATCTCAATCTGTAACATCTAGCCCGTTTTCGGCCTTACAACTGTTACAGATCAAGACAAATCAACGAAACAAGCCACCGCAAGGAGAACTATTGTGGTGGTTTGGGGCCGTGCTACTCACCGAGCATCTCTTGGAGCTTGGCTGCCACGGCGTGACCCAGGCTCTCATGGCTTTCGGGCATCATATGCAGATAGTCGATATCGCCCGGCTCGGCAAAGTCGGCGGCATTCAAAAAGTCGCAGCCAAACTGCTCAGCCACATGCGCGTAGTACTCACCAAAATGTTCCGAGGCTTCTACGGAATGCTCGTCAAAATCGGTCATATATACGTCGGCGATCTGCGGCTTAATCTTGATAGGCGCCATCAGCAGAATGCGCGGACAAGGCGCAGCGTCGGTCCACGGAAACGCGCGGACGGCGCGAATCAGCGCCATGGCGCCACGGGCGATATCGGAAGCTGTCACGTTAAAGACCGTCTTACAGTCGTTGGTGCCCAGCATGATCACAATGGCGTCCAGCGGCTTATGGGCCTCGAGCAGCATCGGAAGTGCGCGGATGCCGTTAAGATTGGTGTCCAGATGGCACATGTCGTCGCGTACCGTCGTGCGGCCGTTGAGGCCTTCTTCAATTACATGCCAGCCCTCGCCTAAGTCACGTTGGGCCACGCCGCACCAGCGCACATCCTGCGCATAGCGCACCGCGGTGCCGTCGCGCATGCCCGCCGGATCGTAACCATAGGTGTTGCTGTCGCCAAAGCATAGAGCGTTTTTCATCGTAAGCCCCTCGCTCAGTAAAAAGCCGACGGAAGCAGCCTCTCCCGCCGGCTCGACCTATCTGTCAGCACGTACCGATTACAGGTACTTGCGCCAATCGTCCTCGTCCTCATCATCCTCGGTAGCAGCCTGGGCCTGCTCGGCGGCGCGAGCTGCCGCAGCGCGAGCGGCAACCTGGGCATAGGACTCCTCGTTGCGCTCGGGGAAGTTTGCCAGCACGTGCTCGAACTTGGCAAAATCCTCATCCCAGCGCGTAGAAGGCACGGCAAAGAAGACTTGCTTGACCTTAAAGTCGCCCGACGCGAGCTCCTTGCGGAAGAGCTCGGCCACGGCCTCTGCGTCAAAGCCGTTGTTGTCGCAGCCCCAAGCGCCCAGCACGAGCTTCTCGCGACCTAGCTCGTCGCAGATGGCAAGCACAAAGCGAATGCGGTCGCGCAGGGCGTCCAGCAGAGCATCGTCGCTCACGCGATACTCCTGGCGGGCGCGCTTAACGTTGGGCGCGGCGGCCACGATCACGTCGGCGTATGCATGCACGTGGTTGCGGTCGAAGCGCACCGCAGGCACCACCAGCGCACGGTTGCGGTAAAGCTCGCAGTTGATGTTGCGGCGACGGTTCTCGCCGTACCATTTGCGCTGCTTATCGAGAACGTTGTACAGATACGAATCGGCGCACAGCGTGGCCTCCTGGCCCAGATAGCCCTGGATGTAGCCACCGCCCGGGTTGGTGAACGAGGCAAAGGCGAGCACGGCCATGTCGCAGAACTGCGCATAGCCACGACCGTTGTCCAGGATGGCCTGCGTGGTGGAGGCATCGAGCACGGTGACCTCAGGCAGAACCGGAGCGGGCTCCTCAGCAGGCGCGGACTCAGCTTCGGCGATTTCCTCGGCAGGCTCCTCGACGGGCTCGAGCGCTGCCTCGACCTCGGCAGCCTCCGCGCCCTCGACGTCCTCGGCAACCTGTTCTTCGGTGGCCACAGCACTCTGAACCTTGGCCTTCATCGCCGAGACAAAGCCGGCAGGCATACCGTCAAACTCGCGAACACCGGCAAGCGAACGCTCGATATCCTTGGCGCACGCTTCGGACACAGTTGCCACGTGACGCTCGGCGGCCTTGGCACGGGCCTCGCGCTTGGGATTGGGCTGACCCGCTCGGTTGGACCTGCGGTTACGGTTCCTGTTGTCGACGTCTGCCATAAGTGGTCACCTTTCTCGGTCTCTGCCGCTATCGGCTTTTCCCATCCATGATACCCCGCCGCGTACAAAAAAGACGGCCCCGAAGGACCGCCTTTCGCATCGATTTGCACGCACGGCAAGCACCGCCGCAATTCGCCACTAGTCGCGACGGCCGAGGATGTTCAGAATGCGCAGGAACACGTTGATAATATCCACGAACAGGTTAGAGGCCATAAGCACGGCGTTGGGCAGCGTAGGCGGCACCGTCGTGGCAACATAGGTGTCGTAGCCAATAAAGCCGGCGAACACCACGATCACGATCAGGTCGGTGATGGTCTGTGAGACGCCCATGAACATCAGCACGATCTCAACCAGAATAGTAGCGAGCAGAATGCCAAAACCGATGCCATATACGCGCTGGAAAAACTTGGGGAACGTCACGCCAAGCGCGCCAAAGACAAAGGTGATGGCGGCCGTGGCGATAAAGGCAGTGTTGATGGTGGGCAGGTCGTAGTTGGCAAGGCCAAACGACGCGGTCAGGCCAAAGGTGCTCGCAAAGATTACGTAGCCCACAAGGGACAGGCCCACGGACTGCTTGCTGGCGGCGGCCGACATCATGACCATGCCGACGATGGTCAAAATAAATGAGCCAAAGACCAGCGGCAAAGCGGCGCCGCTCATCATCATGCGCGCAAACGACATGGTGCTCGTAAAGTAAGCACCGACGCCCATGGCGCAAAAGCCCAAAAAGATCAGGGCAGACATGGCAAGATTATACGCACGCGGCGACATCTCCTTGGCACGGCTTGCGCCGGTTTCGATGGGGCCGTTCTGATAGCCCTGAATATCGTTCATAATTTCGTCCTTTCAAAAGCGCCGCGACAGCGCAGTAGCTGACAAGATTCCTGTCATTGTACCCGAATGCCGTACGTCCTTACCTACGGCGCTCGCCCTCAAGCGTACGATCAAAGGCCCAGACCCACCAACGCATCACGTGTGCCTGCGAGCCGTCTGCCCGCTCGCGCGTCTGGTCCTCCAGATACAACTCGGTCGCGTGCCCGCCAAAACGCACCTTATATGTTGCCGTACGGATGCCGTGGACCATCAGGCCAAACCCGGTGGTCGAGATAATTTCGTCGATCGTAAAACAACGGCCGTCGACCCAGCAGACGGTGACCGGCACGACCTGTCCGCCCGCGAGGATGCGGGCCACGACGTCCACATACTGCTTGTGCACGCGCCGAGTTTTGCCGTCTGTCTGTCGATATTCCATGCCTCCTATTATCGAACGCATGTTTGCATGCTGTAAAGCGAACAGACTGTGGTTTTGGAGTGTCGTAGCAATCGCACGTGTCCGCATGGCGTGTTAGCAAAAAGAACACCCGCGGTCAACAGGGCTAATATTCAATTTTAGTGCCAAAAAGTTCACTTCTCCCATCAGAACTCGGTAAAGAGACCCGCAGGAGGTGATACGATTTATCATGTTTTTGTAACGTGTCTGCAAACTTCGAGAAAGCCCATATATGGACGTAACGTTCTCAACCTTCCTCGGCCAAATTGTGTCGAACCCAGTCCTTGCCGTCACCGTGATCCTCGCGTTGGGCGCCATCTTCGTCAATGGATGGACCGACGCGCCCAACGCCATCGCGACCTGCGTCACTACGCGTTGCATGCCCGCCCGCGCCGCCATTCTCATGAGCGCCGCATTCAACTTCCTCGGCGTGCTCATCATGACGCACTTTAACGCGAGCGTCGCCAACACCATCTCACATATCGTCGACTTTGGCGGAAACAGCACCATGGCGCTCGCCTGCCTATGCGCGGCGCTGTTCTCCATCGTCGTCTACGGCGCCACAGCGTCGCGTTTTGGCATCCCCACCTCGCAAAGCCACAGCCTTATCGCCGGCCTGACCGGTGCCGCCATCGCCCTCGGCGGTGCGAGCAGCGTCAACGTCCACGAGTGGATGAAGGTCATCTACGGCCTGGCGCTCTCCATAGGCCTGGGCTTTGTCATGGGCTGGGTCCTGTGCAAGCTCGTCTCGATTCTTTTCGCCGCCGCCAACAGGCGACGTGCCAATGTCTTCTTTAAATACGCTCAGATCGCGAGCGCCGCGGCCATGAGCTTTATGCACGGCGCGCAGGATGGACAGAAGTTCATCGGCGTGCTCTTTTTAGGCGTGGCCTTTGCCAGCGGCCAGACGAGCGTCGGCGATGCAGGCATCCCCATCTGGATTATGCTGCTGTGCTCGGCCACTATGGGCATCGGCACCAGCGTGGGCGGCGAGCGCATCATCAAGTCCGTCGGCCAGAGCATGGTCAAGCTCGAAAAGTACCAGGGCTTCTCCGCCGACCTGGCGGGCGCCGCGAACCTGCTGCTTGCCACCCTTACCGGCATCCCCGTGTCCTCCACACACATCAAGACCTGCGCCATCATGGGCGTCGGTGCCGTCAAGCGCCTCTCGGCCATCAACTTCGGCGTCGTCAAGGACATGATGTTCACCTGGTTCTTCACCTTCCCTGCCTGCGGACTCATCAGCTTTGTCATGGCCAAGCTGTTCATGATGTTCCTCTAATCAAACCGAACGTCCATCCGGACCGCAACACTTCGCCCACCCGTCTTCGCCTCGAAAGGACCCACCCATGGCAAAGAAACCCGATTCGTTCTACTTTGACAACTACGTCGCTTGCGCCGACCTCGCCGTCCAGGCCGCAGAGCTGCTCACCAAGATTTTTGAGAACTTCGATCCCGCGCAAATTCACGACATGCTCAATAAGATGCATGCGATTGAGCATGCGGCAGACAAGAAGCACCACGAGCTCGAAGACGCCCTGCTCACCGCCTTTATCACCCCGCTCGAGCGCGAGGATCTGGATCTGATGAGCTGCGCGCTCGACACCGTGCTCGACCGCATCGAGGGCGTCGTGCAGCGCGTCTACTTCACCAACATCCAGAGCATCCATCCCGACGCCATCGTCATCGCCCACAAGGTGACTGACGCCTGCCGCGCCATGAAAGACCTGATGGTCGAGCTGCCCAACTACCGCAAGTCCAAGACCCTGCGCGAACTCGTCATCCAGATCAACACCATCGAATCCGAGGCCGACGAGCTCTACATCAACGCCATGCGCAACCTGCACGTCAATGGCAAGGATCCGCTTGAGGTCATCGCTTGGCGTGACGTGTACGCCTTCTTGGAGTACTGCGCCGACTGCTGCGAGAATGTGGCCGATGTTGTGGATTCGATTGTCATGAAGAACAGTTAATTGGGGGTACGTATCCCACCGGTCGCGGGCCCGACCACTAATACCTTTTTCACTCCGGCTGCAAGCAGAGTCGTTCAAAAGGTATTAGTGGTCGGGCCCGCTCCCTTACGTACCACCATTGGGAACTTTGGCTGAGGGGTTGAGCGTGGTGGGGCCTTTGCTGTGATGGCCCTTGATTGCTCGGGGTTTTACTTTGGTATTCGATGAGCGATTGGCTGATTGCTGCTTTGGGTACTGTTTGGGTTACTTTGGGTTTGTTTGATTTTTAATTGTTGGAGGGCTTGTATGTCTTATTTGGATCTGGCTCGGGGTCGGTATTCTTGTCGTGAATTTGAGGCTCGGGCTGTGGAGCAGGCTGTGGTGGATGCCATTGTTGAGGCTGGACGCATTGCTCCTTCTGCTTGTAATAACCATCCAGCCCGTGTGATGGTGTTGGATACGCCTGAGCTTCTGGAGAAGGCAGCTGCTTGTCAGCCTCGGTTTGCTCGTGATGGGTCTATCTTTGGCGCTCCGCTTATCTTCCTTATTTGCAGCGTTACCGATGATGCCTGGGTGCGCCCGTATGATCAGATGAACTCGAGTGCCATCGATACTTCGATCGTCTGCGATCAGATGATGATGGAGGCCACCGAGCAGGGCCTGGGAACGTGCTGGGTAGGCCATTTTAAGCCTGAGGTGGCGCAGGAGCAGTTCAATCTGCCCAAGGGCGTCTATCCCTATCACATGCTCGTCTGTGGATATCCTGCCGACCACATCGCCGATCCCGAGCATCGCGAGGCCCGTACCATTCCCCTCTCCGACTTCCTCCTCAAGTAGGTTTTGGGACATGCCTTAAAACCTACCCTTGACCGCTCACCCGTTCGCCGAGTTCTGCGCCATTATGTGCAGGGCTCGGTTTTTTATGTTACGCACTCCGGCACAGTCATAAAAAAGGACCCGCAAGCTGCGGGTCCTTTCTAGGCACTAAATTGTAGGCCGAATGTTAGTCCAGGTCGTCGGCAGCAAAGTTGTCGATCGGGGCGAAGGGATCGGCCACGGGGACAACCGGGTCAGCGACGGGCAGCGGCTCGGCGGGAACAGTCACTGCAGGAGAAGCGGCAGAACCGACCGGCGTGGAGGCCATCAGATCGGCCGGGAAGGAATTCTGGGCATCGTCCATGAAGTGCTGGATGAGCTTGAGATACTCTGCCTTGAACTCCTCACGGGAAGCCTTGAGACGATCGATCTCCTCGAGCTCGGCCTGCTTCTCGGTCAGAGCCTGGCGGATAACCTCGCGGGCCTTGGCGTCAGCCTCGTTGCGGATACGCTCAGCGTTCTCGTTGGCATCGTTGACGATGGTCTCAGCGGTCTGCTGGGCAGCGATCAGGGCAGCGGAAATCTGGCGCTCCTGAGCGGAGAAGTCAGGGGCGGGAGCAGCCACCGGGGCGGCAGGAACGGCCTGGGCGGTGGCATCCTGAGCCTGGGCAAGCTGAGCCTGCGCATCGGCAAGCTGCTGCTCGGTAGCAGTCAGGCGACCCTTAAGGTCGACGATCTTAGCGAGCATAGCGTCAACCTCGGAGGACAGCGTCTCCAAGAAGACGTCGACCTCAGCAGGATCGTAGCCACGCTTGGCCTCAGAGAAAGTCTGAGCCTGGATGTCTGCAGGGGTAATAGCCATAACAAGTCTCCTTTTTCATCGCCTCGGCGCTACACGCCCGACGTAAGTTACTAAGTCAGTTCTACACGAGTATACCTATAAGAAGCTGCAGAACCAGCCTCTGCACCAACTGCAACGCAATAATCGCAACGACCGGCGAAAAATCGATACCGCCCATCGGCGGGATGAAACGACGGAACAGGTTGAGCCACGGACCGCACACGCTATCAAGCACCGCGGCAATATCCTGAAGCAAACCACCCTGCTTCATGGGAATCCACGTCATAAAGCAGTAGACGACAATGAGCGTGGAATAGAAGTTGAACAGCGTGTTGACCAGCTGGACGATAGTGTAGATGTTGATGGGAATCTCCTCGTCTTGTCTTTACTTAAGGTAGCCGTCGGCACGAAGCTTCTTGAGATCGGAATCTTTGACCTCGCAACCGGCGGGCAGCACCATGAACACGCGGTCGCCCACCTCCTTGACCGTGGCACCCAGACCGCAGGCAAAGCCGTAAGAGAAGTCCAAGACGCGCTTGGCAACTTCGGTGCGTACGCCCACAAAAATCAGTGCGACAGGCTGCTTGGTGCGAACGCGGCGCACCACGGTCTCCACGTCGTCATAGCTCTCGGGGCGCAGGACATAGGCCGGCAGCTGCGGCGTGGCGTTGATGATATTGCTCGCATAGGCCGAGGCATCGCTCGGTGCAGGCGCGGGTGCAGCGGCGGCACGGGCGCGGGTATTCTCGGCGTAGCTCGACGGCGTGTCATAGGCACCAGGACGATAACCGCTCGCAACACTGTCCTGCGAGCGCGAAGGCGGGTTATACGTCGTGGCATGGCGGGAGTCATCGCCGACCAGCTGACCGGAGCGCGTATACACGGCAACCGACTCAGCTTCACCGCGGCGCGTCTGGCCAAGCAGGCCGTTGCTCGGCTCGTCTTGGGTGTAGAAGCCCTCGCCCGAAGCACCACTGTAGCCGTTGCCCTGATAACTATCGTCGTAGCCGTCATCGTAGCCGTAGTCGTCGTCCTGGCCATAACCCTGGTCGTAACCCTGCTGGCCGCCCAGGTGCATCTTATTTTTAATCTCGTCAAGGAAGCCCATGGTTGTGTCCTCTCGCGGTTTAGTGCAGGCGCCCCGATAATCAGTGCGCACTTCAGAGCCTTATTTTACTGCAAACTCCGGGCTAAATACTACCCTGCCCAGGCGAACGAGCGTAGAGCCCTCCTCAAGGGCAGACTCAAAGTCCTCGCTCATACCGCAGGAAAGCTCAGGCAGGTTCAAATCGGGATGCGCCGCCTCCAGCTCATCCCTCAGCTCACGAAGCCCCGCAAAGGTGCGGCGTGCCACATCCTTATTCCCCCGGGGCGCCATAGTCATAAGCCCCTGTACGCAAATTCCCTCAAGTTCTGCAAGCTCACCCGCGGCGGCGCGAATCTCATCGGGTGAAAAGCCTCCCTTCGACTCCTCACCACTCACATTGACCTCAATGAGCACACGCTGGGGGCCGACGAGCTCGCCTGCCTCAATCTTGCGAACAGCACGACTCGAGATCGCCTGCGCCAGATGCAGCGAACCCACCGAGTGAATCAGCTCGGCTGAGCCCAGCACCGCATTGATCTTATTGGTCTGCAGGTTGCCGATCATATCGAAGCGCACCTCGGGCAGCTCCGGATGCTCCGCCAGACCCGTGAGCTTGCGAACCAGCTCCTGCGGGCGGTTCTCGGCAAAATGGCGATACCCCGCCTGGATGGCGGCAACGGTCTCATCGACACCAACGGTCTTGGACACGGCAATGAGGCTCGCGGCGTCGTGGGGACGGCCCGCGCGATCGAGCGCCGCATAAAAACGTTCCAGAATCTGCTCGCGGCGAGCGCGCATCAAGTCCAAATAGTTATCCATTGCCAATCGCCTCCGCTGACAGCCAAACAAGTAGTCCCATGCTAACGCAAGAGCGCGGCCCCGCATGTGCAAGGCCGCGCTCACTTAGGTATTTACAATCTTTCGACGAACGGGGTTACTTACTCCTCGTCGTCCTCGCCATCGTCCTCATCCTCAAGATGATCGAGCAGGTAGCGAAGACCCTCGCTGACCTCGTTAACGGGCACCTTGGCAACGTAGCGTGCATCGACGGCGGGCCTCATGATAACACCCTCGCCCGAAGGCACGCGCATGCTCTCGAGCTCATCCTCATCAGTGCAGGCGATATCACCGGCAGTCATACGCTGTCCGGTCAACAGGAAGGTCAGACGGCAGGCGGCATCGATGGAAATCGAGGCGATGCGATCGAGATAGCGCGATACCATGATGGCGCGGCGCAGGTCGTCATAGTTGCTGTCGTCGTCCATAAAATCGCCCGTGTCCATGCGGTTAAAGGTGCGGAAGAACTTCTCGTAGGCGGCGTGCACTGGCTCGTCCTCGACGGCCAAGTTGCAGATGATGGACATGTCGTTGGTGACGAGCGCAGAAAGCGAAGAGCCCAGCACCTGGTAGACGGCCTCAGCCTCGGCCTCGACCGTGCCGACAAGCTCCTTGGGCAGCGAGATGTCGGCCTTGATCATATGACGCGTGGCGCGGCAAATCTGGCGAACCTTATCGGTCATGCGCTGCAGGTTAAAGTCGACGTAGATGATCGTCTGCAGCAAGCGGAAGTCGGAGGCGACCGGTGACTGCGTGGCAATCAGGTTGTAGCAGACGGCCTCCAGGTTGGCGCAGCGTGCGTCAATCGAAAGCGTGCGCTTCTTGGTCTTGGTGGCGAGCTTGCGGTCGTCGGTCACATAGGCCTTCACGGCATCGTGGAGGGCCAGATCGACGGCCTCGTAGATGCTCAGCATCTCGTGACGGGCCTCGATGAGCTGACGGGAAAACAGTTTGCGCATGGTTCACTCCAATCAGTTGGGTGCGGTCATGCCGCCCGCACAGTGAATACGCACCGGACCAGATCCGATCGGCTTGGGACTAGTCGCACCGATCAGCCAAAGCGGCCGGTGATATAGTCTTCCGTCCGCGAGTCCACCGGGCTGGTGAAGATCGCGTCGGTTTGACCATACTCGATGAGCGTAGCGGGCTCGCCGGCAACTTCCTGCAAGAAGAATGCGGTGTAGTCGCTAATGCGAGCTGCCTGCTGCATTGAATGCGTGACGATGATGATCGTCATCTCGGGCGCCAGCTCGGCCATCAGATCCTCGACCTTAGAGACGGACGTGGGGTCGATGGCGGAGCAGGGCTCGTCCATCAGAAGGACATCGGGTTGCACCGCAAGCACGCGCGCGATGCACAGACGCTGCTGCTGACCGCCCGAGAGCGCCAAACCATCCTTGTTGAGCTGATTGGATACCTCTTTCCAGAGGTTGGCGCGCTTGAGCGATTCTTCCACGATGTCATCGAGGTCACTTTTGCTAGTCACGCCCTGCAGACGAGGGCCAAAGGCGACATTCTCGTAGATGGATTTAGGAAACGGGTTGGGCTGCTGAAAGATCATGCCCACGCGACGACGGAGATCGACCGGGTCGACACCCTCGGCATAGATATCGTTGCCGTCGAGCGTCATGGTGCCCTCGACGCGCGTGCCCTCGATCAGGTCATTCATGCGGTTGATGCAGCGCAAAAACGTCGACTTGCCGCAGCCCGAAGGGCCAATGAAGGAGGTGATGGCGTTTTTGGCGATGTTGAGGTCAAGCCCCGTCAGCGCATGAAAGTCACCGTACCAAAAGTTGAAATCCTTGGCCGTAATGGCCGCTTGCTCCAACGTGGGAGCGGACTGATAAACGGACATGGGACTCCTTAACTAGCGACGCTTGCGCGACAGGAAGCGCGCAAACAGGTTGAAGGTCAGAATGATCACCATCAGCAAGAGCGCGGTGCCGTAGGCTGCGTTCATGTTGATGCCGTCGTTGGCAAGCAGATACAGGTGAACCGTCATGGGGCGGCCGGAATCGAGCGGCGAAATAGGTAGATTGATGGCCTGCCCCATGGTATAGAGCACCACCGCGGTCTCGCCAATGGCACGGCCGATGGCGAGAACGATGCCCGTGGCAATACGGCCAAAGGCAGAAGGAAGCACGATCTTGGAGACAACCTGCCACTTGGTGGCGCCCAGGCCATATGCGCCCCAGCGGATATAGCGCGGAACGGCGCGAATGGCCTCTTCGGTGGTACGCATGACGATGGGAAGCATCAAGAGCGCGAGTGCCAGGGCGGCCGAGACCATCGAAAGGCCCAGGCCCATGGCCTCGACAAACAAGGCGTAGCCAAACAGGCCCATAACGATGGAGGGCACCGAGGCCAAAGCGTCAGCAGCGTAGCGAATGAGCTCGACGACCTTGCCCTGCTTGGCGTACTCGGCCAGATAGACGGCTGCCAGCACAGCGATCGGCGTGCAGATAAGCATGGCGAGCGCCGTCACGTAGACGGTCGAGACGATCGTGGGCCAAATTCCGCCCTCGGCGTTGACGCCCTGGGGCCAACCGAAGATAAAGTCGAGCGAGATGTGTGGCAGGCCGTTGATGACCACGTAGGCGATGATAGCGACCAGCACCAGCGTGGTGATGTAGGCAGCGGCACGAAACACGCAAAGCATGATCTTGTTGGACAGGTCCTTGTTGATGCGGCCCTTCTTGCCGTGGGAAAGGGCACGCTTGATGCGCTCGCGCGACGAGGTCGTATCGACCGTCGTGTCAACGGAATCGGACATAGCCTACCCCCTCTTCTTCTTGGAAATCAGACGGACGATGCCCACCAGCGTGGCGGAGATGATAAACAGGACCACGCCCATGCCGAACAGCGCCGAGCGATGCAGACCCGAGGAATAGCTCATGTCGAGCGCGATCTGGCTCGTGAGCGTCGAGATAGGGCTCGCAATGCTGTCGGGAATAACCGGGGCGTTACCTACGACCATGAGCACGGCCATGGTCTCGCCGATGGCACGGCCCATACCCAGCACGATGGCATCAACGATACCCAGCTTCGCGGCAGGTAGCACGACCTTATAGATGGTCTGCCACTTGGTGGCGCCCATGGCATACGATGCCTCGCGAATGCCCATGGGAATGGAATTGAGAGCATCGATGGTGAGTGTGGTGATGGTAGGGACGATCATGATGGCGAGCACAAACCACGCCGTCAGCGCACCAAAACCAAGGCCGCCGGTCAGTTGTGCGATAAACGGGCGGATGATGATCATGCCAAAGAAACCATAGATGATAGAAGGGATGCCGGCCAACAGGTCAACGGCGGGGCTGATGAGCTTGCGCACGCGCTTGCTGGCAATCTCGACCAGGTAAACGGCCGTACCCACGCCCAGCGGCACGCCCATGGCGAGCGCACCGACGGTCACCAGACCCGAGCCGGCAAGCAGCGACAAGATGCCGTAGTGGCCCTCGGAAGGCGCCCACGTAAAGCTAAAGAAGTCCGCCAGACCGATGTCGGTAAAGACGGGCAGCGCCGAGTACGTGGTAAAGACAAAAATCAGGATGACGGTAACGACCGCCAAGAACGCGCAGGCAAAGAAGATCCACTGCAGCGCCTTCTCCTTGATATAGGTACTGCGCGATACGAGCGCCAGCTCGCGCTTCTTGGGCGTCTGAACATTCTGCTCAGTCTGGGAGTTTTCCTGTGCTTCCATGCTACTCACTCCCCTTCTCGTCGTTGGTGACGGGAATAAAGCCCGCCTCGCGAATCTGCTTGTCCATCTTTTCGGACGTCACATAGTCGATGTAATCCTGCGCCTGCTGCGAAGGCGCACCCTTCACAAAGAAGTAAAGGTCGCGCGAGATGGGATAACCGCCACTCGCGACCGTCTTCTCGGACGCCTCAACATGATTGACCGAGACGGCCTTGACCGAGGTCTTGGCGTTGAGGCTATCGACGAAGCCCAGCGAAATGTAGCCGATGGCCCCACGCGAACGAGATACCACGTCGCGCACCTGGCCCGTACCCGAAAGAACAGCCGAGCGGCGATCGAACGGCGTGCCATCCATCACGATGGTACGGAAGGCCTCGCGCGTACCGGACGCCTCGTCTCGGTTGATGACCTGAATCCTCAGGTCCTCGCCACCGACCTCTTTCCAATTGGTAATCTTGCCGGCGTAGATATCGCGGAGCTGCTCGGTCGAGAGGTTATCGACCGGGTTATCGTCGTTCACGATGACCGCGATACCGTCGTGGGCAATTACGATGGGGGTCAGGCCCAGATCCTGTTCGTCGGCATTGAGCCCACGGGAGGAGCTGGCGATATCGGCCGTGCCGGCGCTGACGGCCTCGATGCCAGCGGAAGAACCCAAACCGGAAACGAGCACGTCGATGCCGGTCTCCTCCTTAAAGCCCTCGGCCGCAATCTCGGCGATAGGAAGGCAGGTCGTGGAGCCAGCGACGGTAATGGAAGAGGTAGAAGATCCCGAAGAACAGGCACACAGCGTAAGTGTAAGCACAGCGGCGCTCAGGACCGATACGATCTTTCTCATAGCATCACGCCGATCGCAGCATGGCGCCCACAGGTGCCGTCCTCGTTACGGTAGGAATAAAAGCGGTCGTTCTGACGCACGGTCGAAAGCTGGGTATCCACGATATCATCCGCGTCGACACCGACATCTACCAGCGCCTCGCGAATGGCAGCGGAAAGATCGAGCATGCGAGAGGCACTCGCATCGATGCAAGAGAACTCGGCGGCAAAGCGATCCATGAGTTCCTGGGATACCTCATATTCGTCACCCAAGATATGGGGGCCGATATAGGCGGAAACGTCGCCCGCATCGCAGCCGGCAGCATCGCAAAGCGCCTGGCACGCCTTGGCAGAAATACGTGCAATCGTGCCCTTCCAACCGGAGTGCACCACGGCAAATCCGCCAGGGGCCACCAGCACCACGGGAACGCAGTCGGCAAAGCAGAGCAGCACGGGCACGTTATGCGCCGTACAGACGATGGCATCGCAGCCCGCGGCAATCTGCTCGCGGACGTCCTCAAGGTCATCGGCGCCATTCGAGGTCACCGCAACGATATGGTCACCATGGACCTGATTGGGAACGAGCAGGTTGTGCTCGCACTCCGCGGCACCCATAGCCTCGAGTGCGCGGCGACGATTTTCTTGAACAGCAAAGGGATCATCGCCAACATGCGAGCCCAAGTTGAGTGAGGAGTACGCATCTTCGGAAACGCCACCGGCGCGCTCGGTGAAGGCAAAGCGAACATCGGATGTCGCGCCCTCCACCAACGTAACTCCATCATGGTCGACACGCGAAACTTTGTCCGCACGTGCTGCCATACTAAAGCCTCCTAATAACACAAGTACCGCGGCATCGCCGCTACAGCCCGCGTTTATACGGCTGTCATACTTCTCTAAAAGGATACCTGCTGCGCTGGAGGCAATCGTAAAGGGAACGTAAAGAGATTGGAGGTTCTAGTTTACAAAGTCGAAATAAAAAGGGCGCGTCCATACGGACACGCCCCTGTGCACAACAATGCAAAGAACGACTTAGAAGCTACCGCGCTTCAGGAAGTCGGGAAGCTCGAACTGATCGTTGCCGAAGTTAGGAAGCTCGGTGCCACCGACGTTGCGGGTCGGAGCGGCCTGAGCCGGGCTGGTGGCCGGAGCGGTGCGCTGCGGCCCAGCGGAGGCAGCGGCCTTGCTCTGAGACTGCTGAGCAGCAAAGAGCTCGTCCTGACGGTTAACGTTGGAGTCGGAGAAGCCCGTAGCGATGACGGTGATACGCACCTGATCGCCCAGGGACTCGTCGACAACGGTACCGAAGATGATGTTGGCCTCGGGGTCGACGGCGTTGGCGACAACGTCGGCGGCGTCGCTGATCTCCTGGATGCCCAGGTCCTTGGAACCGGCGATGGAGAGCAGCACGCGCGTGGCGCCATCGATGGAGCTCTCGAGCAGCGGGCTGGAGATGGCCTGCTGGGCAGCGTCGACGGCACGGGTATCCCCAGAAGAGGTACCGATACCCATCATGGCGGTACCGGCCTGCTTCATGATGGTCTTAACATCGGCGAAGTCCAGGTTGATGATACCGGGGACGGTGATGAGGTCGGTGATGCCCTGGGTGCCCTGGGAAAGGACGCCATCGGCAATCGCGAAGGCCTCGAGCATGGTGGTCTTCTTCTCGGCGATGTCGAGCAGCTTATCGTTAGGGATGACGATCATGGTGTCGACGCAATCGGAGAGGGTCTTAATGCCCTCCTCGGCGCTCTTCTTGCGCTTGCGGCCCTCGAAGGTGAAGGGCTTGGTCACGACGGCGACGGTCAGCGCACCGACCTCGTTCATCGCGATATCGGCAACGATGGGAGCAGCGCCGGTACCGGTGCCACCGCCCTCGCCGCAGGTGATGAACACCATGTCGGCGCCAGCGAGCGCCTCGGCAATGTCGTCGCGGGACTCATCGGCAGCCTTGCGGCCAACCTCGGGGTTGGCGCCGGCGCCCAGGCCGCGGGTAAGGTCGGTGCCGATGTGCACCTTGATATCGGCATCAGAGATCGCGAGTGCCTGAGCATCGGTGTTGATGGCAACAAACTCGACGCCGCGGATGCCCTCTTCGATCATTCGATTGACCGCGTTGGTACCGCCGCCGCCGACGCCGACCACCTTAATGACGGCAAGGTAGTTGTTGATCTCTGTCTCGTGCATGTCGGTCCTCCGAACAAAGGTTATAGCCATAGCATGGGTCGACCCCTGCGCACATTAACCTTCAGGTTGAAAGTAAATGCAAAGGTAAACCGTATTATGTTTGCACATTATGAACGTATCAGTCAAATAATTGACCGTGAAAACCAAACAAACCAGATAAACGGCGTGGTATGGCCCCTCAACAAAGCATCAACCAGCGCTACGAGGTCGGAGCGTTCCTAAATGTATAGTTACCCGGAGAGCGCACATTGATATACGTTACGCCCTCTACCTGCGAAAGCAGCTTGGTGACTACGCGCTCCTTCTTGACGATATCGTTCGAATCGCCCAGCGACACCTCAATGCCGTTATTGAGGTTTGCCGAGATGGCTTCGACCGAAGGCGTGGAAATATCCTTGACTTGTCCCAAGAACTCGCTCGAAAAACCACGCACATAATCCAAGCCAGCCTTAACGGCCTTGGAGCTCACTGCCTGGCCGGAAACCGGAGCGACATCCGCCGAGACATCAGTCAACAACACCGCGCCATAGTGCTTAGCGAGCGCCAGCGCGGCATCGATTCCGGTCAAGGTATTTGAGCCCTGCCCTGTCGTGATGACGTTGCCCTGGTCATCCACTTCGACCGACGTCGACAGTGGGGCGATCCAGGTGTCATCATCCCCGATGGCCCAGGCAAGGTCATCGGAACTGATATAGGCAATTGCGATGACCTTGCGCTCCATCGGCGTAATGATGAGCGTATGCGGGAACTGACGCTGGACATCCACGCCCGAGACCCACGGATTCTGCTTGAGGTCCTCGGTAATCTGGTCGGGATCGACGTTAAAAAGCGACGTTCCCTCGGGCAAATCGATCAGCTGGATAGCATCGTGCTTCGTCACATGCTCGCTGCCTTGAATCTGAATATCAGTGGCGGTAAACAATCCAGAGTTGATCACCACGATGGCAACGACGACGAGCACGGCCAAGGCGGCCAGAACGCCGCCCACGATTTTGCCTTTGCCTGCAACGACAGAAGCAGCGTCTGATGTTTTATTTACCATCGCCCCAAGTGAAGACAACGGGTTGACGTTTTTTTTACCCGAAGGCTTCTTGGCGGTAGCCGGCACCGATGTCAGCGAGCGCGGTTTCGATGCGCCCAGCGTGCGACCTGGACGCGGCGCTTTAGTTCCCGTCGAGGGCTTAGGAGTTGCCATGGGACGGGCAGGTTTGGCGCCCATAACAGGCTTTGACGTCACCGAGGGACGCGAGGACTTTTTTGCGGCCGGACGATTACCGAGCTGCGAGCCGACGACCGGACGACTGGTCTGTCGAGCATGCCCGACAGACTTAGAGCGCGCGACGGTATTGCGTTGAGGTTTGGCAGGCGCGCCGGAACGCCCTCCGGCGCGGCGGAAGGTGGGTTTCGATGCTCTAGAAGCCGAGGAATTTAACTTCCGGTCTGAGCTCGATGCCATACGCCTCCCTCACCTTTCCGTGCACATGTCTGATAACCGCGGCAACGTCATCGGCCGAGGCGGTTCCGTTATTAACGATAAAATTAGCGTGAACGGGCGAAACTTCTGCGCCGCCAATCGAAAAACCCTTTAATCCACAATCCTCGATAAGCTTGCCCACACTCGCATCGGGCGGGTTGCGAAAGACCGACCCGCAGGACGCGCGACCCATGGGCTGCGTTCGCTTGCGCCTCGTCAGGTACCGCTCCATGCGCTCGCGAATGTCGGCCTTGGGCGCCGGTTTAAGCTTGAGCACACACTCGAGGATGATCTCATTGCGGGGAAGGCTACATTCGCGGTAGCCCCAAGTGATCTCGGACCCCGCATAATGCTTGATACCGGATGCCGGGTCAAACGTTACGACATCCTCAACCAGCGAGCCAATCCACTCGGTCCGTGTGCCGGCATTCATAGATATCGCACCGCCGACCGAGCCAGGGATGCCAACGGCAAACTCAAGGCCCGAGAGGCTACGCGACAGGGCATCGTTGACCAGGCGCGCAAACATCACGCCCGCACCGACCGTCAGCGTACAACCGTCATCTGCAACAACCGTGCGCTGAAACTCACGTCCGAGCGAAATGACGGCACCGCGATAACCGCCATCGGCAACCAGCAGATTGGAACCCTTGCCGATGATGACCCACGGCACCTGCTCGCGATCGAGCACCGCCACGGCGCGGCGGAGGGCATGATAGCTATGGCACGTCACAAAGAGGTCGGCCTTGCCGCCGATACGATAGCTCGTATGACGCGCAAGGCGCTCGTCCTCGATCACATCCGTGTCGATCATGCCCGAGAGCGCCATGACGGCGTTAAACAGACCCATTAGACTTAAGCGTCTTTCTTGGCAGTCAGATACTCAATGAACTCGGGACCGACGGTCGTAACGTCACCGGCACCCATAGTGAGCAGCAGGTCGCCCTCGCCCACCATCTGCTCGAGCTCCTGATTAAGCTCAAGACGGCTGGAGCAGTACACGACCTCCTTGCCAGGATGCTTGGCGCGCACGGTATCGGCGAGCATCTTAGAGGTGACACCCGGAATGGGCATCTCGCCAGCCGAGAACACATCAATCAGCAGCAGTTTATCGGCATTGGCAAATGCATCGGCAAAGTCGTCGCAAAGGGCCTGCAGACGCGAATAGCGGTGCGGCTGGAACACGACGTCGACGTGCTTGTAGCCCAGCGACGAAGCGGCAGCAAGCGTCGCCTTGATCTCAGTGGGGTGATGGCCGTAATCATCGACCACGGTGATGCCATCGATATCGCCTACGTGGGTAAAGCGACGACGGACGCCCTCAAAGCTCGAGAGCGCCTTGGCGGCGGCGTCGATGTCAAGGCCCAGGACATGGGCGACGGTGAGTACCGCCGTGGCGTTGAGCATGTTGTGGCGACCGGGATTGCTCTTGATCTCCACAGCATGCTCAGTGCCGTCCTCAAAGCGAACGATAAAGTCGCTCTGGATGCCCTTGACATCCGGGTGCATGCAGACGATGTCGTTGCTCTCGGCAAAGCCGTAGGAAAGCACGTGACGGCCCGTCGACTTGGCGAGCTCGACCAGATGCGAGTCCTCACCGCAGACGATGACGGTGCCGTCCTCGCCCACCAGGCTCATGAATTTGGCGAAAGTTGCCTCGATCTCCTCGATACCCGAGTAGTGATCGAGGTGGTCGGCCTCGACGTTGGTCACAATGACCACGTTGGGGTTCAGGAACAGGAAGGAGCTGTCGGACTCGTCGGCCTCGGCGACAAAGTAGTCGCCCGAGCCGTTCTTGCCGTTCGTGTCATAGCCCTCGACGATGCCACCGATCAAGAAGCTCGGATCCAGACCCATGCGGTCGAGCATGGTGGCGCACATCGAAGACGTGGTGGTCTTGCCATGCGTGCCGGCAACAGCGACGGTGGTGTAGCCGTGGCCCAAAGCAGAGAGCATCTTGGCACGGGGCCACACGGGAATACCAAGCTCGCGAGCACGCACGAGTTCAGGGTTGGACTCCGGAATAGCGGTGGAGACAACAACCACGTCGGGCTTGACCTCGTCGATCGTGGCGGCCTCATGGCCCACATGCACCTTCACACCAGCGCGGGTAAGCTGGCGGATATAACGTGACGTCTTAAGGTCGGAGCCGGTAACGGCATAACCGCGCTCGTGCAGAACGAGGGCGATGCCGCTCATGCCGGCGCCGCCGATACCGATAAAGTGGGCGCTCTTAAACTCGGGCGCGGAGGTTGCAGTCTGGGAATCAGCCATGTGCTCGTGTACTCCTTGCGTAAACACTGCCTGTAACCCGTTAACTGTACCGCACCTACCGCATCAGCGCGAGGGCGACCGACGATATCCCGTCTAACTAACGCAAACCCTCTACCGCATCCGCCAGAAGAGCGGCGGCCCTATCCTGAGCCAGACCACGTGCCGCCTGACGCATGGCGTCGCGCGCCGCCGCGTCATCGACCAAGTGCAGCAGCTCATCGGCAAAGGCAGAACCGTCGATATCGGCATCGGCGCAGAGCACACCGGCCCCGGCGTCGACCAGATAACGGGCATTGGTGGTTTGGTGGTCGGCCGTCGCATGCGGATACGGCACGAGCACCGAGGGCACGGCGAGCGCAGCGATCTCGGCCACGCTCGATGCGCCCGAACGCGAGAGCACCAAATCGGCAGCAGCCAGCATATCGCCCATGTTGTCGATGTAAGGCTGGACGCGGTAACGCTCCGCCTCCTCGGGCGTCAGCGCCAAAGCGCGCTCGGTCTCCTCAAAGCCGTCGGCACCCGTCGAATGCAACACATAGAGGTTCTTGCGCGAAAGCAGCTCGTTTTTGAGCGAAACCACGCGCTCGTTGAGGTGCTGGGCGCCAAGTGAACCGCCAAAGACGAGCAGCAGCGTAGCGTCCTCGGGAACGTCAAGTGCCTTGCGGCCGCGAGCGCGATCGCCTTCGATTACCGAGCGACGTACGGGGTTGCCGGTCATGAGCACGTGGTCAGGGTCACCTTCGCGCTCAAAGACCGAACGCGCTGCCGGCACCGAGATGCACACGCGGGCGGCGTGGGAGTTCATCATCTTGTTGGCCAGGCCCGGAACAGAGTTCTGCTCATGCAGCAGATACGGAACGCCTGCGCCCTTGCACCACCCCAGCAGCGGAACCTCGACATAGGCACCAAAACCTATGGCGACATCGGGCTTGCAGGCTTTTGAAAAATGGTTACCGAGCGCGCGCTTCGCCTTATAGACACGCCACAGCGAGCTCAACGCCGTCCAAGGGCGAGAACGGTCGAAGCCCGTAACCGTAATCGGCACAAAATCGAACCCAGCCTCGGGAACCAGACGACCCTCGAGCTTGTGCGACTGACCCACAAATACAACGTGGTGGCCACGGTCACGCAGCTCCTCGGCCAAGGCGAGTGCGGGGTTGATATGTCCCGCCGTGCCGCCGGCTGCGATAGCAACGGTCATCTTATCGGTCATGGTAGTCCCTTCGTACACGCGGTCCCTGGTCGTCGGTGCGCAGACGCGCCGACGGGTCCGAGTTCAAATCGATTCGATTATATCCGCCGCCCGCGTTGCGAGGGCTGGGGCGCTGAGGACGACCTTGCGGAGCCATTCGCGGGCGTGGACGAGCTGCCGGCTCGGATGGAGAACCATCAAGAACGGTAAAGCCGCTACGCGAAGGTCGTTCACCGCGCACATGGGCCACGCCAGCGGTGCTCTCGTCCATAACGGCAAAGCTCTCGCGGCGACGGTCGTACTCATCGCGACGGGCGCTCTCATACGAAACGCGCAGGATCAGACCGGCGAGCATAAGCGACACGATAATCGACGAACCGCCGTAGCTAATAAACGGCAACGGTTTGCCCGTCATGGGAAACACGTTGAGGATGCCCAGCGCGTTAATCAAAAACTGCACCGCGAGAATGACCGCGGAGCCAGACGCCATAAGCGCGCCCCGACGATCGGTCGCCTGCTCGGCAATGCGAAACGCCGAGTAGATCAGCATCGCAAACACCAAGAAGAACAGCACGGTTCCGACAAAACCGACTTCCTCGCCAATGATGGCCAGGATGTAGTCATTGTGCGCCTCGGGAAGATACGAGTACTTCATGGTTGAGTTGCCGATGCCACGGCCGAACAGACCGCCCGAGGCAAAGGCCATGATGGCAAGCGTGGCCTGATAGCCGTCACCATACTCGTCGGCCCAAGGGTTCAAGGCAACCTGAATGCGCACCATACGGTACGGCTCTGCGACAAGCGCAATCACGATCACGAGAATGCCGAAGATTAGCACGCCGATGATAAATCTGGGGTCGAGACCCGCAAACAACGCCATGCACATGAGGGTCAACAGGATGATCAGGACAGTACCGAAATCGGGCTGGATAAAGATCAGAAAGAGCGAAATGCCCAGGTAGATGCCCATCTTGCGAAGGAATTCGTTGATGTTGCCACCGGGCGAAAAGAAGCGATCAAGCATGATGGCCGAATACGCAATGGCAAATGGCTTTAAAAACTCGGAAGGCTGGAACTGAATACCGGCGATGTTGAGCCAGCGCGTGGCGCCACGGCTGCCGCTGCCCAACAAGAACACCAGAAGCAGTAGCCCTATCATGCCGATAAGGAAGATCCTGAGCACATCCTCCCCAAACCAGCTGTCCGGCAAAACGCGCACGATGGCAATCAGCGCTAGAACACCGACCACGGCAAACGCGGCCTGTCGACCCAGAAAAAACGTCGCCGAGCCATTCTCGTGCAGCGCCTCGACCGAAGACGCCGAGTACACCATCAGCAGGCCAAAGCATACCAAGGTAAACAGGCAGGCCATGAATATCAAACGGGGGCGCATGATACGGGCGGGAACGCCGGCAATATAGCGTTCGCTAAACGACTGCCCGCCGCGGCTGGAACGCGGTGTGATGCGACGTGAGGAAGCACGGTCCGAGTCGGGCCTCCTCATACCTTGTCGGGGGCTCTCCTCTCTCACCGCAACCCCTATTCCATTTGTGATTTCGCTGTAGCGGCAAGCTGAGCCACGTAGTCCTTAAACACGCGGCCGCGCTCCTCATAGCCCGAGAACTCATCGAACGAAGAGCAGGCAGGAGAAAGTAAGATCACGTCACCACGACTCGAAAGCGAACGGGCAACGTCCACGGCGTCGCGCAGATCATCCGCCTGAGCGATATCCACATCGCCATCGACATCGGCCTCGTCCATAGCGGCGGTGAAGCGCTCGCGCGCATCGCCAAAGCAGACGACCGAGCGCACGTTGTCCATAACGACGCGCGCGAAGTCCGTGAGCGGCGTGCCCTTATCGTGGCCGCCGAGCAGCAAGATCACGTCGTCATCGGGAAATGCCGTCAGCGCCTTCTCGACCGCATCGGTGTTAGTCGCCTTGGAATCGTTGACGTAGCGCACGCCGTCAATCTCGCCACACGGCTCCACGCGGTGCTCGAGCGGCTGGAACGAGGCAAGACCGCGGCAGACACCATCAACATCGGCACCGACGGCCAAAGCAGCCGTGGCAGCACATAGGGCATTGATGACATTGTGATGGCCCGAGATCTTGAGCTCGGAAGTGGCGACAAGCTGAGTCTCGACGCCCTTCAGGCGGACGACCAACTTGCCGTCGCGCACAAAGGCGGCGTCTGCACCCTCGGGCTCGTCAAAAGCGACCTTGCAGATGCGGCGGCCCGGCATGTAGATGTACTCATCGAACTCATGGATGCCGGCATCCTCAACGTCGATAACCACGAGGTCGTCGTCGACCATATTCTCGAACAACTTGATCTTGGCAAGCGCATAGTTCTTGTGGCTCTTGTGCCAGCCCAGGTGGTCGGGCGTGATGTTGAGCAGCACCGCCACGCGAGGATGAAGCTCGGCGGTCGTAGCAATCTGATAACTCGACAGCTCGGCCACAAACCA
Source organism: Collinsella aerofaciens (assembly GCF_040926405.1). Taxonomy (GTDB): domain Bacteria; phylum Actinomycetota; class Coriobacteriia; order Coriobacteriales; family Coriobacteriaceae; genus Collinsella. The sequence goes on from NZ_JBCOIG010000002.1 coordinate 95,928, forward strand.
CTCATTATGTGCGCGGCCGTCGATCTCGTTCACGGGCGGCTCACCGATATTGCCGACGGCCACGCTGGCTTCACCGGCGGCCTTGAGCAGATAATCAGTCAGCGACGTGGTAGTTGTCTTGCCGTTGGTGCCCGTGATGGCAATCCAATTTTGGGGAGACAAGCGATAGGCAAACTCGGGCTCGCCCATAATCTGAGCGGCATGCTCACGCCCCGCCTTAAAGAAGGACGAGAACTCCGAAATACCCGGGCATGTCACGCACACGTCATAGGCGCCCTCGACCTGTTCGGCCCCATAGACAAACGACGCACCAGCAGCCTCGAGCGCACGCGTGGCGTCATTGGGCTCAGAGGTGCCGCCGCCATACACGGTAACGGCGCTTACGCGCTCGGGATGTGCCAGCGCCCAGCGGGCGACATCGAGACCGGATTTGCCCTGACCCAAAACGAGCAGGCTAAAGACATCAGCAAGAGGCATGAAAGACCACTATCCCAACTGGAAGAACAAAGCAAGGCCAACGGCACCAAAGGCCGCAGCGATAATCCAAAAACGGATGACGACCTTGGTCTCGGCCCAGCCCTTCTTTTCGAAATGATGATGGATGGGCGCCATAAGGAAGACGCGCTTGTGCGTAAAGTGGAAGTAGACAACCTGAATCATGACCGACAGGGTCTCAACGATAAACAGGCCGCCGATGATGAGGGAGACGACCTCGGTGTTGGTCATGATGGACGTGCAGGCAAACGCGGCGCCCAGGGCAAGCGAGCCGGTATCGCCCATAAAGATGCTCGCCGGATAGCAGTTGAACCACAGAAAGCCCAAGCAGGCACCGGCACACGCGGTGCAGAAGATGGACAGGTTCACGTCTCCGTGTAAAAACGCCATGGCAGCCATGGCGAGCATGGCGATCATGGAGGTGCCGCCAGCAAGACCGTCAAGGCCATCGGTCAGGTTCACGGCATTAGAAAGACCGGCGATCATCAGCCAGCAAAAGACAACGTAGAGCCACGGGAACGAAAGGCCGCAGATGGTGGTCGAAAGAACACCGAGGTCAATCGTCAGGCCGCCGGGAAAACGAATCTCGGGGGCGACGCCGCACCAGTTGACGGCAAGTACCGTAAAGGTGACACAGATAATGGTTAGGCCGATCATCTTGGCATGAGGCGTCAGACCGAGCGAGCGCCCGTGCGTAACGGAGGTCAGGTCGTCGATCAGGCCCAGCACGCCGGTCGCCAGCGTGGCGAGCAGCACGAGCACGAGCTCGGTGGTGAGCTTGCCCATCAGCAGGCAGGTCAGCGAGATCGCGACGAGGATGACAACGCCACCCATGGTGGGCGTTCCCTGCTTAACCAAATGACGCTTGGGGCCGTCGGCACGAACCTGCTGGCCGATACCCTCGACCTTGAGCAGCTTGATCCACCACGGCATGAGCAGCAGCGCAATGGCAGCGGCGATGCCAAGCCCCAAAAAAGCCTGATACGTTGGATACGAGGGATTGCCGAACATGGGCTAGCACACACCTTCCACAAAGCGGTCGAGCTCAACAAAACGGGAACCCTTGACCAGTACAACATCATGTTTTTCAAGCGCGCCGCCCATGCGGTCGAGCACCTGCTGATAACCGGAGAACACCTGGATGCGGTCCTCGTCCATGCCCATCATGCGCGCGGCATCGGCCATAAGCTGGGCCAGCTCACCACCCACGCACGCCAGCATGTCGAGCTTCTTGGCGGCGGCATAGGCGCCCACGAGCTCATGCATGCGAGGAGCCTCATCGCCCATCTCGCCTATCTCGCCCAGGATCGCCATGCGAGACCCCGTGCACGAAAGCGAGCACAGCAGATCGAGGCCAGCAGCCATGGATTCGGCACTGGCGTTATAGGAATCGTCGATGACGCGGGCACCGCTCTTGGCGCGCTTGATCTCTTGGCGGTGACCGGTGATCGTGAGGCCCCTAAAGGCAGCATCGATCTGCTCGGGCGTCACGCCCAGGCGATAGGCAACCGCGGCGGCCTTAACGGCATTTGGGACGGACTGCACGCCGGGGATGGCAAGCATGGTATCGATTGTCTCGCCCTGACCAAAATCGAGCGTAAAGACCGGACGGCCCTCGTCATCAACTCGAACGTCGCGGGCACGGACCTCATCATCGTCCGAGACGCCGGCCAGCATCACGTCGATACCAGCAGGCTGGGCGAACGTATCGCGAATGAACGGCGTAAAGTCGTCCTCGCCGCCCAAAACCAGCAGCGGCAAGAAGTCGCCAGCGGCGCACATACCCTGGACAATCTCGGCCTTAGCGCGGGCGATGTTCTCGCGGCTACCCAAAATGCCGATATGAGAGGTACCAATCTTGCTCACGATGGCAAGGTTGGGATTGGCGGACTGGGACAGGCGCTCGATCTCGTGGAAATGGTTCATGCCCATCTCGAGCACCAGGACCTCGGTATCGGCCGGAGCGGAAAGCACCGTGAGTGGCATGCCGATCAGGTTATTGAAATTGCCCTTGGTGGCCCAGACACGATAGCGCTTGGCGAGCACAGCGGCGAGCACGTCCTTGGTCGTCGTCTTGCCGATGGAACCGGTAATACCAACGACCAGGCAGCCAAGCTCCAGACGGTACGTGTGCGCCAAACGCAGCAGAAACTCCTCGGGATCATCGGTCAGCAAGATGGCACAGCCCTTGTCCTGCGCCAGCGAGACCAGCTCGGCCTCGGGCTCACGCGTCATCACGACGGCGCCGGCACCCGACTGGACGGCACGGGAAGCAAAATCATTGCCGTCGACGTTTTCACCGGGAAAGGCGACGAAAATCGTCCCTTCCTCGACCTGGCGCGAGTCGATAACGCACCCGCGGCATACCCGATCGGCTTCTCCCGTCACGGTTCGGGCCCCTGTTGCGGCCGCGAGGTTGTTGACGGCGATCTCTATCATTGCAGCTCCCCTGTAAACCTAATAATGCTATCGGCGTATTGTATCCCAGCGCCGCGCATGCGTGGTGCAGGGCATGTGAACACCCCTCATATGGGACAACAAACCACGCCCCAAAGATTGTAACCCCCTACTTCGTGTGCGGGATACCCAGCACGTCGAGCGCGTTGGCCATAATGGACTGGAACGGCACCGCAGCGGCATCTGAGCCGCTCGGCGTTCCGTCGAGCGTGATATAGCACAGCACCTTGGGCGATTGTGCCGGTGCAAAACCCATAAAGGACGACATGTAGTTCTCCTTGAGGTAGCCGCCGTTCTCGTCGGCTCGTTCGGCCGTACCGGTCTTACCCGCCACGTCATAGCCGTCAACCGCGCCGCCAACGCCCGTTCCCTCGGACACGACCGTCTGCATGCACGATGTCACCTGCGAGGCGGCCTCCTCGGAAATCGCGCGATCCCCCTCGCCCCAATCCTTTTCATCGCCCTTGCTCGACTTATAGAAGTGCGGAGTCATCATCACGCCGCCGTTCGCGATGCCGCCCACGGCACGTGCGACCTCAATCGGCGAGACGGACAGCGCCTGGCCAAAGCTCATAGCACCCAAGGTGGCACCATCGTACTGGTCGCGCTCCTTGACGATGCCCAGACTCTCACCCGGAAAATCGACACCGGAGCTATGACCGATACCCCACTTGTCCACATAGGTGGCAAAATCATCGGCACCGATCTTGCGCCCCACCAGGACAAAACCGACATTGGACGAACGGCGCATCATCTCGCGTACGTCCATTGTCATGGTGTAGTCACGCTTGTCGGCATCGGTAACGGTATCGTCGCCCACCTTGATACTCGCGGGAACCTCAAACGATGTGCTCGGGCGCACAACGCCCAAATCAAATCCGGCGCCCGCAACCAGCGTCTTAAAGACCGAGCCGGGCTCGTAGGCATCCGTCACCAGACGAAGGTTCATGTCCTCGGTCTTGGCGTTTTCCAAATTGGTCTGGTCGTAGGTCGGATACGAGCAGGCGGCCAGGATCTCTCCAGTCGTCGGGTCGGTCACCAGGGCCGACCCGTTTTTGGCCTTCGTCTTCTCGACCGCCTCGGCCAAGGCATCTTCCGCGGCGCGCTGAATGTTGACGTCGATCGTCGTCACGATATCCACGCCATCAATCGCGGCAACCTTTTTATAGGCACCGCCCGCGATGTAGCCGCCATCTCTTGCGCGCTCGCGCACAAGAGAGCCATTCGTTCCGGTCAGAAGCTCATCGTATTGTTTTTCGAGTCCAGTCAGGCCAGCGTTGTCCACGTTCACGACGCCCAGCACCTGAGAAGCCAGGTTTCCATACGGGTAAACCCGCTTCATCGCCTGCTCAAAGAGCACGCCGGGTAGATTCTTCTTTTCCAGGGCGGCAGCGTCATCCTCGTCGACCTGGCGCTTGATATACACCCAGGAACCATCAGACAGTACCAGCTTGCGACAGGTCTTTTTATCGATACCGGTGGCCTTGACCAGCGCCGAGACCGTCTTGTCGACGTCCTCGACAAGCTGAGGGTTCACGGCGACATTGCGGCATTCGACTGACGACGTCAGCACGTTGCCGTTGCGGTCGTAGATAGTGCCACGTTTGGCATAGAGCGTCTGTGAAAGCAGACGACGCGCGTCCGCGCGCTCGCGCAGCTTGTCAGCATTCACGATCTGGTATTCGGCAAGACGGAAGACGCCCGCGGCAAGGCCAACCCCGATACAGCCCATAACGACATCGCGGCGAGGCAGCGGCGTTCCCGTAACCCATTCAGACGACGACCCCTTGCGCGCGCCCGTATTGCGCACCCGAGGTCCGCCCGAACCACGAAGACGCGACGCAGGGTCGTTGCCATAGGACGGCCCCGCGTTGTAAGATGGCCGACCCGTTCCTTGATAACCAGAACGTCCCCGCGAGGAGGGACGTCCAGACCCGTGGTCCCCGTCGGAACCGCGGCGATAGTCATTTGTCATACTCAGCTACCGTCTTATTTACTGAGCGGCCGCAGTCGAGCTAGCGCCCGCGGCTGCATCCTGCGAAAAGTCAAGCGTAACGCTCTCGCTGGGCTCCACCATGCCATAGGCGCCCGCAAGATCGCGAATACGCGTGTCGGCACCATAGACCGAATGCATGACCTCAAGGTTAGAACTCTCGTCGGTCGCCTTCTCGAGCGTGTTGGTAAGCTCTGCGTTGCCGTTGAGCACCTGGGCCGTAACACCGGCAAGCGCCACGCGCGCGACACCGATCGTCATGAAGACAGCCGCAATGATGCAAACCGTTTTAAGAACGCTCATGAAAACCGGGCTTACCGCCTGGTTTGCCTGACGGCCCGCGCCCGTGTAGACATCAAAACGCGGCGTGCGTTGCTCACGAGGGGCAACGGGCGCCTGCGGTGCCTCGCGGTAGGCGGGCATGGCGTTCATATCATAGGCGAGTGCTGCGTTTGAGGTGTTATAGCCCATGATATGCCGCCTCCCATCCCGAGTACGTTGGTAGTGTGTTTAAGCTTCGTTTATGGTGCGAGCGGGAGGTCCAATTTCGCGCGGTCGCGCCTACAGGCGCTGCGCCACGCGGATTTTGGCTGATCTCGCCCGAGGGTTGCGCGCGACCTCATCGGGTTGGGCAACCAAGGGTTTGCGGGTGATGACCTTGAGTATCGGCACGTTGCCGCACACGCACACCGGAATCTCCGGCGGACACGTGCACCCCTGGCTCATCTCCTTAAAGTGGTTCTTTACGATACGGTCCTCGAGCGAGTGATACGAGATGACGCAGATGCGTCCGCCCGGGTTGAGCCACCTGGTGGCGGCGTCAAGCCCCCTCTCGAGCACATCGAGCTCGTGGTTGACCTCGATGCGAATGGCCTGGAAGCTCTTCTTGGCCGGGTGTCCACCATGCCGACGAGCGGCAGCCGGAATGCCAGCCTTGATGATCTCGACAAATTGACCGGTGGTTTCGATCGGTTCTTGCTCGCGACGGCGCACGATCTCGCGCGCAATCTGCGAGGCGAACTTCTCTTCGCCATAGACGCGTAGAATCCGGGCGAGGTCGTGTTCGTTATAGGTGTTGATGACCTCAGCTGCGTTTAGGGTGTTGTTACCCGGATCCATCCGCATGTCCAATGGGGCATCTTCGTTATACGAAAAGCCCCTGCCAGGGATATCGAGTTGCGGTGACGAAACGCCCAAGTCAAACAGGAAGCCATCGACCCCGGGCACCTCGGCCGAGCAAAGCAGCTCGTCCAAGTCGCCGAAGTTGCCCTTCAGCAGCTGGTGCGGGACGCCGGGAACCTCGCGGTCCAGACGGGCGCCAGCGGCCTCGAGGGCCATGTCGTCCTGATCGACGCCGAGCAAAAGGCCCGTCTCCCCCACCTGCGCGGCCATCTTTACCGAATGACCGGCACCGCCAAGGGTGCAATCGCAGACAACGGAGCCGCTCTTGAGCTGCAGCGACTCAAGCACTTCGCCGAGCATGACAGGTTCATGCCGATATTCTTGTGTCAAGATCCCACGCTCCATCCGTTACCCGTGCCTTGCCCTTACGAGAAGAAGAGGTCCAGCAGGGCCTCATCGTCATCGTCCTCATCGGCCGCGGCGCGATCCCAAACCTCAAGGTGGTCGTAGTTGCCCACAACCGTGACCTCGCGGTCGAGGTTCGCCTGCTTGCGGAGAGACTCGGAAAGACCGATACGACCGGCGCTGTCCACGTCCATCGACGTGGTGCGCTTGTTGATCGCCCTCATGAGCTTCTGGTCGTTGATGTCACGCGGGTTAAAACCCTCGTGGCCCTCACGACCCGCGAAGAGTCCTTCGACCCACTTATCGAAGGCCTCGGCAGAGAACACGTACAGAGCATCGACATCCAGGGCTTTGAACACGCGAACGTGCTCTCCAAGCTCCTCGCGAAGGGGTGCAGGCAGGGATAGACGACCTTTTGCATCGAGATTGCGCTCGTATGCACCCGTCATTCCCATGTGCGCCCTCCCCTCGGTTACTCAGATGGCACGTACGCGGGGAACCACCCCGCCTGTCGACGTCATCAATAATATGGGGAACCGCCCCATTTTTCAACACCTTTCCCCACCCCTTCCCCCACCCCGCCCCACCACTCCACCCTCAATATGTTGTAAAACACCCCCGAGCATATGTTCGAAAACACAATATGTTGTGTTTGCAGCAAAGGCGTGATGCCACCTGTAGAACCACGCCCGCGAACCTCAACCTTCAAGTTGACCTTGAGGCGATTTTTACGTCCCTTTACACGCCGTTCACATCGCCCCCAAACTCCCCCACCCACGACACACACGGCCCACCACCGCGTCGGTGTCTGGCGAAAAATGGGACGGGCCCCAGATTGCCCATGCGCGCAAAAGTGCGTCTCGGCAATCTGGGGCCCGTCCCCTTTAATATTTATAAATATGCAGGTCAGCGAGGTGCTAGCGATGTGCCAGCGGGTGCGCCGCCAGATAGACCTCGGTCAGTTGCGTACGATCGACATGCGTGTAGATCTGCGTGGTCGATATATCGGCATGCCCCAAGATCTCCTGTAGCACACGGAGGTCTGCGCCGCCCGCAAGCATATGGGTGGCAAAGGAGTGACGCAGCGTATGGGGATGGAGCCCCACCAGTCCCACCTGGCGCCCGTAGCGCTCACAGATGGCATGGATGCCCTGGCGCGACAGACGGCGGCCGTTCTTATTTAAAAAGACCGCCGAGGTCTCGGTTCCGCGGGCATGGACCGCCAAGCGAGAACGCCCCTCAGTTACATAGAGCGTCAGAGCTCGCGCCGCGCTTCCCACCAGCGGTGACAGGCGTTCCTTTGAGCCCTTACCGCGAACGAGCACAAAGCCATCGTCGATATGGATATCGCCCACATCGAGCCCCACCAACTCGCTCACACGTAAGCCGCATCCGTAGAGCACTTCCAAGATGGCATGGTCGCGCAAGCCCATCTCGCCCTCGGGGAAGTCTTGATCGAGCAGCGCCGAGACATCCTCCACCGATAGATACTCCGGCAAACGCTCAGCCTTTTTAGGCAGGCGCAACGCCGCCGTTGGATTTTGGGCCACAGCCCCATCGCGCACCAAAAAGGCATGCAGGCCCTTCACGGCCGCAAGCGCACGCTCCACCGAGGCATCGGAATAGCCCCCATCGCGACGGTCGGCGACAAAGCCCTCCACGACCTGACGGGTCACCTCTTCAAAAGACACAATACCCGCCCGCTCCAGATAGGCGCAGTACGTCGTCAGGTCACGACGGTAGGCCGCAATCGTGTTGCGCGCCAAACCCCGCTCGACCGCGAGGTAATCGAGATACTCCCCCGCCGCCACGGCGAGCGACGAGGGAGTAGCTTCGGTATGTTCCTTATTCGCCGGCACCCTTAGTCCGTAGCGAGGTTCATGGGCGTCACCTGCAGACGGTCGACACCCTCGTGCTGGCCGATCGAAGCGCGCACGAACTCGCGGAACAGCGGCTGCGGGTTGGTCGGGCGGCTCTTGAACTCGGGATGAGCCTGGGTTGCCACATACCACGGATGCACGTCGCGCGGCAGCTCGACCATCTCGACCAGGCGCTCGTCGGGCGACAGACCCGAGATAACCAAGCCGGCGTCCTCGAGCTGGTCACGGAAGGCGTTGTTGAACTCAAAGCGATGACGGTGACGCTCGTAGACGAGCTCCTCGCCATATGCCTCGCGAGCAAGGGTATCGGCGGCGAGCTTGCACGGATAGGCGCCCAGGCGCATGGTGCCGCCCTTCTCGGTCACGTCCTCCTGCGAGCTCATCAGATCGATGACGCTAAACGGGCCGTCCGGATCGAACTCGGAGGAGCTGGCGCCGGCAAGGCCGACGACGTTGCGGGCGAACTCGCACACGGCCACCTGCATACCCAGGCAAATGCCCAGATACGGAATCTTGTGCTCACGGGCAAACTCGGCCGCGAGGATCTTGCCCTCCAGGGCGCGCTTGCCAAAGCCGCCGGGGACCAGGATGCCCGAGGCGTCGCCCAAAACCTCGGAGACATTCTGCTCGTCGAGGCTCTCGCCGTCGACCAGCTGGACGTCCACATGGCGATCGTAGAAGACGCCCGCATGGTGCAGGGCCTCGATAACCGACAGGTACGCATCGGGCAGCTGCGTGTACTTGCCCACGACGGCGATCTTCACCTTGTCGGCGTGATGGTTGGCGTGATTCTGTTTGCGCAGGAACTCATTCCACTCGCTCATATCGCGCTCACGCGGGTCCAGACCCAAGCGCTCGCAAATGCGCAGGTCAAAGTCCTGCTCGGCAAGCAGCTGCGGAACATCGTAAATGCTCGCGCAGTCCTCGTTGGTAAAGACACAATCGGTGTCGACGTCGCAGAAGCTTGCGATCTTTCCGCGGATAGCGTCATCGATATGGTGGTCGGAGCGCAGCACGATGATATCGGGCTGGATGCCAAAGCTGCGGAGCTCCTTGACGGAATGCTGCGTGGGCTTGGTCTTGGCCTCGTGGGCGGCGGCGATATAGGGAACGAGCGACACGTGGATGTAGCAGACGTTCTCGGGGCCGGCCTCCTTGCGGTACTGACGGATGGCCTCGACAAACGGTTGGGACTCGATGTCGCCGATCGTGCCGCCCAGCTCGGTGATGACTACATCGGAGCCGGTCTGCTCCTCGATGCGGCGGAACTTGTCCTTAATGGCATTGGTGACGTGAGGAATCACCTGCACGGTACCGCCCAAAAAGTCGCCGCGACGCTCGCGGGCGATCAAGCTCTTATAGACGGCGCCGGTCGTAAAGTTGGAATCGCGGGTCAGGTTCTCATCAATAAAGCGCTCGTAATGACCCAGGTCCAGGTCGGACTCGTAACCATCCTCGGTAACGAAGACCTCACCATGCTGGAAGGGGCTCATGGTACCGGGGTCGACGTTCAGATACGGATCGGCCTTCTGCATCGTTACTTTGTAGCCACGCGACTTGAGCAGACGGCCCAGCGAGGCCGCGGTGATACCCTTGCCCAGGGACGAAACCACGCCACCGGTTACGAACACATGCTTGGTCATATTGAGTTACCTGCGCTTCCCGTAGAAGTTGTTTATCCACATCTTACGGGTCTTCATTGTAATACTCGCGCCGCGGACCGTTCGCAATTTTTCTCGCGTGCGATTGCATTTCTCAATCTTGAAACAAAACGCCGCCCGGTTTCCCAGGCGGCGTCGCTATGGCAAGGGTTACATGCTGCTATCGATCAGCAACCTCGTCCTCAAGCATTTCTTGAACGAGCATGCCGGTACGGACGCCCTCAAGATACCACTCGCCACGTTCGGTGAGGCAAATGCCATTTGCAAGCTGACCGCCGTCGTCGCTATAACGCGAGACGACATCAATCATGCCTTCGGAATCCAAGCGATCGATTGCGGCGCGGGCACGATACGGCGAAACCCCCACGCGCTCGGCAAGCGTTTTGCGCGAGAAACCATACGGCCCGCCATTGTCTTCGGTTTGCTGGTCGATCTCCATCAACACCAGCACCTCGACACGCTTCATATCGTTGACACTCGCACGACCCTTGCCCGCCATAGCAGCCTCCTCAAACCGAGCACGAGCATCTAACGCGCCGTGCGCGACCGACACACCTCACGATGGCAGGTAATATCCATCATGCGGCATCCCGCTAAGGATGAAACAGTTACGGTTATTGTATACCGCTCAAATTGTTTCTAGGCAGGTAAACAGCTATTTTTCGCCGAAATAGGCGCTTTATTGATCAAAAAGCCGTACCGGGCGCTAACCCGATACGGCCAAAATGCAATGCAATTACCGCGGTGCTTCAAACTTAGCGATGGAAGAAACCGCGGCGCTCAAACTTGGGCTCGCAGCACACGTTGATACCCAGTTTGCGCAGTACCGTCTCGTCCGTCGGCGAGATAATCACGCTAAAGAAGGCATCGCAACCGCGCAGCTGCTCCAGGCCCGAAAGGACGCGAGCGGCCGTCTCACTCGTGGCCGAGGTGATCGACAGCGCCATAAGCGTCTCGTCGGTGTGGAGGCGCGGGTTTTTGCTGCCCAGGAAATGCGTCTTGAGCTTGCTGATGGGCTCGATCGCTTCATCGCTAATGACCTCGAGCTCAAGGTCGACGCCCGAGACATGCTTAAGTGCATTCATGATGAGCGAGCTCGCAGCGCCCAGGCGCGTGGAAGTCTTGCCGGTCACCACGGAGCCATCGGGCATAACCATGGCACCCACGGGACCACCCGTCAGCTGCTCCCTGGTGAGGGCCGCCGAGCGCGCCGGTGAGTAGTTCTTATCGATGCCGGCTTTCTTCATAATGATCTTGAGACGGTCGACTTGCTCATCGCCCACGCCGGTACGGCGCACATTTTCGACCGCGGTAAAGTAGCGGCGGACGATCTCCATCTTGGAAGCGTCGCGGCAGGCATCGTCATCGGTGATGGCAAAGCCGACCATATTGACGCCCATGTCCGTAGGACTCTGGTAGGGGCTCTTGCCCAGGATCTTTTCCATCAGAGCACGGACCACCGGGAAGGCCTCGACGTCGCGGTTGTAGTTGACCGTGGTCTTGTTATAGGCCTCAAGGTGGAAGGAGTCGATGATATTGGCATCGTCGAGGTCCGCCGTGGCCGCCTCGTAGGCGATGTTGACCGGATGCGTGAGGGGAAGGTTCCAGACCGGGAAGGTCTCGAACTTGGCATAGCCGGCGGCCGTGCCATGCTTGTGCTCGTGATAGAGCTGAGACAGGCAGGTGGCAAGCTTGCCCGAGCCAGGACCGGGGGCAGTGACCACGACGAGCGGTCGGGTGGTCTCGACAAACTCATTCTTGCCGTAGCCATCGTCGGACACGATCAGATCGACATCGTGCGGATACCCCTCGATGGGATAGTGCAGCTTGGCGGGAATACCGAGCGCGTTCAGGCGGTTGCGGAACACATCGGCAGCAGGCTGGCCGGCGTACTGGGTGATGACCACAGCCGCGACAGCAAAGCCGTTGCCGCGGAACAGGTCAACCAGGCGCAGCACATCCTCGTCATAGGTAATGCCGAGGTCACCACGAGCCTTGTTTTTCTCGATGTGGTTTGCGTTGATCGCGATGATAACCTCGACATCGTCGGCGATGCTCTTGAGCATGCGGAACTTGCTGTCCGGTTCAAAACCCGGCAGCACGCGGCTCGCATGATAGTCATCGAACAGCTTACCGCCAAACTCCAAATAGAGCTTGCCACCAAACTGCGAGATGCGCTCCTTAATGTGAGCAGCCTGCAGCTCGATATACTTCGCGTTGTCGAAACCCTGGCGCATATATGGCTCCCGTCCCGTTTCCATTTAATGTTCTAGGCGATTATAACGGAGCCCGCCCTCCCCGATACCCAGACCATCAACAGGCACCAACCAAACACGCTCACCACAACCACCGGGGACCCGGGGCAGCTCGTTTAGAACGGGGAACAAGTCACTCAGCACCAACAACAAAAACGTCGCAGGCAGAGCTGAAGCCAGCGAACGGGCACCAGAGCGAGCAAGCTTCCCCCTGCACCAACAAGGGGAACGTCGCAGGTTGAGCATAAGTCAGCGAGCGACGTCCAGAACGTACAAGTTGGCATGAAAAAGGCAAGGCATAGACCTTCTGGTCATGCCTTGCCTTTTGAATGACAAATTGTCGTTCTGGGCGGTGCGCAGCGTCGACTGGTTGCGCGGTTCGTAGAACCGCGCAACATGAGAGCGCCCCCTCCCGCGCACGGAACGGGAGGGGGCTAAAGGTAGGAGTCTACCGGTGGGTTGACCCCACCGGACAGACGATGACCAGGTGATCCTTTACAGGATCGTCAAGGTTTCCGTGGGGTACCCGTTGGGTACTTAGAGCATCACGCAAGCGACGGTCAGGATGATGGCGCAGACGACGGAGAGAGCGACGATGAGCTTAAGGGCAAACTTGAGCCAGGTCGTCCACTCGATCTTGGCCAGGGCGAGACCGCCCATGATGGCGCCGGAGGTCGGGGTGAACAGGTTCACAACGCCGATGGCAGAGGAGAAGATCATGACCATGACCTCGGGCGAGAAGCCGAGCTTAACAGCCAGCGGTCCCATGATAGGCATGGAGACGGTAGCCATACCAGAGGTCGAGGGGATCAGGAAGGACAGGCCGAAGTAGACCAGGAAGCTCATGGGAGCGAAGATCACGCCGGACAGGCCAGCCAGAGCATTGGCGGCAGCGTCGAGGACGTAGACGTCGAGGCCGGTGTTAGCCATGAGGACGGAGATACCACGGGCGAGGGCGATGACGAGAACAACGGACATCATGTCGGCAGCGCCGGTGATGAAGGTGTTAACGATCTGCTTCTCGGACAGGCCACCGATGATACCGATCAGGACGGCCATGAGGAAGAACCAGGTGGAAGCCTCGTCGAAGTACCACTGACCAATGGGCAGGCCGGTGATCAGGGCAGACCAGCCCTGGACGACGGCGTTACCGTCGGCGTCGTAGACAGCGCCAGCGTCGAAGAAGTTGGCGACGCCCTCGTTGAGGTCGGCCAGCGGAATGAAGCCGACGATCATGACGACGAAGGTGAAGGCAAAGGCGATCAGAACACCCTTCTGACGACCGGTGAGCTTGACCTCATTGTGAACCTCGGAAGCAGCCTTGCCGTGAGCCTCTTCAGCGTCCTTGAGCTCCTGCATCGACAGGATGGTGGAACCCTTGTCAGCCTTGACCTTCTTGGCATAGCTCATGACGAAGAAGATGGACATGGCAGTGGTAACAATCCACAGGACGGCACCGAGGCCGATGATGATGGACTGGTTGACCTCAATGCCAACGCCGGTCAGAGCGTCGACGGCAGCGCCGACGGCGAACGGGTTAACCGTGGAGCCCAGGCAGCCGCAGCCAGCGCCGAGCAGGACGGTGGCGGCACCGACCATCGGGTCGAAGCCAGCGGCCATCATGGTAGCGGCAAGCAGGGCGTAGAAGGGAACGGTCTCCTCGCACATACCATAGGTGGTACCACCGAGGGAGAAGATGAGCATCAGCACGGGAATGAGCATGATCTCGTTGCCCTTAAGCTTCTGCACCAGGACGGCGATGCCGTTGTCCAGGGCGCCGGTCTCGGTCATCATGCCGAGGAAGCCGCCCAGGATCATAACGAAGAGGCAGACGGGCAGAGCGTCAGCGAAGCCCTTAATCGGGGCGGTGCAGAAATCGCTCAGACGGGCGGCAGTAACCGCGCCGCCGGACGTGCCGGAGACGATAACGGTAATCACTGCAACAATTGCCAGCAGAGCAAGAAGAATGGTGAACGATGAAGGCATACCGCGCTTTTTCTTAGCGGTCTCAGTCATAGTTCTCATCCCCCCTTCATAAATCATTTACTGATCTCGCCCGAAGCGGCTCTTCCGTGCCGTGCCTGCCGCTCGATGCGAGATTTTTACCAGATAAAGCCGCTCGGGGTGTTCAACAATACACCCCGAGCGAGATGCTAGATGCACTTACTTGAGCGTGGCGTACATGACGGCCTTGATGGTGTGCATGCGGTTCTCGGCCTCGTCGAAGACCTTGGAAGCGGGGCTCTCGAAGACCTCGTCGGTGACCTCCTGCTCGGTGATGCCGAACTGCTCGCACTTCTCGGCGCCAATCGTGGTGTTGGTGTCGTGGAAGCTGGGCAGGCAGTGCAGGAAGATGGCACCCGGGTTGGCCATAGCCATGACCTCGGAGGTGACACGATACGGGGTGAGCTGAGCGATGCGCTCGGCCCAGACCTCGTCAGGCTCGCCCATGGAGACCCACACGTCGGTGTAGATAACGTCGGCACCGGTGACGCCGTCCTTGACGTCGGTGGTCAGCTTGATGGTGCAGCCGTTGGCCTCGGCGATGGGCTTGCAGGCCTCGATGACGTCGTCAGCGGGCATGCACTCCTCGGGGCCGCAGGCCACGAAGTTCATGCCAAGCTTGGAGCAGACAACCATGAGGGAGCGAGCAACGTTGTTCTTGCAGTCGCCCATGAAGACGAGGGTCTTGCCCTTGATGTCGTAGTTGAAGTTCTCCTGGACGGTCAGGATGTCGGCGAGCATCTGGGTGGGATGCCACTCAGTGGTCAGGCCGTTCCACACGGGCACGCCGGACTTAGCAGCGAGCTCCTCGACATCGTCCTGGGCAAAGCCACGGAACTCGATGCCGTCATACATGCGGCCGAGAACGCGGGCAGTGTCCTCGATGGACTCCTTCTTGCCCATCTGCGACGAACCCGGATCGAGGTAGGTGACGCCCATGCCCAGATCCATGCCGCCGACCTCGAAGGCGCAGCGGGTACGAGTAGAGGTCTTCTGGAAGAGCAGAACGATGTTCTTGCCCTCGAGATAGCGGTGCGGAACGCCAGCGCGCTTCATATCCTTGAAGTTCTTGGAGAGCTTGAGCAGGTACTCGATCTCCTCGGTGGTGAGGTCGAGAAGCTTGAGGAAGCTACGGCCGGAAAGGTTAACACCCATGGTTTGATTCCTTTCGAAGAAATGAATTACGTAAGTATTAGTGGTGCCCGTTTAACGGGCGAAGCCGGTGCGGTTGTAGGGGGACCGCACCGGAAACGGAAAGACTTAGAGGTCCTCGCGCCAGAAGGGCATGCTCATGCAGCGCGGGCCGCCGCGGCCGCGGGAGAGCTCGGCGGAGGGCACGACGAGAAGGTCCAGGCCCTCCTTGTACAGCACGTCGTTGGTGACGGTGTTGCGGGCGTAGACGCAGATCTTGCCGGGCTCGACGCACAGGGTGTTGGAGCCGTCGTTCCACTGCTCGCGGGAGGCCGCGATCGGGTCGCCGCCGCCGCAGGGGATCAGCTTGACCTGGTCGACGCCGGTGGCGTCCTCCAGGACGTGCTCGAGGGTGTCCTCGATCAGGCGGATGTTCACGTCGCCCGGGTTCTTGCCGGCGGTCAGCTCGTAGACGCGCAGGGTGCCCATGATGGCGGGGTGGATCGTGAACTTATCGACGTCGATCTGGGTGAAGACCGTGTCGAGGTGCATGAAGGCGCGCGAGACCGGGATGTCGAAGGCCAGGATGCGCTCGACCTTGGAGTCGGAGTTCCAGAAGATGTTCTGGGCCATGACGTCGATCGCGGCGGCCTGGGTGCGCTGGGAGATGCCGACGGCGAGGGTCTTCTCGTTGATGTTCAGCACGTCGCCGCCCTCGGTGTGGAACTGGCAGTCGCGGCGGAAGTACAGCGAGACGTCCTTGTAGTCGGGGTGGTACTTGAAGATGTACTTGCCGTACAGGGTCTCGCGGTTGCGGGTGACCGAGTACATGCGGTTGAGGTTGACGCCCTCGCCGATGACCGCGAACGTGTCGCGGGTGAAGTAGAGGTTGGGCATCGGGTCGATGATCAGGTCGGACTCGGACTCGGAGTTGACCAGGGAGTCGAGGGTCGTGGACGCCGTGAGGGGCATGTCGATCTCGGACTTGGTCATGCCGGCCATGGTCTTCTTGACGAACTCGAGGTTGTCCTCGATGGAGTCCAGCTTCTCGCGGACGATCTGCGGCATGTGCTGGCCGCGGATGCCGGCCTCGGCGATGTACTGGTCGGTGAACTCGGCGCGGGCGCCGGGGACCTGGTCGAACACCTCGGCGACGAGGTTCTCGAGGTAGAGCACCTCCACGCCCTGGTCCCTCAGGATCTGGGCGAAGGTGTCGTGCTCCTGCTGCGCGACCTCCAGGAACGGGACGTCGTCGAACAGGAGTCGCTCGAGCTCGTCGGGCGGCAGGTTGAGGAGCTCGTCGCCGGGACGGTGCAGGCAGACCTTCCTGAGCTTGCCGATCTCGGAAGGCACGTGCAGACCTTTCGTCATGGCCTCCTACCTTTCTTTCGGGCCCTTGTCAGGGCCGATTCGTTAGCGCCCCTCCGTGTGAGGCGTTATTGCTGACGACATATTTATATCCAAAATCAGCCCATACTTCCACCTTGCCCCCGAACGGTTTTTTATAGGGAGTGAACGGCATACACATATACTTCACGCATGGCACACTTCATCTTAATAAAGCGTATTTACGTGCTTAAACGCGTTTTCAATCCTAAAATCAAATGGAACTTAACTTTGTTAAATCATCCTCAAATTGCATATTTCCACTAAAGCTATGAATAGAATTAGCGGTTCATACCGCGTCTCAACCATTTTCATTTTTATTCAGAAAAAAGATTGTCCTATTCATTTCTGGTAAATAAATTACCGTTTACCAGACGCTTGATACCGTTCACCGGAAACTCAGTATAAGGCCCAGCGGATACCGGCTCGCTTTACGGCCCCATTTGTAACAACTTGACTTCTCGGTATAGAAAAACGGACCCGCTTCACTAGGGAAACGGGTCCGTTTTCGATTATCTTCGGCCAATTTAGATAACGCCCTCGAAGATCATCGGAATCCTAGCGATCAAACTCCGCCAGCGCCTCGCCCAAAAGCCTCAGGCCCTCGCGCAGAACGTCCTCGCTCGCGCAGTAGCCCAGGCGTGCGCCACAGGGAAGCTCAAAGCGGCTGCCGGGTACCAGCAGCACTCCCCTCTCGGACAGCAGGCGCTTGCAGAACTCCTCGTCGTCCTCGGGAATATCCAGCTGGATAAACGAGGTAGACACGCCCTGTGGGGCCGTCCAGGAAACGCGATGCTGCGTATCGATCCAAGCCTGCGCGATATCGCGGTTGCCAAACACGATCTTGCGATTGCGCTCGAGGATCTTGTCCTTGTGCTCAAGCACATAGGTCGCCAAGGCGTCGTTGAACACACCGCCGCAGATCATGGTGTAATCGCGATAGGTACGGATGCGGTTGGACACCTCTTCGTCGGCCACGACCCAGCCCACGCGGGCCGCAGGCGTCGAATAGGTCTTCGACAACGAGTTGGTGACAATGGCCCTCTCGTACACGTCGACCATCGACATAAAGGACTCAGTGTTTTCGAGCGGCAGATACACCTCGTCGCACAGCACGTAGGCGCCCACCGAACGGGCGATCTCGGCAATCTGGCCGAGCATATCGGTATCGAGCACCGTACCGATGGGGTTCGATGCGTTGTTTATGCAGATAAGCTTGGTGTTGGGGCGCACCAAGCGCTTGAGTTCCTCGATATCGGGCTTCCAGCCGAGTTCCTCGCGAAGCTCCCAATACTCGACCTCGGCGCCCAGCGTGCGCGGAATCTCGTAGAGCGGTGCGTAGGTGGGCCACTCGGCGATAACGTGGTCGCCGGGCTCGACCACGGCCATGATGGCGTTGAGGTTCGCACCCGTGCAGCCATTGGTCTGCAGAATGTGGTCGGGATTGACCTCCCGACGATACAGCTTGGCAACCACGGCCTTAAACTCCGGCGAGCCCTCGATCCAGCCGTAGTTCATCTTCTCGCGGTCCAAGCGCTCGTAGAACGTGGCGCCGTCCTGCTCATCGAGCGCGCGCAGCTCGCCCATGGTGAGCGACGAGATCGTCGACTGGGCGATGTCCCACGTGGCACTTTTCTCCCAAACGTTGAGCCATTCCTCAACGCCAATCGTCTTGATGTCCATGGCCAAGCTCCTTACAAAAGCAGTCATCCAATCGTGTTGACGTCCCTCATACAAGATTGGGGCGGTGCGAAAACCCGCACCGCCCCAATGGGAGACATCTAATTGCAGCTAGATGTATGTATTATGACCTGTACGGGTCCTGAAAGACCTTAGAGGTCCTCGCGCCAGAAGGGCATGCTCATGCAGCGCGGGCCGCCGCGGCCGCGGGAGAGCTCGGCGGAGGGCACGACGAGAAGGTCCAGGCCCTCCTTGTACAGCACGTCGTTGGTGACGGTGTTGCGGGCGTAGACGCAGATCTTGCCGGGCTCGACGCACAGGGTGTTGGAGCCGTCGTTCCACTGCTCGCGGGAGGCCGCGATCGGGTCGCCGCCGCCGCAGGGGATCAGCTTGACCTGGTCGACGCCGGTGGCGTCCTCCAGGACGTGCTCGAGGGTGTCCTCGATCAGGCGGATGTTCACGTCGCCCGGGTTCTTGCCGGCGGTCAGCTCGTAGACGCGCAGGGTGCCCATGATGGCGGGGTGGATCGTGAACTTATCGACGTCGATCTGGGTGAAGACCGTGTCGAGGTGCATGAAGGCGCGCGAGACCGGGATGTCGAAGGCCAGGATGCGCTCGACCTTGGAGTCGGAGTTCCAGAAGATGTTCTGGGCCATGACGTCGATCGCGGCGGCCTGGGTGCGCTGGGAGATGCCGACGGCGAGGGTCTTCTCGTTGATGTTCAGCACGTCGCCGCCCTCGGTGTGGAACTGGCAGTCGCGGCGGAAGTACAGCGAGACGTCCTTGTAGTCGGGGTGGTACTTGAAGATGTACTTGCCGTACAGGGTCTCGCGGTTGCGGGTGACCGAGTACATGCGGTTGAGGTTGACGCCCTCGCCGATGACCGCGAACGGGTCGCGGGTGAAGTAGAGGTTGGGCATCGGGTCGATGATCAGGTCGGACTCGGACTCGGAGTTGACCAGGGAGTCGAGGGTCGTGGACGCCGTGAGGGGCATGTCGATCTCGGACTTGGTCATGCCGGCCATGGTCTTCTTGACGAACTCGAGGTTGTCCTCGATGGAGTCCAGCTTCTCGCGGACGATCTGCGGCATGTGCTGGCCGCGGATGCCGGCCTCGGCGATGTACTGGTCGGTGAACTCGGCGCGGGCGCCGGGGACCTGGTCGAACACCTCGGCGACGAGGTTCTCGAGGTAGAGCACCTCCACGCCCTGGTCCCTCAGGATCTGGGCGAAGGTGTCGTGCTCCTGCTGCGCGACCTCCAGGAACGGGACGTCGTCGAACAGGAGTCGCTCGAGCTCGTCGGGCGGCAGGTTGAGGAGCTCGTCGCCGGGACGGTGCAGGCAGACCTTCCTGAGCTTGCCGATCTCGGAAGGCACGTGCAGACCTTTCGTCATGGCCTCCTACCTTTCTTTCGGGCCTTACTGGCCGAATGTATCAGCGCCCCTCCGTATGGGACGCTGCTTGCTGACAGCTCTAGTTATATCCAAAAACCACCTGCAATTCCACCTCGCCCCCGAACGGTCAGCAAAGTGCGATGAACGGTATATCTCATATGATTCCCCCATGATGCACTTCGGTTCTCTAAAGCAGGTTTTCAAAGGTAAATGTTCTTTTTTCTAAGGAATTAAGCTAGATTGCACAAATATTTTCATGTTTAGGAATTGCATAGCTAAAACGGTTTTCTGCATATATATGTCGTTTGTTCATGATTCAATTTGGATTCGATTGTATTCAGCTCTCAATCATTCTTATTCATACATCCTCACCAATTGAGTATGGATATAGATTGTTTCTAAACGAGTTGGGCAGTTAGTTGCATGCCTTGGCAGCGTAAGAAGTAGGTAAAGATACCGTTCGTGCGATGCGTCCGTGCCACAGGTCGACTAAATTGAGACAATAGTGATTAGTGTTAGGCTACCGTCCCTTGTGGGGACTGAACGGACAGATGCATATGCCGAGCAAAATCGAAAAGAAGCAAGCCGCCGCAAAGCTGCGCAAACCGCCGCGCGACTTCTCGTACACGCAAAACCGAGAGCTCAGCTGGCTACGCTTTGACAACCGCGTGCTCGACGAAGCCTTCGACGAAACCGTTCCGTTATTCGAGCGACTAAAGTTCGTCTCGATCTTCGAGTCCAACCTCGACGAGTTCCTTATGGTGCGCGTGGGCGGCCTGTCCGATCTGGCGGAGCTCAAAAAACAACCTGTCGACAACAAGAGCAATATGACCGCCTCCGAACAGGTCGATGCTGTCATGGCCGAAATGCCCGGGCTCCTTACCCGTTGGGAGTCCATCTTTAAGAGCATCGAGGGCAAGCTCGACACCTTGGGCGTTCACCGCGCCCACATCGATTCGCTTACGCCCGAGGAGCGCACCTTTGTAACCCGCTACTTCCAGGCCTACGTGTCGCCGGTCATCTCGCCGCTGGTCATCGATCCTCGCCACCCCTTCCCCAACCTGCGCAACGGCGCGCTCTATCTGGCCTGTGGTCTGGACGGCGCCACCGACGAGGAGAGCCTGCTGGGCCTTATCGAGATTCCCGCCTCGATGAACCGCGTGGTCGAGATCCCCTCGCCCACCGGCACCTACTCCTACATCTTGCTCGAGGACGTCATCCTCGCCTGCCTGGACAGCTGCTTTGGCTCCTACAAGCCACTCGACCGCGCGCTCATCCGAGTCACCCGCAACGCCGACATCGATCCGGACGGCGAGGGCGTCGAAGAGGAAGAGGACTACCGCCAGCACATGAAGCGCATTCTCAAGAAGCGCCTGCGTCTGCAGCCGGTAGTGCTCGCGGTCTCGGGGTCGCTCGAGAAGGCGACGCTCAAGACCATCCGCAAGGCGCTCGAGCTTTCGCGCCGCTCGGTCTTTACCTGCGATATCCCGCTCGACCTGGGCTACGTCTTTGGCATTGAGGGCAAGATTCCCGAGCACCTGCGCAACGAGCTCCTCTTTACGCCGTTTAAGCCGCAGCCCAACCCCACCATCGATATGACCCGCTCCATCCGCGAACAGGTGCTGCAGCACGACAAGCTGCTCTTTTATCCCTACGAGGCCATGAACCCCTTCCTGGATCTGGTGCACGAGGCCGCCTACGACCCCGAGTGCATCTCGCTGCGCATCACACTCTACCGCGTGGCCAAGCAGAGCCGCCTGTGCGAGTCGCTGATCGATGCTGCCGAGAACGGCAAAGAGGTCACGGTGCTCATGGAACTTCGTGCCCGCTTTGACGAGCAGAACAACATCGAGTGGGCCGAGCGTCTGGAAGAGGCGGGCTGCACCGTCATCTATGGTTCCGAGGGCTTTAAATGCCACTCAAAGATCTGCCAGCTCACCTATCGCGAGGGCATGGCGCTCACCCGCCTCACGCTTTTGGGCACCGGCAACTTTAACGAGAAGACGGCCAAACTCTACAGCGACTTTATGCTCATGACAGCCCATCCCGGCATCGGTGAAGACGCCAACCTGTTCTTCCGCAATCTGTCGCTGGGCAACCTGCGCGGCGACTACCGCTTCCTGGGTGTGGCGCCCGTCGGACTGAAACCGCTCATCATGCGCGGGCTTGACCGCGAGATTCAGCGCGCCCTTGCCGGCGAGCCCGCCCGCGTGTTCTTTAAGCTCAACTCGCTGACCGACCGCGAGGTCATCGACAAGATCGCCGAGGCATCGTGTGCCGGCGTGCGCGTAGACATGATCATCCGCGGCATCTCGTGCCTCAAGCCCGGTGTTTCGGGCAAGACCGAGAACGTGCATGTCCGCTCCATCGTCGGACGCTTTTTGGAGCACGCGCGTGTTTACGCTTTTGGCGTGGACTCGGACATGGTTTACCTGAGCTCAGCAGACATGATGACACGCAACACCGAGCACCGCGTGGAGATCGCCTTCCCCGTGCTCGACCCCACCTGCCGCGCCCTGGTACACGAGTACATGGGCATGCAGCTGCAGGACAACGTGAAGGCCCGCAGCCTCACGAGCGACGGCACCTGGGTCCCCGTGGAGTGTGCAGAGGGTGAGAAACCCTTCAACTCGCAGGAAGCTCTACTGGAGCGTGCCTATCGCAACGCCGAGGCCGCCGCGCAGCAGCGCGCACAGGAGAAGGAACGTGTGGCCGAAGAAGCTATTCAGGACGAGGTTGAACATGGGGCAGCCGCCAAACCGGAAGCGGTTGCCGCTCCCCCGGTGAATGAGCCCGAGGCTGCCGCAGAGCCCGCCATGGAGAAAGCGCCCGAGCCCGCTACCGCGACTCCGGAGCCCGCCGCCGAGGCAAAGCCCGCCTCAGCTCCTGATCCGCAGCCGACCACACCCAAGGTCCAAGAGTTCCAGGCGACCGTCATTGAGCCCGAGCCTGCACCTGCACCTGCACCTCAGCCCGAGCCGCAGGTCACCAAGCCCGTATCCGAGACGAGCGCCCGTCGCGATAAGCCCGCCGGCAAGACCAAGGCCATCGAGCGCCATCGCCCCGGTCGCGTGCGCATAGGCCTGGGCCTGATCGGCCTGGGTCTTAAGACGCTCATTACCGGCAAGACGAAATAGTCGTTTGTAGAGGCAGTTTGTAGAAGCGCCCCGCATTTGAGGAAAGCCTCGGATGCGGGGCGCTTTTCCCTGCTACCATGGTGCGAACAACAACGCGAATGACAGGCAGGAATATGAAGCTCACTATAGAATCGATGACCTACGGCGCCGACGGGCTGGCACACGCCGACAACGGCAAGGCCGTCTTTGTGCAGGGCGCCGTGGCAGGCGACACCGTCGAGGCCGAGGTCGTACAGGACGGCAAGTCGTTCATGCGTGCCCGCACCACCGAGATTCTGGAGCCAAGCCCCGATCGCATTCAGTCTCCCTGCCCCTTCGTGGGCATCTGCGGCGGCTGCTCGTGGGGCAATCTCTCACGCACGGCACAGCTCGCCGCCAAGGAGCAAAATCTGCGCTCCACGCTCGAGCGTATCGGCAAGTTCAGCCCCGATCAAGTCGATGAACTGGTGCAACCCATCCGCCACACCAAGGATGATTGGGGCTACCGCAATAAAATCGAACTCGAGCCGACCGTTGTAAACGGCCGCGTGCGTCTTGGCATGCACGGTGTCGATCCTCGCAAGATCGTGACCGTCGATTCGTGCCCGTTGTTCGACAAACGCTTCCCCAAGGCACTCAAATCGGTCGTCGGCGCGCTCAATTATCTGAGCGGCAGCCACGACCTGGGCCTTGAGCGCGTGGGCATTCGCGCCTCGCGTCGCACCAAGGCACTCGAGGTGGCGCTCTGGACGCCTACGGGCTCTTTCCCGCGCTCGCAAGTCTCGCGCGTGTTGGCAGACGCCGCGCACCCCACAAGTGTCGTACGCGTGATGAGCAAGGGCGAAAAGAAGGCCCGCCGTGTTTCCAAGGTCGAAATGCTCGCCGGAGAGGGCTCATGGACCGAGAATATCGCCGAGGGTCAGATGCGCTTGTCTGCCCCGTCTTTTTTCCAGGTCAACACCAAGGGTGCCGAGATTTTGATCGAGCTTGTCATGGAAACGCTCGATCCGCAGGAAGACGAGCTTGCCGTGGACCTGTACTGCGGTGCCGGCACCTTTACCCTGCCGCTCGCCCGCCGCTGCGACTTTGTCGCCGCCGTCGAGGCCTACGGCCCCGCCGTGCGCGACCTGCGCCGTAACCTGGAGATCAACAAGCTTGATAACGTCGACGTCATTGGCGGAGACGCGGTGCGCGAGTTCCCCGACCAGGATGCCGACGTCTTGGTGGTCGACCCGCCGCGCGCAGGCCTCGCCCCCGAAGCGATCGACCTTATCGCCAGCACGAGTGCCCACGATGTCGCCTACGTGAGCTGCGACCCGGCCACCCTGGCGCGCGATCTCAAACGCTTTGTCGAAGAAGGCACCTTCTCCCCCGTAAAGATCACGCCAGTCGACCTGTTCCCACAAACCTTCCACTGCGAGACCGTCGTCCACCTTAGGCGCAACTAGCCACTTAATCATTGCTCAGAAAAATCATTGGGAAATCGAGCGTGGCAAGCGGAGGTCTTCGGGGTATAAGACGGCTAATTGTATGCCGCCTATGAAAGGAACCCTCATGCCCAGCGTTGCCGTTCTCGCCGCCGATGGCTTTGAAACTATTGAATGCTTGACCATGGTCGATGTCATGCGTCGCGGCGGCGTGCGTGCCACGCTCGTCTCGATTATGCCCACGCGTGAGGTCGTAAGCTCGCTGCAGATCCCCGTGACCTGCGATGCGCTCTTTGATGAGATCAACTTTGACGAGTACGACTGCGTCGTGCTGCCCGGCGGCCTGCCCGGTGCCACCAACCTGCGCGCCGATCAGCGTGTCTGCGACGTGGTCTGCGAGTTCGCCGCGACCAAGCACGTCGCCGCCATCTGCGCCGCCCCGTTTATCCTGGGCGAGCTCGACCTACTCGAGGGGCGCCACGCCACGTGCTTCCCTGGCTTTGAGAAAAGCTTCCCCGAAGGCGCCTATACTGGCGAGAAGGTCACGCAAGACGGCAACATCATCACTGCCAGCGGCATGGCACAGTCACTCCCCTTTGCATTGGAGCTGCTGCGCACGCTCGCCGGCGACAAGGCCGTCGAGAAGGTCGCCGAGGGCATCCAACTATGATTTTGGCTTCCCAATCGCCGCGCCGCATAGAGCTGATGCGCGAGGCAGGCTACAACATTCGCGTGATTCCCGCGGATATCGACGAAACGCCCTTTGATGGCGAGCCCCCGCTCACGCTTGTCGAGCGCTTGGCACGCGCCAAGGCGGCTGCCGTTGCTGCCGAGTATGCCGAGCCCAATGAGTTGACCGTCGCGGCCGACACCATCGTCACCTTCGACGGCAAGATTTTGGGCAAGCCGGCAACCGAGGACGAGGCGCGCACCATGCTCCGTGAGCTTTCGGGCCGCACGCACCAGGTCGCAACCGGCGTCTGCATCGTTAAGGCAGGCGATACGGCCGCCCCGCATGCCGCCGAGAGCCTGTCGTTTGTCGATGTGACCGACGTGACGTTCTACGAGCTCACCGACGAGCAGATCGAGCACTACGTTGCCTCGGGTGAGCCCATGGATAAGGCAGGCGCCTACGGCATCCAGGGCACAGGCGGCCGCATGCTCGTGCACGATATTTCGGGCGACTTCTATAACGTAGTGGGCCTACCCATCGCCCGCGTCGCGCGCGCGATTCAAAAACTCTCGTAATTGCATCTGGCGCTGGGTATTCCCCAGCGCCTACAATTTTGGCGTACCGTACGGATCCCGACCGGGCACAAGGCGCGGCGGAAAACCGATAGGAGTTAAACATGGATACACTGCTCGAGGCCATTGACGTCTGCGATGTCGATGGCTTTTGCTATGGCAACTATACGGACGAGGAGGCCGGCACCGGTTGCACCGTAATCGTGGCACCCGAGGGCGCCACCGGCGGCGTTGACGTACGCGGTGGCGCTCCCGCTTCGCGCGAGACCGACCTGCTACGACCCGAGAACACCGTCGACAAGGTCCACGCCGTCTGCCTTTCGGGCGGATCGGCCTTTGGCCTCGAAGCTGCAAGCGGCGTCGCTCGCGAGCTTGAGAGCCGCGGCATCGGCCTTCCCGTCGGCCCCACGCAGGTGCCTATCGTGTGCTCCAGCTGTATCTTCGACCTTGCCTTTGGTAACCCCACCGTGCGCCCCGACATTGAGGCCGGCATCGCCGCCGTGCGCGAAGCACTCGACCACACCCCCACCAAGCTCGAACAGGGCAACGTAGGCGCCGGCACGGGCGCTACCGTGGGTAAGCTCATGGGGCCTGCCACCTGCATGAAGGCCGGCCTTGGAGCTGCCGCCGTGGCACTCGGCCCCATCAAGGTGGGCGCCGTGGTCTCGGTCAACGCCTGCGGCAACGTTGTCGACCCCTTCACCGGCGAGTGGGTCTCCGGCATGCGCGCCGCAGCCGATAGCGACCAGATCGTCGACATGGAACTCGCAGCCTTTGCCGCCGCCGGATCCATGCAGATGCCGCTCGACCGCACCAACACCACCATCAGCTGCATCGTCACCAACGTGGAACTCACTAAGGCACAAGCCACCAAGGTCTCCCAGATGGCCGCAGACGCCTACGCACACGCCATCCGTCCCACGCACACCACCAACGACGGCGACACTATCTACACCCTCGCCAGCGGCAAACTGGGCGCCCAGGCAAGCGCCACCGTTCCCCTAGACCTGCTGGGCATGCTCGCAGTAAGGGCCCTGGAAACTGCCATCGTAAACGGAGCCAAAACCGCCAAAACCTCCCACGGCATCCCCGGTGCCGCAAAGTAAACTAGCTCGTCCGGTTGCCCGGTGGGCCTTGGTTATGTTTGCTGCTCTACAGTCCTGGCTCGCACGAAGAGCACATTAAGTGCTCTTCGGCTCGTGCGGAACTCGCGACAAACATAACCAAGCCCCACCGGGCAACCTACCAACCAGATTCTTTTCAGCCCAGGCCCCTGTGTACCGCGCGTCGAAGATCTTCAAATTCAAATAACCTGACAATCGATTCTTATAGCAGAGGCCCCTTGGCCTTTAGTTTGATACAAGTTCCGCACGAGCCGGAAAGCACTTAATGTGCTTTCCGTGCGAGCAGGACTGTTCGCAGTAGCAAACTAAAGGCCAAGGGGCCCAGTCAACCTATCAGCAGCGATTACTCAGCAGCTAGTTGAATTTGAAGAT
This sequence comes from Collinsella aerofaciens, assembly GCF_040926405.1. Lineage (GTDB taxonomy): Bacteria > Actinomycetota > Coriobacteriia > Coriobacteriales > Coriobacteriaceae > Collinsella. The sequence goes on from NZ_JBCOIG010000002.1 coordinate 123,075, forward strand.
CTTTGAGGCAAGACGGTATAGGCCGAGTGTGGTTTTGTCACCGGCACGACCGCGCAGATTGGTGAAGAACCCGACCACGCCGTAGCGGGCACGACGATACATGCGCTCGTCATAGGCCTTCAAATCATTCCACAGCGTCTTTAGGCGCTCGTCGGCGCAATCTTCCTCGGAAAGCTTGGTGAGCACCGAGCAAATCGCCATCATCATGGTGAAGTACCCCATCATGTACGAACGCAAGCGCGACGACTCAACATCGCTGTACAGATGGTACGACTCCATCATGATACGTGTAACACGGAACTGCTGGTCCAGACGCTTGACCATCGTTGCCTCGTTGACGCTCTGGCCTTCGCGACCGATAAAGTAGCGGTAGAGGTCGATGTCGGCGTAGTACATGGTCTTGCAACGCGGTAGCGGCACGTAGGCGTAGATGTTGTCCACATAGAACGTGTGCGGCGGCATGGGAAGGTTGGACTCGCGCAGCACATCCGTGCGATAGCACAGGCTGTGCATGAGTAGGTTCTGGTCCAGGCGGAAATGACCGATCTGATCCCAGGAAAAGATCTTTTTGCGCGGCAGGGCAAATTTGTAGCCAATAGCGGTATGCGTGCCCTCGTAAACCTTCTCGTACACGTAGTTCGAGATAAACAGGTCAACGCGCTGGTCACGCTCTTCAAAGCCACGCAGAATCGACAGTATAGTCGAAAGAGCCGCAGCATCGAGCCAGTCATCCGAGTCGACGACCTTGTAGTAGGTGCCCTGTGCCTCGCGCAGACCCGAAAGGACGGCAATACCGTGGCCGCCGTTCTCCTGGTGCACCGCGCGAATGATACCGGGATAACGTGCCTCCCACTCGTCGGCCTTATCGGCCGTCTCGTCCTTGGAGCCGTCGTCCACTACGATAATCTCGATATCGGTGGCGTAATTGCTCCCCTCCAAGATAGAGGTGATGCAATGGTCCATGTCCTTGGCGGCGTTATACGAGGGAATACCGAATGTTATGACTTTATGCATGGCAGGCGATAATCTCATCCGAAAGATCGAGGGCGGAATTGGTCACAGCGTCCATATCGTAGTAACGATACTCGGCCAGACGACCCACCGGGTGGAAGTTCGTCAGGTTCTGGACGCGCTCAAGATAGCGCTCATAGAGCTCACGGTTCTCGGGCTCAAGAATGGCGTAGTACGGCGTCTCACCCGAGCCGGGCGTATAGGCCTTGGAGTATTCCTTCATGATGGTGGTCTTGCCGGGCAGGACCTGGCCAGTCATATTCTTGAACTCAGTGATGCGCGTGTAATCCTCGCTCGTGGTGTAGTTGACGGTGCCCACGGGCTGGAACTGATCCATATCGAGCGTCTCGAACTTCATGTCGAGCGTACGGTACGGCAGGGCGCCCAGGTCGAGATTGAACAGCTCGTCGAGCGGACCGGTGTAGACGATCTCGCCGCCATAGACCTTACCGTCGATCTTGACGGTGGTCTCGTCGATCTCGAAGAGGTCGCGGGCGTCCACGTCGCAGAACACATCAATCAGATCGTGGTCGAGCATATGCTCAAACAGCGCGGTATAGCCGTCCTGCGGCATGCCCTGGAAGGGAGCCTGCGGGAAGTAGCGGTCATCATCGCCCACAAAGACGGGAACACGGCCGGTGATCGAGGGATCAATCTGGTCGGGCGTCTGGCCCCACTGCTTCATGGTGTAATGCAAAAAGACGTTCTCGTAGACGTAATCAGCGACCTCGGCCAAGTCGGGGTCGTTCTTCTTACGCAGCTCCATAATGGGCACCTTGACATCCTTGCCAAAGGTCTCCACGAGCTTCTGATACAGCTCCTCGCCGCGCTCGTCACCAAAGGCGAGCTTGAGACTCGCGTGGTTGAAGGGCACGGGCATAAGGGTGCCGTTGATGTTGGCGAGCACCTTGTGCTGATAATCCGTCCACTTGGTAAAGCGCGACAGGAAATTGTGCACGCGCTCGTTAAAGGTGTGATAGATATGCGGACCGTACTCGTGGATCAGGATTCCGGCCTCGTCAGTGCAGTCATAGGCATTGCCCGCAATGTGGCTACGGCGCTCCAAAACGGCAACACGATAGCCGATGGTCTCGGCAAGACGGCGGGCGCAAACGGCACCGGCATATCCAGCACCGACGACAATCATGTCGTACGCGCCGGCGTTAAAGCCTTCAGGCAGGCCTGAGGTAATCTGCATCGATACTCCTTGTCAAAAGCCACGGGCTCGTTAGCTGGGCTTTTCTCGAACATTCTTCGAGACATATTTATCAGAGCGATTATAGCGCTAATGCGTCCTATAATGAGCTTGCCACACAAGGAAAGCTCAAGCACCGCGGCGTACATAATTGAAAGGTAAACCCGCTAGCAGCGGGTTTATTCGTGAACAGCCGGGCGCCTGGAGCTTAGTGAAACGCTTGTAAGGAGTAACATGAGCGATTTCCTTAACCGTATGAAGTCTGCCGCCAAGGCCGACCTTAAGACGATCGTCCTGCCCGAGGGCGAGGATCCGCGCACCATCGTCGCGGCCACCAAGATCATCGAGGAGGGCCTGGCAAAGATCGTCATCCTGGGCAACCCCGACGAGATCAACGTTCCCGGCGCCACCGTCATCGATCCGCGCAATGCCGAGAAGCACGAGGAGTACGCGCAGAAGTTTGCCGAGCTCCGCGCCAAGAAGGGCGTCACCATCGAGCAGGCTCGCGCCCAGGTGATGGACGCCACCTACTTTGGCACCATGATGGTCAAGATGGGTGACGCCGACGGCCTGGTCTCCGGCGCCTGCCACTCCACCGCCGACACCCTGCGCCCCGCGCTGCAGATCCTTAAGACCGCCCCGGGTACCAAGCTGGTCTCGGCCTTCTTCGTGATGTGCACCGACACCCCGCAGTTCGGCACCGACGGTACGCTGATCTTCGCCGACTGCGGCCTCAACATCAACCCGTCCTCCGACGAGCTCTCCGAGATCGCCATCGCCTCCGCTCACTCCTGGTCCACCTTTATGGGCAGCGTCGAGCCGCACGTGGCCATGCTCTCCTACTCCACCATGGGCTCCGCCGGCGGCGAGGTCGCCAAGAAGGTCCAGGAGGCCGTTAAGTTCTGCAAGGAGAAGGCTCCCGAGCTCGCCATCGATGGCGACCTGCAGCTCGACGCCGCCATCGTTCCCACCGTCGCCCAGCTCAAGGCCCCCGGCTCCTCCGTTGCCGGCAAGGCCAACGTGCTTGTGTTCCCCGATCTCGAGGCCGGCAACATCGGCTACAAGCTGGTCCAGCGCTTCGCCGGCGCCGACGCTTACGGCCCCATCCTGCAGGGCATCGCCAAGCCGGTCAACGACCTTTCGCGCGGCTGCTCTGCCGACGACATCGTGGGTGTCGTAGCCATCACCGCCGTCCAGGCTCAGATGGCTGAGTAGCGTACGCATCGCCCGAAGGCCGTACGGGCTAACCCCTGAAAACGTCCTCGACCAATGAAACGCCCCCGTTCTGCTCCTTCGGAGCTACGAACGGGGGCGTTTCTGGTCTGCGGAGTGTTTTCAGGGGTTAGCCCGTACGGCCTTCTACCGCCACGTAGCAATCAGGGTATCTGGGGTGGACGGCGGCTTGGCTACGAGCTGGCGCTGAAAAACTGAATGGATGAGTGCCGTTGCTGGAGGGTCAAACGATGCAGATATGGTCACTTTGGGACCGAAATGTTGGCTGCGGTCTGATGTCTGGCCCACCGGAAAGTGTGTCCCGGTTTGAAGGCGGATTGTGGGATGCAGCTTCCGCTTGGGGCCTGTTTGGGAAACCGTGGGACGGAATTATGCTTTATTGTGGGTCGCACTTTCCGCAACGTGCCTCAACCGGAAAGCGTGTCCCAGTATTTGCGCTCGAAATGGGATGGGGTTTCCGCCGTCCGCCTGCTAGTAAAAAAGGCCTCCGGAGCTGTTGCTCTGGAGGCCTTTCGTTTACTTGCAAATGCGTGCGTTAGTTGTTCTTGGTCAGACGCTCGACGTCGTGGGCGATCATGTATTCCTCGTCGGTGGGGATGACCATGACCGTGACGGCGGAACCGGCGGCGCTGATGACCTGCGGGCCGTTGCCCACGGCCTCGCGGTTCTTGTTGTTGTCGATGCGTACGCCCAGCCACTCAAAGCAGTCGCAGAAGGCCTTGCGGATCGACCAGTCGTTCTCGCCGATGCCGGCGGTAAAGGTGATGGTGTCCACGCCCGCCATGGAAGCGATCATGGAGCCGGCCTGCTGCATGGCCTTGTAGGCGAACATATCGAAGGCGAGCAGGCAGCGCTCGTCGCCCTCGGAGGCGCGTGTACGGATGTCGCGGGCGTCGTTGGAGATGCCCGAGATGGCAAGCAGACCAGACTGCTTGTTCATCATGTCATCAACTTCCTGATAGCTGTAGCCTCCCTCGCGCTGGAGGTAGCACACGGTGGCCGGGTCAATGGAACCACAGCGAGTGCCCATCATCAGGCCGTCGAGCGGCGTGAGGCCCATCGTGGTGTCGCGGCACACGCCGTCCTCGATAGCAGCGAGCGAAGCACCGTTACCCAAATGGCACGAAAGCAGACGGTGGCAGCGCGAGCCCAGGATCTCCTTGGCCATCATCCACTCGTAACGATGACTCGTTCCGTGGGCGCCATATTTGCGCACATGATACTTGTCGCACACGTCCTTGGGCAGGGCGTAAGTGTAGGCAACCTCGGGCATGGTCATGTGGAACGAGGTGTCGAAGACCGCCACGTTGGGCAGCTCCGGATACTTCTCACGGCAATACTCAATCGCTGCGGCCTCGCCGTAGTTGTGCAGCGGAGCAAGCGGTGCCACCTCAAGAATCTTGGCCATAACCTCGTCGTCGACAACTGCGGAATCATCGAAGTGCCAGCCGCCCTGAACGATACGATGCCCAATGCCATCGATCGTAAAGTCGGTCTTCTCGAGCTCCTCGAGCACGCAAGCGATAGCAGAGCGATGATCGGGGAAGGGAACCTCCTCGGTCTGCTTGGCGCCACCGTTCTCGGAATGACCAAAGATACCCATGTCCGAGCCGATACGCTCGCAGTTGCCCTTGGCGAAAACCTCGCGGGTATCGGTATCCAGAAGCTGATATTTAAGGCTTGAGCTGCCGGCGTTGACAACAAGTACGTTCATGAGACTCCTTTGCAGTGCAATACGGTCGACGCAGACCTCTTAAGGCGACCGCATTTTAATAAGAAGTTATCACATCTTAATAAATAGCTATCAGGCATATCGCCCAACGAGCGCAAAAGAGGGGCTGAACGGCACTTGGTCGTCCAGCCCCTCCCCTCTTGCAATTACTTGCCGTTGACGATGCGCTCGACGTCGGAAGCGATCATGAACTCCTCGTCCGTGGGGATGACGAAAATCTTGACCTTGGAATCCTTGGCAGACAGGCACCAAGCGCCATCGCCACGCAGGGCGTTACGGGCATGGTCCATCTTGACGCCCATAAAGGCCAGACGGTCGGCCACGCCAGCGCGGACAGCCGGAGCGTGCTCGCCGATGCCGGCGGTGAAGACGAGCGTGTCCATACCGCACATAGAAGTAGCCATCTCGGCAGCCTTGGCGGCAATCTTGTAGACGAACATATCGAAGGCGAGCTGAGCCTCGGGGTCACCAGCAGCGGCGAGCTCCTCGACGTTACGGCAGTCGTTGGTCTTGCCGCCGGTCACGGCCAAAAGGCCGGACTTCTTGTTCATCATCTCATCGACCTCATCGAAGGTGTAGCCGCCCTCGCGCTGCAGGTAGCACACGGTAGCCGGGTCGATGGAGCCACAGCGGGTGCCCATCATGACGCCGTCGAGCGGGGTGAGACCCATGGTGGTGTCCATGCACTTGCCATCCTCGATGGCGCACAGGGAAGCGCCGGAGCCGATATGGCACACGACGACCTTGCGGGCCTCGCCGTTGGTCATCTCGGCGACCTTCTTGGAGATGTAGCGGTAGCTGGTGCCGTGGGCGCCGTACTTACGGATGTGCAGCTTGTCGCAAACATCCTTGGGAAGGGCGTAGGTCTTGGCGACCTCGGGCATGTTGAAGTGGAAAGCGGTGTCGTAGACCGTAACGTTGGGCAGATCGGGATACTGCTCCAGGCAGTACTCGATAACGTTGGCCTCGGGGTTGTTGTGCAGCGGCGCCAGCGGGGCGACCTCGCGGATCTTGGCGAGGACGTCCTCGTCGACGAGGGAGGAATCACCAAAGTACCAGCCACCCTGAACGATACGGTGACCAATGCCCTCGATCTTGACGCCGTTGGCCTCGAGGTCCTTCAGAACGACCTCGATGGCGACCTTGTGGTCGGGGAACTCGATGTTCTCGGTCACCTTCTTGGAACCGTTGGCAGCGTGGGTGAAGGTACCGCCGGTAAAGCAGACGCGCTCGCAGGAGCCCTTTGCGGACACCTTGTGGGACTTGGTATCGATGACCTGATACTTAAGGGTCGAAGATCCTGCGTTGACGACCAGAACGTTCATGTGTCTCCCTACTAACAGGCGGTGTGGCGCCGCCAGGTTACATACGCTTCAATAATAAACCCAAACGCCCTCGCGCTCGGGTTTATTGCGTTGATATATAAGTTATCGGTGCTTGAGCTCCCGTTTCATTGCAAGGAAGAAGCGCCCTCAGATGAGGTTCTCGCCCAGGTTTTTGCCGCCGAGGACGTGCATATGGAAGTGCATGACGGTCTGGCCGGCGTTGACGCCCTTGTTGGAGATGACGCGGAAACCGTCCGCCAAGCCCTTGGCCTTAGCGACCTCCTGGATGGCGTGAGCCATTGCACCCATGGTCTCGGCCGGCACGTTATCGGCGATATCGCTGTAGTGCTTTTTGGGGATCACGAGCGTATGGACCGGCGCCTGGGGATTGAGGTCGTCGAAGGCGATGACCTGGTCGTCCTCATAGACAACGGTCGAGGGGATCTCGTGGTTGGCAATTTTGCAGAAGATGCAATCGCACATGGTTGGTTCCTTTCTCACAGACCAAGGTAATTATATTTGGTCGGGATGGTTAGAACGAGAGGTTGTCGTCGGTGTTGGCGGCTTCGCCGTCGGCGAGCACGTCGTTGCCGTCGACGTCCTTAAGAAGCACCGAGACCTTCTGCTCGGCATCGGACAGGCGGGTGCGCAGGCTCTTGAGGAGCTCGACGCCGCGGGTATAGCTCTCGAGCGACTCCTCGAGCTCCATATCGCCCGACTCCAAGCTGCGGATGATGAGCTCCAACTCCTGCGAAGCCTGCTTGTACGTAAGCTGCTCGACCGGGGTTTTCTCTGCCATATCTGTTTCCTTTCCTAAAGGTTTATCGCTATGAAACGCGGCCTACTCGACCGTATCGACCGTTGCCGTCACGTTGCCGTCTGCCATGCGCACGCGGATGGCGTCACCGGCCTTAAAGGTCTTGGCGCTCGTGGCCACCCCATCATCGCTGTACGCGATGGAATAACCACGGGCAAGCACCTTGAGCGGCGACAGGGCATCTAGCGAGGCTGCCGCACGGCCCAGGTCGGACGCGGGCTTGTTGAGCATCGTGCGCCCCTGATGCTCCAGACGGGAACTCGCAAGCGCGAGCGCATGGCGCTTGCCATCGAGCCCCGAGGTGCTTGCAACCAGACGCTCGGGCAGGCGCTCAAAGTTGGAGCGGAATGTCCCGACCGAGCGTACTATGGCGCCCGACAGGCGATCGGCCGTCAGGGCAAGCTCAGACTCGCGACGCTCGACCATAAACGTTGGGTCGTTGAGGCACGGGCGGCACGCAGCCGCATCGAGCGCATCGCCCAAGCGGGCCGTATAGGTATCCCAGGCGCGGCGACCGCGCTGGTCGAGCATCTCCAGATCAACCTGATTCGACCCAATCATCGATGCCATCGCGGCACCCAGACGCTGATGGCGCGCCTCGAGCACATCGGCCAACTCCGTCATAGCCGGCGCCACCGATTCTGCCGCCGCCGTGGGCGTGGAGGCGCGGCGGTCGCTCACCATGTCGCAAATCGAGGTATCGGGCTCATGGCCAATGCCGGTCACCACGGGCACAGGACAAGCCGCCACCGCACGGGCAAGCTCCTCGTCGTTGAAGGTCATGAGGTCCTCGAAGGAGCTGCCGCCGCGCACCAGCAAGATGCAGTCGGGCGCTGGCGTGATGGCGGCGGCACGGCGCAGGCCCTCAATAAGCTCGGCCGGCGCACCCTCGCCTTGAACCTTAGCGCCCACGCAGACGAGCTCGACGAGCGGGTTGCGACGACGCAATGTGCGCTTGACGTCGTCGATTACGGCACCCGAAAGCGAGGTAACGACCGCCACGCGGGAGCAAAACACCGGGATGCGGCGCTTACGCGCTTCGTCCATCAGGCCCTCGCGGCGTAGCTTTTCGGCCAGTTGCGCCACTTGTTGACGCAGCAGACCCTCCCCCGCCAGCGAAAACGAGCGAGCGACAAAGCTCATGCGGCCCGTGGCCTTATAGAGATTGAAGCTGCCCTTAAAGCTCACCTGCATGCCGTCGCGCAGATCGAACGTGCGCTTGAGATAGGCGCCCTTCCAGATGATGCAGTCGACGGCCGCCGAGTCGTCCTTGATCTGAAAGTAGCAGTGGCCGCTTCGGGCGTTGGGACCACGAAAACCCGTGACCTCGCCCAAAACGCTCAGCTGCGGAATGGCATCGAGCGCGCCGGCGGCGATCTCCACCGCCTGGCTCACGCTGAGCTCCTTGCGCTCCTGATCGTCCGAACCGTCGAACTCGGCGGAAACGGCATTGCCGGTTAGATTCCAGCCCGCCACGCAGCCTCCTTTCGTCATCGTGCACATGGGCTCCGGCCCTGCGCAAATTCAAGTCCAACACATAGTACAGCGCCGCGGGGACACGAATCCCCGCGGCGCCTGCCTGTCCCATTTGTTATCGGTTGGAGTTTCTGTTGTAGCGAGCCATAAGATAGAGCAGCTGAATAATCGAGGTGAGCGCCGCAGCCACATAGGTAAGCGCGGCGGCCGTCAGCACCTTCTTGGCACCGTTGACCTGCTTGGAGCTCATACCCGACTGCTCAATATACGCCACGGCACGCCGGCTGGCATCAATCTCAACCGGCAGCGTAACCAGTTGGAACAGCACGCTAAACGAGAAGAAGATCAGTGCGAGGGTCGTGAGTCCCGCGATGTTCATAAACAGGCCCAAGAGTAACACGATGGTCCAGGTGTTCTGGGTAAAGTTGACGACCGGCACGAGGGCGGTACGCACCTTCATCATGGCATAGCCGCTTTGACGCTGGGCGGCATGGCCCGCCTCGTGGCAGGCGACGGCAACGCTTGCGACCGAACCGCCCGAACGGTTGGCATCCGACAGATACAGGTTGTTGTCCTGCGGGTTGTAATGGTCGGTGAGCTCGCCAGCGACACCCTTGATACCCACGGCGCTACAACCGTTGGCATCGAGCATGCGGCGAGCGACTGTGGCACCCGTATCGCCGTCCGAGCGAACCTTGGACCAGGTTTTGTACGTCGAGTTGATATAGTTCTGTGCGGCAAGGCCAAGCACCGTGCAGACAAGAACAACCAGCAGGTACAGCGGGTCGATGCCAAAGCCGTATCCATAGTAATAAGGCATGCGAATTCCTCCGAGTCGAGTTACACGTTGGAGGCATTTTACCCACTCAACCGGCTAGGCTTCCCTACAGGAGCTCGATTTTGCCGTCCTTCACCGTCAACCCCATATTGCCGGAAAGCAGATCGTCTAGGCGCGAGCCCACAAGCTCAAAGCGCCAACCTTCGCGCAGGCGGCTCTGCTCGGGATGCTCAATGTAGTCGGCCAGGTCATCGCGCGAGGCAATGACCGAGGTCGCAACGCCTGAGCGCTCGGCAACCAGGCGGATAAGCGCATACATAAGGTCAGTCACGCTCTCCAGCTCCGGCGAAATCTGACGATGTCCGCGCACCAAGAGCGGCAGGCGATCGTGCGGACAGCTCGCACCGCGCTTGATGGCCATGAGCGCACCGTCCACGTCGCGCTCCCCCAATTGATCGGTACCGCGAATGCTACGGAACTCCTCAACGCGCACGGGATTGCGCTTAACGAGCGCTAGCAGCGTGTCGTCGGACATGACCCACTTGCGCGGGATGTTACGGCGCTCGGCGCGGTCCTCGCGCCAGGCGGCGAGCTCGCGCGCGATACCCAGCTGATGACGGCTGCACGAATTGATGCGCTTGACCTTGCGGAACGCCTCGTGGCGATCGGCGCGATAGTGCGACTCGTCAGCCAGCGGGCGCAGCTCGTCGAGCACCCAGTCCACACGGCCCAGCTCGCGCAGGCGGCTCATCATCTCGGTATAGGCGACGATCAGGTACTTGACGTCATCGATCGCATACTCAATCTGCTTATCGGTCAGCGGGCGGCGCGACCAGTCGGTCAGTGACTCGGTCTTGGGCAGCGATACGCCGCAGAACGTCTGAACAAGCGCGCCATACGAAATCTGCTGGCGCTCGCCCAAAAAGGCGGCGGCGACCTGCGTATCGAAAATCGGTCGTGGCAGCACGCCCACGGTATGGAGCATGACCTCCATATCCTGCGAGCACGCGTGGAAGACCTTGGTCACGCTCTCGTCGGCCATAAGCTCGGCCAGCGGCGATAGGTCGTCGATTACCAGGGGATCGACCGCGACGCTCTCAGCAGGGGTGGCAATCTGAACCAAACATAGACGCGGATGGAACGTGCGCTCGCGCAAAAACTCGGTATCGACGGCAATCGCGTCGAACTCACGGGCGCGCTGGCAAAAGTCGAGTAGAGCCTGATGTGTGGAAATGTACATATCAACCCATCGAATAAGGTTAGGCCCGAAAAACACGGGTAGGATATCGGCATTGCCTTACAACTATACTCGGTTAGTCACAGAACGGGAACGTAAGTATGCGCTGCCTTATCATCCACAACCCGGCATCGGGCCCCAGCTCAGATGAAATCTACGCATTCACGCACGCCCTCGCGCAGGGCGGCGACGAGGTCGTGATGCGTTTTATCGGCGATGGCATGGAGCCCGAGGATGCCGTGGCAGACGTGCGCGAGTTTGACCGCGTGGTCGTTTCGGGCGGCGACGGCACCGTCTCCAACGTGCTCGACCAGATGCGCGGGTGCGGTGTCCCCACGCTCGTCTTCCCCTCCGGCACAGCCTGCCTGTTCTTCAACAACATCGGCAATGCCCCCGAGGCAGCGGCGCTCGCCAAGGCCTGCCGTGCCGGTCGCACGGTCAAAGTCGACATGGGTGAGCTCTTTTGGCTCGACGAGAACGGCAACGAGAAGCGCCACGGCTTTATCATCATCGCCGGCTCGGGCTTCGACGCCGAGATCATGATGAAGGCCGCCCCCACCAAAAACGACATCGGCGAGATCGCCTACTTCCTCTCCGCGCTCGCCACGCCCAATCCCACGGTGGCGCACTTTACGATTGAGCATGACGGCATTGTCGAGGAGCTCGACGGCATCTGCTGCATGGCCGGCAACACCTCGGTCATCCAAAACGACATCAACCTGTTCCCCGACTGCCGTATGAACGATGGCATGGTCGACATTGCGGTCATCGAACCCGTGCGCACCGTGCAGCTGCTACCTACCGTGATCACCGCCGCACTCGACCCCGCCGGCAAGGTACTCGGGCGCCCGCAGTTCAAGATCATCCAGACCAAGGAAGCCAAGATCACCTGCACCCCGTCGCTGGGCATGCAGTTCGATGGCGAGATTATCTCCAGCAATTCGGGCGTCTTTGGAGCCCGCGCGCTTCCACAATGCCTCGACCTCATCGTCGACGAATTCTCCCCGCTCGGAAAATAGGAGGACCCTATGAACGACAATCCCCTGCTCGGCTTTATCATCATCGTTTTGGCCATGCTCGTCGGCTATGCGATCAACGTGATTCACCGCCGGAAGAAGTAATTCCACATTGGTATGATATTCATCCAATTATCGTCTCCCCTGCTGTTTATGCATTTGCCAAACAGCAGGGGATTTTCATTTCAGGCATTCCCAGCTACTTTATTCGGCTACAGTAATTACAGGGCGTCTTTATTAAAGTAAAGCTACAAACTGAGTACAATTAACCGCTCGTCGCATATTTCATCACGCTTATCGAGTAAGTGTCTTTCATAGATGAATATTGTTTCCAGTTCGTTACGCTAATGGGGTGTCTTTATTGGCTGAAGCCCTCTGGCGACAGAGGGCTTTCGCACGCTGGGAGGGAAAATGAGGAAAACTCACCCCGTCAACGCGCTCAAGAAGCTAGGCATAGGCCTCGCCTTTGGAGCTGCAACCATCATGTCCATGCCGACATCTGCGCTCGCCTGCACGCAGATGTACATGGGCAAAAACTATACGGCCGACGGCAATACGTACTACGGCCGCGCCGAGGACTTTGGCAAGCGCTATCTTAAGCACTACGGCATCGAACCTGCCCGCGAACCTGGCTTTAAGTACAGCTCTATTGAATCTGCTTTTGAATACACTTCGAACAAGCCTACCTATCGTTACAGCTATGTACGCGACCACCCCTCCAACTGGATGGGTCGCACCGACGCCTATTCCGAAGCCGGAATCAACGAGAAGGGCGTCTCCTGCTCTGCCACGCTAAGCACTTCCTATAACGAGGAGGCCGATGCAGCAGACCACATCGATGAGAAAGTGGGTCTGGGCGAGTACAGTTACGGCAGCATCATCCTGGGCGAGAGCGCCACGGCCCGCGAGGGCGTCGAGCTTCTCGGCAGACTGATCGATGATCAAGGCGTCTGCACCAACGACCAGATCATCATCGCCGACAACAACGAGACCTGGCTGTTCGCCACACTTTCCGCCCATCAGTGGATCGCCATGAAGCTCGCTGACGACGTCGCGTCGCTCAACCCTAATATCGGGAGCCTCAACTACGATGTCGACCTTGATGACCCCGAGAACTGCCTACACTCCGAGGGCATCGAGTCCATGCCCGTGGAGAAGGGCTTCGCCAAATACTCCGCTGACGGCAAATTCGATGTCGCCCAAACGTATGGCGAGAGCCTCGCCGATTCCGGCGTAAACCAGTGGTCCCGCTATGTGCAAGGCCGCGATTATTTTGGTAGTCAGCTGACCGAAGGCACAGATTACGACATTATCACAGTAAAGAAGGATGGAAAACCTGACCAAAAGGGAGCCATGGTCAGCGAAATCCAGCCCCTGTTCTTCAGGCCTGGCAAGTCTGGCTGGAGCACCTTTGAGCTGATTCGTGCCTTTGGCAACCGCGGCGAGAACGTCCCTGGCCTCAACGCGAACACTGATGGTGTTTATTGCATCGGCAGCGAGCGCAACACCGAGATCAACCTCTTCCAGATTCGTCGCGGGTATGACCCCGAAGTCGCTACCATCCAGTGGGAAATGCTCTCCCGCGCCGCGTACTCCGTCGCCATCCCGTTGTACTCCGCTCTGATAACTGAGGTCAGCCCGTACTTCAGCGATCAGACCGTCTCCTTCGATCACTGCAACCAGACTGACGTCGTGTACAACGAGGAGCCCGAGAACTCAATCAACTACGTCCTCATGGACATCAGCTCGCTCTGCTTCGAGAACCCTGACACCCTTGGTGTCAGCGTCCGTGCCTACCTCGATGCGCTCCAGAACGAGCTTATCGAGCAGAACAAGGAAGTTGACGCCGCCATGCTGGCCGAGACGACCACCGAGGGCCGCACTGCCCTGGCCAACAAGGCCGGCAAGGCTGCTACCGAGAACACCTACAAGAAGTGCAAGGCACTGCTCCAGGAGATGCGCGCCTATCAGAAGGCCGAAAACTTCGACCAGCCCTTTACCCCAAGCGACCTGAACACCGAGACCAACGGCCTCAAGGTGTCCATCACCTACGCCAAGGATGCTCTTGCCACCGATCCGGTCACCCCGGATCAGCCCGGCACTCCTGAGCAGCCTGGCACTCCCGAGCAGCCCGCTAAGCCCGAGCAGCCGGCCGCCAAGCCTGAGAAGCCTGGCAAGTCCGACACCACGACCACGGTAACCACTAACAAGACGAACACCAAGGGCGGCCTGCCCACCACTGGCGATCGTTTTGATGGCCGCATGGTGGCCGCATTCGCCATCGCTGGCGTTGCCGTCATCTCCGCGGGCGGTTACTTCCTCTACCGTCGCAATAAGGAGTAACGTCTTAGCTGAGCGGGCAAGGCAGCAATGGCAGCCTCTCGCCCGCTCAGCCCACTCTTTTGACCGGCGGGAAACCCGCCTGAAATCTTTTCAAAAAAGATTTCCCCGCACACACTTTGCTGTGCTATAGTGCAGCGCAACAGCAACTAGGTGCGACCGCGCCATGGCATCACGAAAGGAGCCACCGACATGAAGAACACGATGAAGTCTCTTAACAACTGGTGGTGGCGTGATGCGAATACGATCGGTCGACAGTGAGTCCCTCACGCCTGTTTTTGCGCTCTAGGTGATTGAAAGGCCTCCGGTTTCGACCGGGGGCCTTTTTCTATCTCGAGCCCGATCGCATTCGCATCACGCGCCTCCGCTTTTCTCTTGCACTCCCATTCCAAAAGGATTTTCACCATGTCTCAGAACACCACCGCCACCCAGCCCCGCACCGTCCAGACCGCCGACCGTGGCAAACTCGATGTCCGCGCCCTCGTCCTGCTTGCCATCCTGCTCGCCGCCGGCTTCATCCTCAACTTCACCGTCGGCAAGGCCATCTCGGGCATCTCGGGCGGCATGATCAGCCCCGAGTTCATCATCTCGGCCTTCTGCCTCACCATCCTGGTCGTTCGCCCCAACATCGGCCAGGCGCTCGTCATCGGCCTCATCTCGGCTGCCGTGATCCAGATCACCACCACTTCGCCGTTCGTCGATTTTGCCGCCGAGGGCATCGCCGCCATGCTCATGGCCGGCATCGTCAACGCCGCCGGCAAGAACGGTCAAATCAAGCCCGCCATCGCCATTGTCGCAACCTTCCTGACCACATTTGCCTCCGGCGTCATCTTCATGGTCATCAAGATGGCCATGCTCGGCGTGGTAGGCGAGCTCGCCGCCGCCATGCTGCCCGTCGTTGCCATGACCGCCGTCTTTAACGCCATTCTGGTCGGCGCCCTCTACCTGCCCATCCAGAAGGCCCTTAGGCTCAACTAACCCGCTCGGCTTTACGAGCCACCCCATCTTGGCGTTAATTCGTCGCTCGCGTACCCAAGTACGCTTCGCTCCTCTTTCGCGCCAACCTGGGGCCCCTCGTAAAGCCGTCTCCGTGCTTCACCACCAAAGACTGTCCCAAACAACGAGCTTTTGGGGACGTTCTTAAACGACTGGTCATTTAAGAACGTCCCCAATGACTATGAAAGGTATCCATGGAAACGATCATCAACGTCGACGATGTCTCGTTCTCCTATGGCACGCAGACCGAGCAGACGCTCAGCCACATTTCGCTCAGCGTGAACAAGGGAGATTTCATCGGCATCATCGGGCCCTCGGGCGCCGGCAAGTCCACGCTTGCCGCCTGCCTGTCAGGTGCCGTGCCCCACCACTACACCGGCACGTTCTTTGGGTCCGTCATGGTTGACGGCCACGACACCTGCGAGGTCTCGCTGACCGACGTGTCGCAAATCGTCGGCAGCGTGCTGCAGGATATCGACACGCAGATGGTCGCTTCGATCGTCGAGGACGAGATGCTCTTTGGCCTCGAGAACTTTGGCGTTCCCCACGACAAGATCGAGCAGCGCTTGAGCGAAACGCTCGAGACCGTCGGCATCAGCGACCAGCGTGACCGCGAGATCGCCACCCTCTCGGGCGGACAGAAGCAAAAGGTGGCCATCGCCGCCATCCTCGCCATGCGTCCGCGCGTCTTGGTTCTCGACGAGCCCACCGCGGCACTCGACCCCGCCAGCTCCACGCTGGTCTTCGAGACGCTGCGTGAGGCAAACCGCACACTTGGAATCACCATCGTCGTCGTTGAGCAAAAGGTCGCCCTACTCTCGGAGTACTGCAACCGCGTGCTCGTGCTCAACCATGGCGAAATCGCGCTGCAGGGCGAGCCACACGAGGTCTTCGCGCATACCGACGAGCTCCGTGCCATCGGCGTCGACTGCCCTCGCGTCACGCGTATCTTCAATAGCCTCGAGGCCGATGGCCTGGTAAGCGGTACCCCCTGCTTGGATGTCGATGAGGCCGAGCGCCTGATTTCGGGCATCGTCGACCCCGCACACGCGGCCATCGAAGCCCAAGCGCCTGCCGGTTCCCCGCATGCGCCGTCGTTGCGCCCTCATGCCAAGGACGCAGAACCCGTACTCACCTTCGACCATGTTGAGTTTGCCTATCCCAATGGCGGCGCCGCCGTACACGACCTTAGCCTGACGCTCTATCCCGGCGAGCTCGTGGGCATCGTCGGCCAGAACGGTGCCGGCAAGACCACGCTCACCAAGCTGCTCACGGGTCTGCTCAAGCCCGCCTCGGGCAGCGTGCGCGTCACGGGACTGGATACTGCAACCGTCCCCACGAGCCGCATTGCCCGCGAGGTCGCAACCCTCTTCCAAAACCCCGACCGCCAGATCTGCAAGGACACCGTGCTCGACGAGGTCGCCTTTGGCCTGGAGCTTGCCGGCATCGACCGTGCCGAGGCGCTGCGTCGCGCCCAGCTCGTCATCGACCGCTTTGGCTTGCCGGCCGACGAGGCGCCCTTCTCGCTCTCGCGCGGTCAGCGACAAATGGTGGCGCTTGCCTCCGTCGTAGTGGTTGAGCCCAAGATCGTCGTGCTCGACGAGCCCACGAGCGGCCTTGATTACCGCGAGTGCATGACCGTCATGGAAACGGTGCGCACCATGGCCGAGCGCGGTTGCGCCGTTATCATGGTCTGCCACGATATGGAAGTCGTCTCGGATTTTGCCGAGCGCATTGTGGTAATGGCCGACGGTCGCATCCTCGACCGCGGCCGCACGCACGAGCTATTCTCGAACATCGATCTCATGCGGCGTGCCTACGTGGAGCCTCCCCAGGTTATTGAGCTCTCGCGCCGTCTGGCATCTTCCGTCTCGACCGCTTTTGCGCAGGTGAGCGAGGTCTCCGATGTCGTTCGAATTACCAAGGAGATGGTCCACCGTGGTTAACGTCATCGACTACATGCCGGGTGACACGCTGCTGCATCGCCTGAACCCCGTCGTCAAACTGGGCCTCGCCGCCGCCATCATCGTCGGCATCTTCTTGTCCGACACCTACGTGGCGCTGCTGGGCTTTTTGGCGCTCACCCTTGCCCTGGGTGCCTATGCGGGCGTCGTCAACCGCCTGTTCTCGCTGCTCAAGTTGCTGATTCCGCTCGCGCTTATCATGCTGGTGCTCCAGCTGGCCTTTATGCGCGATGGCAACGTGGTGTGGAGCTTTATCACCGACACGGGCCTCATCACGGGATCGAAGGCCTGTCTGCGCCTGCTGGGTGTGGCGTTACCACTCATCCTCATGCTCACGGTGACCAAGCTCAACGACCTTGCCAACGCCTGCGTCGAGGTGCTGCACGTGCCGTATCGCTATGCTTTCACTTTTACCACGGCGCTGCGCTTCGTGCCGGTGTTTGGTCAAGAGATGAACGCCATCATGGAGGCGCAGACCGCACGCGGCGTCGAGTACGACACCAAGAACCCCATCAAGAAGCTTAAGCTCATGCTGCCACTGTGCGTGCCACTGCTCATCTCGAGCGTGGGCAAGACCGATGCCACAGCCTTGGCGGCAGAACAGCGCGGCTTCTACCTGCGTACGCGCGCCAGCTCGTACAAGCGCTACCCCATCAAGGGCCTGGACATCGCCGTGCTCATCGTCAGCATCGCCCTCATCGCCATCGGCTTCCTGTTCTAGTTCACCACTGACAGCAACCGCCCAACGCAAAAGGCCTCGGCTCGCACCAAACGAGCCGAGGCCTTACTGTTTCACCAGATAAAACCTACCAAAATTAACCTGTCCCTTTTGACAGGTCGGAAGCTAGAGGCGGTAGGGAGCGCCGCTACGGATGATGGATTCGCGCACCAGGACATCCATGGCGTCGAGGGTGATCTCGGGCATCTCTCGGTACTTTTGCAACACCGAGAGCTCGGTGCAGGCCAGAATGACGCGGTCGCAGCCGCTACGGGCGAACTCCCACATCACGCGGTCGAACTTATCCATATCGGGCTCACGTCCGGCCTTCACATCATCGTAGATAAGCGACATCACATCGTTCTGACGTTTCTCGCTGGGATAGACGACCTCAACACCCGCAGCCTTACATTCGCGGCCGTAGACGCCCGCGCCCACGGTGCCATCGGTGCCCATGATGCCGATCTTATGCACCGGCTCGGCCGGCATACTCAGGTTGGGGTCGAACTCACACTCCCCCATCACCGCACCGGCCAGAGCATAGCGCACCGACTCACGCGGCATGTGGATAATCGGCACCTTCGTAAACGACTGGATCTGGTCATAGAAGTAGTGTGACGTGTTGCAGGGAATGGCAATGTGTGCACAGCCCAGCGACTCGAGTGCCTGGGCGCACTCTTTCATGGTCGCCAGCAGTTTGGCATGCTCGCCGGTCTTAATGGCCAGCGTGCGGTCGGGCATGGTCGACTTGGAGAGTACCACCATGTCGATATGTTCCTGATCGCAGGCAGCAGCCGTATGACGCACCACCTGGTCGTAGTAATACGACGTGGCCTCGGCGCCCATGCCGCCGATAACTCCCAGCTTTTCCATCGCCGCCTCCTTGGTGACGCTTGCGCAATTGCGCGTATCATACCCGCGCCCGCCCGATGCAAACCGGACGGGCGCCGCGCTCATCTACTTGTAATACGTCTTGAACAGCTTAAAGTGGCGCAGCTTGGTGTGCCACATGCGCAGCCAGCGGTTAAAGACAAAGTCGCCCTTCATAAACGAAGGGTCGGCGCCCTTGCCTTCCTTGTCCAGGCGATGCACCTTAGCGCGCAGCTCGGGATCCTTGACGTACTTGTCGACGACGCCCATGGGGACGACCATCCACAGGGCCTCGTCCTGAGCCGTCACAAACTCCGGCTCAAACGGACGGTTGAACACATACTCGTCCACCACATACTTGGCAACGTTAAAGCCGCTGTTGGTAACGTAGTAGTTGCTGCGGCCCTGGCGCGTGTTGAAATCGAAGAACTTAAACGAGCCGTCGCGCTCGTCGTACTTTACGTCAAAGTTGGAATAGCCCACAAAGTGAAGGTCCTCGAGCAACTTACGCACGCCGCCCATGAGCTCGTCGTTGGGCTCGGTAATGATACAGGCATGGTTGCCGACACCGTGGGGCTGATGCTCCTCGAGTAGCACATGGCCCAGGCACATCATGCGGACCTTACCGTTGCGGTCGGAATAGCTGGTGAGCACGCGCATGTACTCGTCGTTGCCGGGCACGCGATCCTGCAAGATCAGGTCGTCGGTGTAGCCGCTGGCATACGAGTCGCGAATGACCTGTTCCAGCTCGGCGCGGTCGGCAATCTCATAGGCCTTCTTCTGGCCCTCGAACTCATGCTGCCACCACATGATGCCGTCAGAAGGCTTCAGAATCATCGGGTAAGGAAAATCAATCTGGTCGAGCACTTCGGCAGGCGCCTCACCCTGGGCATTGAGCATCGCCTTGGTAAAGGTAAACGTGTGCGGATAGGGCACGCCATGCTTCTCGCACAGCTCGTAGAAGATCTCCTTCTTCTGGCACTGCTCGAGCATGCTGTAGGGCGCGTAGGGAGCGACGATGTTATCCGCCAGCTCATGAGCATCCTTGGCTTGAGCCACGAGAGCGACATAGTTGTCGCCGCAGCCCACAAGGACAATAGTCTTGTCGGCATGCGCTTGGGCAATGCCGTTGACGGTTTTGAGCATCACGGGCATGGTGTCGATATCCACGTTGGGCGTGTAGTCGATAATCTGGCTGCGGTACGCGGGACCCGTCTGATACTTGCCAAAGACCAGACTCTTGACCTGGTACTCCTCGTAGAAGGCGCGCGCCACCGAATAGGCGTTGATGTCGCCACCAAGCAGCACGGGAATGAACTCGCGCTCTGTAAATTGCAATGCCATGGAAACTTCCTATCATGAACTGCCCACACAACGGGCGGTCTTTGCGCAACTGATTTATTCTAGCGCGCCAAGCCGCCGGCGCCCAAAGCTCCACCGTATCTATGGCAATCGACGTAATCGTCCAGCACGAAGACGGCGCCCACCGTTGTATGACAATGGGCAATGAACCTACCGTTGTTGTAGGATTCAGCGTATTGACATCTTCGAGCGAAAGGTGCACACGTGCCCCAAGACCATCCGACCGATAATCCCATCCTCAATGCCGCGAGGCGCGAGCTGGCGGAACGTGCGAAAGCGACCGCTCCCCTGTGCACGGCAAACGACGCCTACAACGGACCCGCCCGCATCGTCTCGATCAACACGTCGGCACACAAGGGCACGCGCAAGTCGCCCGTCGCCGACGGGCACGACACCGTTATAGAGCAATTTGGCCTCGCCTCCGACGCACACGCCGGGCATTGGCACCGCCAGGTTTCCTTTTTAGCTGCAGAGTCTATCCAGACGGCGCAGGCGCGCGGGCTCGATGTGCACGAGGGCGACTTCGGAGAGAACTTCACAACCCGGGGCATCAACCTGCTCTCGCTCCCCTTGGGCACACAGCTCAAGCTTGGCAGCGAGGTGCTTGTCGAAATCAGCCAAATCGGCAAGGTCTGCCACACACGCTGTGCCATCTACTATCTCGCCGGCGACTGCATCTTTCCCCACGAGGGCGTTTTTGGCGTGGCACTAAAGGGCGGAGAGGTCTACGCCGGCGACGATATCCAGGTAATCAAACTCGGCGACGGCACCTGTTCGTTCACCCCCGCCGAGGCCCTCGAAGAGATTGAGCAGGCTCGCCAGAAGGGCACGCTGTAGTTATAAAACCCCACGTTGAGATGGCTTTTACAGCCCAAAACTCCTCTCAAACAGAGCTCTGTAACGTTAAAGTTGAACTCTATGGTTTCTCAACAATTCATCATAACTGCAGGTCAAAGCCAAAGCCTCAAGTTCAACTTGACCCTTTGGAACCTTTAAGGTTCAAGTTGAGGTCGAAAGCAGTAGTAGAATACCGTTCGAACCATAACCTACGATTGATTGCAGAGGGACTGGATGCAGCATTCGAATCATCGCACCGCAGCGCTCATTGCGTCGAAGCCGGCTCGCATCATCACGAGTGCCGCGCTCGCCGTTGCGCTGACGGCCACGCCGATGCTCTCCCCCGTTGCGGCGTATGCCGCCTCGCAGGCAACGCAGGACCAGCTTTCCGCAGCCCAGCAGAAGATCGAAGCCGCCACGAGCGCCTACAACGACGCCCGCACCAAACTCGATGACCTGCAAAAGCAGATTGACTCCAATGAGGCAAGCATCGAGGAAATCGAGGCCAAGCTTCCCGAGCAGCAGGCCAAGGCAAGCTCCGCCATGCGCGATCTGTACAAGTATCAGAAGGGCACCAATCCCATCGTGAGCTTCCTGGTCAACGCGCAGAGCCTGGGTGAGTTCATCACGACCTGCAAATACACCAACCAGATCACGAGCTCGAGCGTCGACGAGATCGAACAGCTCAATAACATGCAAACCGAACTCGAGCAGAACAAGGCTGAGCTCCAGCAGGCCAAGTCTCAGCTTGAGGCAGAGCAGAAAAACGCCGAGGATGCGCTGGCGCAGGCCCAGCAGCTCCGTAGCGAGGCACAGGCAAAAGCCGAGCAGGAAAATGCCGCCGAGCTTGCCAAGCTTGAGGCCGATAAGGCCGCTGCCGCCGAGAAGCTCTCGGGCGAGGGCGTAAGCGGCAGCAATTCCAGCAGCCAGGCCACCAACACCAACACCACCATCGACACCACGGTGAACAACGCCAATACCGGTAGCTCCGATTACGATTCGTTCATTAATGAGTGGACGAGCCGCATCGACAATTATCTCGCCGGCTCCCCCATGGCAGGCCAGGGCTATAACTTTGCCGTCGCCGCTTGGAATACCGGTGTCGATCCCCGTTGGTCCCCCGCCATCGCCTGCATCGAGAGCACCAAGGGCGCTTATTGCGCCAATTCTTACAACGCCTGGGGCTGGAGTGCACGTGGCGGCGGTTGGCGCAGCTTTGGCAGCTGGAGCGAGGGCATCTCCGCTCACGTTGCCTATCTGGGCGCCAACTACGGCTCCACCCTTACCCCGGCTGCGGCCAAAAAGTACTGCCCGCCCACGTGGCAGGACTGGTACAACAAAGTCGCCGCTCAGATGAACCGCATCTAAGTGCAACTGCAAAGGGCCCCAATAGGGCCCTTTTCTTTTAGGTAGCGGAGGTATCGACGACGCCGGTCGCATTGGCAACCGCGACTATGACGATCATGCACAGGAGCAGCACACCCAATGCCTTGAGCCAGAGTTTCGCGAGTTTCTTGCCGCGATAGCTGTCGAGCAGTGCGAATCGCCGACGAAGACGGCGCTTATCGAGCAGCGCAAAATGCATAAGCACCATAAGACCATCGACAAAGAAAAAATACTCGATTATGAGAAGCCACGTCGGGTAACTTTGGTTTGCTCCGGTGGGGTGAAAGACGGCAAAGTGACTTCCGGCAAAGAACACAAGCAGCGAGAAGCAGATGAGCGTATTCCAAATGCGCCCCAGAGACTCCGGAACGCGAGAGAGCAGACCACATGCAGCGGAGGCGGCAGGTCTAGGAAGCACTGTGGGGTTCTGGAGCCCTTGGGGCGTCAACACCGTCTCCGAGGCCGGAGTACGGACAAGCACAGGCGCAGGAGGCCGCACGGGGCGACTTAGATCGTATGCCGCGCGCGTCGCCCGTCCCAACGCTTCCGCGCTCGCAAAACGCTTGGCCGGGTCGAGCGCCATCGACATGCAGACGGCATCGGCAAGTGGAGTGGGAATGCCGCATGCCTCACATTGCTCGCGCATGTCGAGCCCTGGTTTAGGGTCGACTCCCGTCAAGCAAAAGAACAACAGGGCCCCAAGTGCGTAGACATCGCTGCGCACACTCGTCTGCCCAAACCCATACTGCTCGGGCGGCGCATAGGGTCGCGTGCCAAACTTGACGGTGTCAGCATCGGCGCCATCGCGCCATACGCGCGCGATCCCCAGGTCGATAATCACCAGCGATGAAAATGTCAGGCCGTCATCAGGCGTATAGTTGGCACCTGTCACGATGATATTCGACGGCTTGAGGTCGCGATGGATCACCGGCGCCGACGTCTCCCCCACCATTGCAAAACCGGCATGGAGCTCGCCCACGGCATCGCATAGGGCAGGATACAATTCACGCGCATAATCGGGGGTGGCTCCCAGACGGTCCACCAGCGCCCCGAGTGTCTCCCCTTCGATGTATTCCATAACCACGTTGAGCTCGTCGCCCACACGACGACAATCGACGATTCTGGGCAGGTGCTCAAAACGCCTGACTGCCCGCTGAGCGGCAAACAGACGCTCGTATGCCCCGCCGATTTGAGCCGAAGCATCGATGCGTTTACGAACAAAGGGACCGAGCGAACCACCGCCGGTTCCTTCAAAGTACACGAGCTCGGTTGTTTCAACGGACGAGCGCTTAAGTACACGCTCCACGCGATAGCTGTCGTCGCAATCGAGCGACGCCAGGTGCTCGGCAAGCGCTGCGGTCAGCTCGTCATCGGAATATGTTGGGGTCTGAGTATCCATAGCCTCCGTCATAGCGCAGGGCGCAGACACCCCATGGCATCCGCGCCCCGTTCGTTTGCATCGTTGTTCGGCAGCTCCGCCGGCTCAGATATCAGCCGCTAACTCACCGTCTCCTCGCCAAAGCGATACAGCTCTTCATTGACCTTTTGGAGGCTACAGCCACGGTCGATGCAAAAGATGACAATCGCATCGCGACGGTCTTTACAGTTGAGGACGCTTGCCCCGGCAGCCGTCAAGGCGCGGTTGGTCTCCTTGAGCGTCAACGCCATCGCAAAGGCAATCTGCAGCACCTTATTGCGGCTCGGATGCCGCGCACCGGTAAAAATCTGATAACCAAAAGTCTCATTGAGGTCGGCCATGCGCACCACGCGCGAGCGCTCTAAGCCCTTTTCCTGCAGCAGCTGCTTAAGGTAGTCCGAAAGCGACGGGGCGGCAAAGTCGTGTTCTTTGATATAGCCATCGATGTTTGGCGCGTCGAGAAGCTCATTGAGCAACTCCTCGGTCAGCTTTTTATCGGGCATACGACTTCACCTCCCCCAGTGCATACAACATGCTAGAAACCGCTTACGTCCGAACGCTCCCAGCTAGCAACCTGGTCGGGAGACACCGTACCCAGCGCCTCGAACTTCCAAGAGCCGCCCGCCTTCAGATGATTGGTGTTTGCAAGAGCCGTTCCAACCTGGTTGCCATCGGCATCATACAGAACATATTCGATCTGAATGTAGCTCTTTTCCTTGTCCGTGTTATTGGTCAGCGTGCCCGTGATCTTATAGGCAAACTGATTGGAGGTGTCTTCAGCCTCGTCAGCAATGGTATACGGTTCTTGCGGTTCTTTTTGCTCCTCAGCCTGCTGTGTCGCCTCGGCAGGCTTTGCCGAATCGCTCGCAGACGAATCGGTTGAATTGCCACCCATAGAGCCCACGGCACCGACAATAACCAGCACCACGATGACGCCTAGGACAATCTTGCCGATCGGCTTCTTTCCCTCTTTTGCCATTATTCATCCTTCCTACGATCCGGCTACCGTGCCGGTACACAGCACATCGTAGGAAGGATTGAACTTGAATTCATTAGCTGAGAGCTAAGGCTGCGGTAAACGACCAATGCAGTTATCCAAACGCCGAGCAAACGCACTGCGCGCGACCGTCTGCTGGCAGTGCATCAACCCACCGTGACGGATTCCCCGGTAAAGGCACTGATCATCAACAGGACAAAGAAAACAAGGTAGCTGGCACTCAGCAGGTACGCAATGATCAGAAAGACGACCCAGCCGACATTGGTTTTACCGTCGGCACGGCGTTGCTCGCGATTGCGGCAGAGCCAAATCGTCACGCCGATGGCAGTGATAAACAGCACGAGCGCCGCCGCGACAAGCCCGGCAAGCGCAAACATCACGCCAATGCTCACAGCAATAACCGGAAGCAGCAGCAAACCGCACCCGCATCCACCCGGACTATATACGGCAGACTGTCGGCGTCGTTCCATCGTCACTCCATCACAAGCAATCGTTTATAGACATCGAGGCCTTTGAGTAGGATTTCCTCGTCAAAGAGCATGCTATCGGTATGCAGAGCGCTTGTGGCATAGGCGGGGCAGCCATCCGAATCACTCGGGTTGTCTTGGTCCTCTGGCATACCCGTGCCCAGCAGGAAAAACACGCCCGGCAGATAGCGTTGATAGAACGCGAAATCCTCGGCGATCAGCAGCGGCTCATCCACGAGCTGTAGCTCGGGCAAGGCAGGCGCGACATTGGCAAATAGCTCGGGGTCGTTGTCGACCGGCGGATAGCCCTCGGCAAAGTCGAGATCATACGTGCAGCCCGTTGCGGCACAGGCATCGTCCAGCACGCGGCGCACGCCTTCGCGCGCCCGGTCGAACATGTCGTCCGTAAACACACGCAGGCTTCCGGCCACATGGGCCTCCCCCGCCACCGCGTTGCAAACGGTGCCAGCCTGCAGCAGGCCAAACTTGCCGATACAGGGTTCGTCGGTGCCCAGCTCGTCCATCAGTTCGCGCTCGGCAACCAAGAACTTGGCAGCCGCCAGCGCCGCATCGTGCGATTCCTCGACCGGAACGCCATAGGTCTTAGCGATATGGATGCTCGTCCCGTGAATATGAATGTGTGTCTCACTCGAACGCGCCAGCAGCGGACCGGAACAACTCGCCAACGTGCCGGCAGGCAGATCGGGCCACACATGGAAGCCAAAAATGCGGTCAGCCCCATAGCGCTCGAACACACCGCTCTCGCATACCGTCTTGGCACCACCGGTCGTTTCCTCGGCCGGCTGGAACACAAAGAGAACGTTGCGCCTAATGGCGCCCGGCTGCTCGCGAATCGTACGGTCGACATACGTCGCGGCGGCAAGTGCCATGGCCATGTGTCCGTCATGTCCGCAAGCGTGCATCTTGCCGGGATGGATCGAGGCAAAGGCCGCTCCCGTCGCCTCCGCGATGGGCAGCGCATCCATATCGGCGCGAATCGCCGTGGCACGCGCGGCACCAACGCCAGCGTCGAAGAAAGCGCAGACGCAGCTGGGACACGGATGGGTCACCTCGCAAGCGAGCGGCGCCAACACGCCCTCGATATAGGCGATAGTCTGCGGAAGATCGAAATCGAGCTCCGGAATGCGATGGAGATCGCGGCGATAGCGACGGAGTTCTTGGAGCTCGGTCATAGAGAATCCCTTCGTGAGGCACATCTGTTGCAACTTATTGTGATACAGGATTGTGGCACACATGTTTCCAGCATATTGCTGCATTTTTTAAACGTTATATACGAATACTCTTGTTTGGTAAAGTGCAACGTGATAGGGTCTTTACCACTTGATAGAGGCGCGGGCACGAAGAGCCGCGGGCGAGCCGGCAGGCTTTGACCCCGTGGGGAGGCGAAACCCGCCGAACTGGGTTTTTCGGGCACGAACAACCTGGTGGGCCTGTGGGAAACACCCACAGGACTGTCTGCAGCAATGCGGGAGCGCTATCCGGACATTGGGTCCACGCTATGCGGATTCGATGCGCAGATGGCGCCGTCTGGATAGCGAGGTTTACGGGACATGGCATTGACCCCCAACGAGGCATATGCGGCCAAGCAGCCGTTTGTGGACAAGGAGACACTCGAGCATATCGTCGAGCAGTTCCCCACGCCGTTTCATCTATACGACGAGGCGGGCATCCGCCGCAACATGCAAGAAGTGCGCGACGCCTTTGCATGGAACCCGGGCTTTAAGGAATACTTTGCCGTCAAGGCCAACCCCAACCCGGCGCTCATCTCCATTCTCAACGAATACGGCTGCGGCTGCGATTGCTCGAGCTATACCGAGCTCATGATCGCCCGCTCACTGGGTATCACGGGACACGACATCATGTTCTCGTCCAACGACACACCGGCTGCCGACTTTGAGCTCGCCGACAAGCTGGGTGCCATCGTCAACTTTGACGACATCAGCCACATCGGGTTCTTTGAGCGCGTTGCGGGGCCCATCCCCAAGACGGTCAGCTGCCGCTTTAATCCAGGCGGCCTGTTCCAGCTCTCCAACGGCATCATGGACAACCCGGGCGACTCCAAATATGGCATGACCACCGAGCAGCTCTTCGAGGCCTTCCGCATGCTCAAGGCCAAGGGCGCCGAGGACTTTGGCATCCACGCATTCCTTGCCAGCAACACTGTCACCAACGACTACTACCCCAAGCTCGCGCGCATCCTCTTTGAGCTTGCCGTACGCCTGGAGCGCGAGACCGGCGCACACGTCGCCTTCATCAATCTGTCCGGCGGCGTCGGCATCCCCTACCTGCCCGAGCAGCAGACCAACGACATTCGCGCCATCGGCGAGGGAGTACACGCGGCATACGACGAGATCCTGGTTCCCGCCGGCATGGGCGATGTGGCGATCTGCACCGAGATGGGCCGCTTTATGATGGGCCCCTACGGCTGCCTGGTCACCAAGGCCATCCACGAGAAGCAGATCTACAAGGACTATATCGGTGTCGATGCAAGCGCCGTCGATTTGATTCGCCCTGCCATGTATGGCGCCTACCACCACATTACGGTAATGGGTCAGCCGGGCGGCGCCGACAAGGCCACAGCGTCCGTCACGAACACCTATGACATCACGGGCAACCTATGCGAGAACAACGACAAGTTCGCTATCGATCGCGAGCTGCCGCATATCGACATGGGTGACCTGCTTGTAATCCACGATACCGGTGCGCATGGCTACTCCATGGGCTACAACTACAACGGACGGCTGCGCTCGGCCGAGGTCCTGCTGCGCCCCGATGGCGCGGCCGACCTCATCCGCCGCGCCGAGCGCCCGGGCGATTACTTTGCCACGCTCGACGTGCTGCCGTGCGGCCGAGAGCTGCTGGCCAAGTCGCGCGCCGAAAGTGCACGCCGTCGCGCCAAAGACGAGCGCTTGGCAGTCGCAGCTCAATGGAACAAACGCATCCAGATCGCAGAGGCGAAGGGGAAGAACATGGACATCCGCAATCTCGAGGGCTCAACCGTCGCCCTAGTTACGCCGTTTAAAAAGGACGGCAGTGTCGACTTTGACGCGCTTGGGCGCCTTATCGATTTCCACCTGCAAAACGGCACCGACGCCATCCTCACCCTAGGCACCACCGGCGAGAGCGCCACGATGACCGACGACGAGGACAACTCCGTTGTCGCCGCGGTGGTCAAGCAAGTTGCAGGACGCGTCCCCGTCATCGCCGGCTCGGGCTCCAACTCCACGCAGACCATGCTCACCAAGTCGCTTACTTACCAGGGCTTGGGAGCCGACGGCCTGCTGCTCATTACCCCCTACTACAACAAGTCTAACGAAGAGGGTATCTATCAGCACTTTAAGACCGTAGCCGATGCCGTGGACATTCCCTGCATCCTGTACAACATCCCCGGTCGTTGCGGCTGCGGTATCAGCGAGCACAACGTAGAGCGCCTGGCCGCACATCCCAACATCATGGGTATTAAGGAAGCCTCGGGCGACGTCGCCTACGCGGCCAAGATCGCTCACCTGCTGTCAGACGACTTCCGCATGTACTCGGGCGAGGACGCGCTTACCGTGCCGCTCATGAGCCTGGGCGCCTCGGGCACCATCAGCGTGTGGGCCGATGTTCAGCCGCAGCTCGTGCACGACATGTGCCACGCCTATTTGGACGGCGACGTGGAGCGCGCCCGCGATATCCAGATTGCCGGTCAGCCGCTCATCAATGCCCTCTTTAGCGAGGTCAACCCCATCCCCGTTAAGGAAGCGCTCGCCCAGATGGGCATGATCGAGGCAAACTACCGTATGCCGCTGTGCCCCATGGCAGACGACACGCGATCCGCACTTACCGATGCTCTGAAGGGAGCTGGTCTGCTTGATTAAGACCGTCATTATGGGAACGGGCCGCATGGGCTCGCTCATCCGCACCACCGCCGAAAGCATTGTCGATGCCGCCGGGCAGCCCGTTTTTGATATCGTGGCCCAGATTGGCTTCGATTTGAGCGAGCTCGAGAACGCACCGGCTGCCGATGTGATTATCGACTTCTCGAACGTCGCGACCTTCGACGCTGTCGTCGCCTATGTCGAGCGCACGGGCGCGGCGTTGGTCTCAGGCACCACAGGCTACACCCCCGAGCAGATGGACCGCCTGCGTGAGCTGGGCCAGAACACCCGCGTTATGCACTCGGGCAATTACTCCATCGGTATCGCAGCCCTGCGCCATCTGGTAGCGCAGGCTACACGCGAGCTGCCCGGCTTTGACTGCGAAATCGTCGAGACGCACCATAACCAAAAGGTCGACGCCCCCAGCGGCACTGCCAAGTTGTTGCTCGACGCCGTCGTCGAAGCCGAGCCCGAGGCAGGCTACCACCCCGTCTATGGCCGCGAGGGCATGTGCGGAGCACGCGATCCCAAGGAGATCGGCATGCACTCGCTGCGCGGTGGCACTGTCGCCGGCGTCCACGAAGTGAGTTTCTTTGGCCAGGACGAGGAGGTCACGCTCACCCACCGCGCCACGAGCCGTCAGATCTTTGTCAACGGCGCCCTGGCAGCCGCGCAGAAGCTCGTCGCCCGCGAACCCGGCTTCTATACGTTCGACCAGGTCATGTTTGCCTAACCAGGTATCAACCGAATCCACCCAAAGGAGAGATAGCGAATGAGCAACGCAGCCGAGATGGATGCCCAGGAGATTATCAATTACATCGCCACCGCGCCTAAAAAGACGCCTGTCAAGCTGTATGTGCGCGAGAAACCCGGCATGAAGGTTGCCTGGGGCGACGCACATGTCTACGGCGGCCGTCGCGGCAAGACCGTCTTTGGCGACTGGGACGAGCTCAAAGCCATCCTGGACGCCAACGCCGATTCCATCGATTACTACGACGTCGAGAATGACTGCCGCAACTCCGCCGTCCCCATGCTCGACCTTAAGGGCATCAACGCCCGCATCGAGCCGGGCGCGATCATCCGCGACCGCGTCGAGATTGGCGACCGTGCCGTCATCATGATGGGCGCCATCATCAACATCGGCTCCGTTATCGGCGAGGGTTCCATGATCGATATGGGCGCCGTGCTGGGCGGTCGCGCCACCGTGGGCAAGAACTGCCACATCGGCGCCGGCACCGTGCTGGCAGGCGTTGTGGAGCCCGCCAGCGCCACGCCCGTCATCATCGAGGACGATGTCATGATCGGCGCAAACGCCGTGGTCCTGGAAGGCGTGCACGTGGGCAAGGGTGCTGTAGTTGCCGCCGGCGCCGTGTGCGTCGAGGACGTCCCCGCCGGCGCCGTCGTGGCCGGTGTCCCCGCCCGCGCCATCAAGATGCGCGACGAGAAGACCGACAGCAAGACCGGCCTGGAAGAGGGCCTGCGCCAGCTTTAATAGTTACGGCGTTTTACCAAACGCCGTAACGGCCCGACGCTGCAAACGCCCCTAAGCGGCAATCTGACGTTCAATCGTCGGTCGCGTACCGAAGTACGCTTCCCTCCTCTTTCACGTCACCTTGCTCGCTTAGGGGCGTTTTCGCTGACGTATGCTCGACCTGCAACGTAATTCAGCCCCAAGTAAAAAGGCCGAAGCCCTCATCCGGGGCTTCGGCCTTTATTTTTGCAGCGTCCAAGCGCAGTTTATCGATTCTCAATTGACCCGATATTCTTGAGCTCGATGGAGATGAGGCCGTTGGGCTCATTGACGAACTCGATGTACTCGGAGTTCGAACCCATCTCGGCCGGGAAGCTGATCTCGATGCCCGTGTCGGTACGGATCTTGTGATTGCGCACGGCCGCGCGCTCAACTTGCTTGCGCTCCACGGGAACGCGCTCAGGCACCTTCTCCTCAGTCAGTGCCGCGCGCACGCTCTCCTTGATAACTGGTTCGTCCTCAAAGACCTCATCGACGATATCCCAAGGCGGCAGCTCCTCGTCATCCTCGACTTTCTCGGCAACGGCAGCCTTAACCTTGGCGAGCGCCACGGCCGTGTTGGCACCGTGCTCCTCGGCGACTTCCTCGACCACACGCGTCACGGTGTCGATGACCTCCTTGCCCGATACCCCCGTGTCGCACTGCAGCAGGCCATCGGGAATGAGCATGCGATCCTCGCCGGCAATCTTGCGCTTCTTATCCACATAGCCGATCTCCATGGTGCTTGCACGCACGATTGCATAGCTCGGCACCTTTTGCGAGGGGTTCGGCAGAATGGCGTAGTGACGCGCGATGTCGTTGCGCACCTCCCCCTCTTCGCGGCCCACTTCGTGCATAAAAGCCTGCTTGGAGCCCAGCAGCATCACGGCAAACCAGCGGGCATCCTCATCGTCGTCAAAATCAGCCACGAGCACGTCGGTGGACTCGGCTTTCTCGGCTTTGGTGAGCTCGGAGGAGATAAACTCCGCAATCTGCTGCGACAGGTCCACGAACTCGCGCTCGCCAAAGAAATAGCCCTTGAGCTCACCACCAAACGCAGAGTTCTCGGCAAACGTGGCGCGTTTGTTGTCGGCCGAGGTACGAGCGCGCCGCAGGTGCGTGGTTACGAAATTACGCACGGTGCGGCTCTCGATATCCAACTCGCGCTGGCTCATAACGTTGACGGCAGAGTCAAAGTCCAGGATATGCAGAATCGCGTGATTGATTTTCATATACGGCATTCCGTTCTAGATCGATTTCGGCACGAACCAGTATAGCGGTCGAGCCCGCCCCAGGCGCATCGAAGATTGGCGCATCGGGGACAGGTTGCTTTGTATCAATGGCTAGCGCAGGAGCTCGGACTGCCAAGCCTCGAGCTGTTCTGCCAAACTCTTGCCGGCAGCGGGCACGTCGATCTGGGGTCGTTTGGGCAACAGTGCGCATTTAAGGATCGCCACGATGGTCTGCGAGATAAAGCGTCGCGTATCTTTGTCAAAGCCTTGCGCAGCCTGGAGCATCACGGGCAGACTCTCACGCAGATTTCCTGCGATATCCGCAAACCGTTCGGCGTCCGTAGCCTCAAACACGGAGAACAACGCATCTACAAAACGCTCGCGCTCGCTAGGTGACACTGCAAGCAGCATCTCGCGAATGGAGCCATCAACGTATCGAGCACCGGCGGACAGGCGCTCACAGTATACGAAGTCGCAACCATCAACCACCCAGCTAAAGGGATTGTGCTGCAGCAGGCTGAACTCGGTGCTCTCAACGATGGCATAGTCCTCTTGTGTCTCGAACATCATGCCGAAGATCGACGACCGAGGTAGCGTCTTGTCGATTCGACCGGAAAGATCGGCAAAGGCGTTGCCGTTCAGAAACTCCTCGACGAACCCTGGACCATCATGGGAATACGCCCGTTCGATTCGCTCACGGGCGACATCGGAGCACATCGCCGCACCGTACACCGCAAGGTTTCCGCCCTTGGAATGACCTCCGCACAAAAGCGGCCCGTCGATCGCATCCGCCGCCTCGTCCACATAACGCGCCGCGGATTCCTGGGCCGGCACAGGACACCGGAACGCCATGTTAAAGTCCTCTTTCCAGCCCACAATCGTGCTGTCGGTCCCCCGGAAGGAAAGATAGCTAAACCCCGCCGGAAACCGGAACGCCATGGCTGCAAACTGCTCCGTCGCCACCACATCGCTCACGGCACGATAGCCGCAAACGTGCACGCCGCGGTATCTGGGATTTGCTGCCACGGCCTCCAACAAGGCCCTGCTTCCCTCTGGGTCCCACAAGTCGTCAATCATGTCCCGGTAGCACTCGGCACGCAGCAGTTCGCGTACGTCTAGGCCCTGCCAGTTCGTCAGCCCCGCCATATCACCCGGCAAGCGCAAATAGGACAACCACGCAAAGACCAGGCTATCCACCGCGCAGAACGGCCGCTCCTCAAAGGGATCAAACGCCGTCTGGACATAGGTCAAAAAATTAGGCGAATCCGACATGGCCCTCCCATCAACTATGGTGCATTGGAGTCAGGTTACTTTGCACCAAAAAGGCGCCCGGGCCGTGTGGACCCGGACGCCTTCATTGTAGCTTTTCGCTCTAGCGAGCTTGATTTAGCAGGAGAAGTCGACGCTGTCGATGATGTCCTTGAGGGCCTTGGCGGAGACGGTGAGCTCATGCTGCTCGTCGTCGTTCAGCGGCACGGGGACGCGGCAGACGACGCCGTCGCGGCCAACGACCGTCGGCATGGAGATGGCCAGATCGGACAGGCCATACTCGCCCACCATGAGCGAGGAAACGGGCAGAACGGTCTGCTCATCACGCATAACAGCGGTGCAGATGCGCTTAACGGCCATGGCGACGCCGTAGTAGGTGGCGTGCTTCTTCTCGATGATGGTGTAGGCGGAGTTCTTAACGTCCTCGGCGATGCGCTTCTCGGCAGCCTCATGCTCCAGGTGGCCGTGAAGCTCGCAGAAGGTGTTCAGCGGCACGCCGGCAACCTGGGCGCTGGACCAAGCGACAAACTCGGAGTCGCCGTGCTCACCCATGACATAGGCCTGAACGTCGCGCGGGTCAACCTCGACGTGGGCACCAAGCATCTGCTGCAGACGGCCAGTGTCGAGCACGGTGCCGGAGCCGATGACGTGGCCCTCGGGCAGGCCGGACATCTTGATGGCGGCGTAGGTCAGAACATCGACCGGGTTGGAGACGATGAGCAGAATGCCATCGAAGCCGGACTTCTTAATCTCGGGGATAATGGACTTAAAGATGCTGACGTTCTTGTTGACCAGGTCCAGGCGGGTCTCACCGGGCTTCTGGGCAGCGCCAGCGGTGACGACGATCATGGCGGCGTCGGCGACATCGGAATAATCGCCGGCGTAGATCTTCATCGGCTCGGCAAACGTCATGCCGTGCGCGATATCCAGGGCCTCACCCTCGGCGCGGTTCTTGTCCACGTCGATGAGGACCATCTCGGAGAACAGACCGCTCTGCATCAGCGCGAACGCCGAAGACGAACCGACGAAACCGCAGCCGACAATAGCGACCTTCTTCTCGTTAACCATTAGAAACTCCCATCTCACTCCACAAACAAGCCGCCCGGGAACGACCCGAGCGGCTTGTCGTAATCCCAATACATCCAATCGGGACTTTGATTATGCTCCTATTCGCAGCCAAAAATCGACCGTTTACCGAAATTGTTTGCAGAATTCGTAAAATAACTGCACGAAATCGGTTTCGATATATTGACGAGCCAAAATAGCTTTCTAATACAGGCCCGCCTCGCGAATGGCCTCGACAGCCAAAGCGATCTGGTCGGGCGGCAAGACCAGCGCCATGCGCACGTGCCCCTCGCCCGAAGGACCAAAGCTCGCGCCCGGCGTCACCACAACGCCGGCCTTCTCCATAAGCTCCTCGCAAAACGCCATGGAATCGGTGCGGCCACCGGGAAGCTTGGCCCACACAAACATAGAGCCATGCGCGTTGGGGCGCTCCCAGCCCAAGCCCTCAAGACCGTCGCACAGGGCATCGCGGCGCTCCTGGTACTTCAGACGCTGCGCCTCGACCTCATCGCGCGGACCGTTCAGGCAGGCGATGGCGGCCTTCTGGATCGGGAAGAACATGCCAAAGTCGATCTGGCCGCGCAGCTTGGCAAAGGCCGAGACCACGTCCTCTCGGCCGACCAAAAAGCCGATGCGGGCACCGGTGACGTTAAACGACTTGGAGAGCGAGAAGAACTCAACGCCCACCTCGAGCGCGCCGGGGTACTGCAAGAAGCTGCCGCCCGGCTCGCCGTTGAACACGATGTCGGAGTATGCGTTGTCGTGAACGATCAGCAGGTCGTGCTCGCGGGCAAAAGCGATGATCTCCTCGTAGATCTCGGGCGTGCCCACCGAGCCCACCGGGTTGGCGGGCAGCGACACGATCATGTACTTGGCACGATCGGCCACCTCGGGATCGATGCCCGCCACATAGGGCAGGTAATTGTGCTCCGCCACCAGCGGATAATACTCGAGTTTGGCGTCGGCGATCTTGGCCCCCGCCTCAAAAACCGGGTAGCACGGATCGGGAACCAAAATGGTGTCACCCGGATCGAGCAGGGCCAGGCCCAAATGGCCCACGCCCTCCTGCGTGCCGTTGCACGACTGCACCATGGACGGCGTAATGCCCGAAACGCCAAAGCGACGCTCATAGTAATCGCACACAGCTTGCTTGAGTTCGGGCAGGTCGCGCAGGGCATACTTCCACATCTCGGGATCTTGGGCTGCCTGCGTGAGCGCCTCGACCACGTGGTCGTACGGCTTAAAGTCGGGCGTGCCCACGCTCATGTTGTAAATGGTCTTGCCCTGAGCCTTCAGCGCAAGCAGTTTGTTGTTGAGCGAGGCGAAGACCTCCGCGCTAAAGCGGTCGAGACGCTGCGATGCCTGCATGGTGCCACCTTTCGATATGAAAAACGCGGCGCTCCGACAAGAGCGCCGCGCGATACGGGCCATCAGATTGCAAAAGTGTAACGCTTGCAACCCCCGTATTGGTTCAATTTAGCCAACCTTAGTCAATCGGATCGAGCGCATCGATCTGCGCAAGCCACAGACGTGAGCTGGCGTCACTCGGCATACGCCAATCGCCGCGCGGACTGAGCGTCACCGAGCCCACCTTGGGACCATCGGGCAGGCAGCTGCGCTTAAACTGCTGGGCAAAGAAGCGACGATAGAACGTACGCAACCACGTGTGGACGGTCTTGACGTCGTAGACGCCCTCGAAGCTCTTGAGCGCCATGCGGTAGATCTTGCCCGGCTCAAAGCCAAAACGCAGCAGGTAGTAGAGGAAGTAGTCGTGCAACTCGTACGGGCCCACCAAATCCTCGGTCTTCTGCGCAATCTCGCCGTCGCCCGTGGGCGGCAGAAGCTCGGGGGACACCGGCGTATCGAGGATATCGAGCAAGACCTCGGCAATGCGCCCGCCAAAGACATCGGCGGCATAGCGTACCAGATGGCGCACAAGCGTCTTGGGCACGCTCGCGTTGACGGCGTACATGCTCATGTGGTCGCCGTTATAGGTAGCCCAGCCGAGCGCCAGCTCCGACAGGTCGCCCGTGCCAATGACAAAACCGCCAGCCTGGTTGGCCAGATCCATCAGAATCTGCGTACGCTCGCGCGCCTGGCTGTTCTCGTAGGTCACGTCCTGCACAGCTGGATCATGCTCAATGTCCTTGAAGTGCTGCTCCACAGCCGCGTGGATCGAAACCTCGCGGAAGCTCACACCCAGGTCGCGGGCGAGCGACTCGGCATTCGACTTGGTGCGATGCGTCGTGCCGAAGCCGGGCATGGACACGGCTGTGATACCAGTGCGCGGCAGCCCCAGTGCATCGAAGGCACGCACGGTCACAAGCAGCGCTAGCGTGGAGTCCAAGCCGCCCGAAAGGCCGATAACCGCAGCCTTGGTACCCGTGTGGGCAAGGCGGGTCTTGAGGCCCGCAGTCTGCAGATCGAGGATCGTCTCGCAGCGCTCGGCCAAGTCGCCGTGGTCGGCCGGCACAAAGGGCGCGCGCGGGAAAACGCGGTCGATATCGCAGGCATCGCGCAGGACGGGCTCTTTGGCCAGCACGCCCTCAAATGAAAACTCAACAGTCGTGGCCTCAGGCGCATCGTCCGCGCGCGTCCACGTCGTCGAGCGACGGCGCTCGGCAACCAGACGGTCGAGGTCAACATCGGCGATGGCCATATCGCAGGTAAGCAGTTTGGTCGCGGCGAGCTTGGAGCCGTTTTCGTAGACGAGGTTCTCGCCCGCAAAGACCATGTCGGTCGTGGACTCGCCCTCGCTCGCATCTGCATAGGCATAGGCACAGTACAGGCGCGCGCTCTGGTTGGATATGAGGCTGCGTCGGTAATCTGCCTTGCCGATAATCTCGTCCGAGGCCGACGGGTTGAGGATCACCGTCGCACCGGCAAGCGCCATCTCGGTCGAAGGGGGCGCCGGCACCCACAGGTCCTCGCAGACCTCAACGCCCAGCACCATATCCTCGGCACCCTCGTCACAGCAGCGGTAGACAAGCTCCGAACCCAGCGGAACCGGACCCTGACCGGCAAACTCGACCCACACGGGATCTGCGGGCGCCGGAGCAAACCAGCGGCGCTCGTAGAACTCGCCATAGTTGGGCAGATACTTCTTGGCCGTGAGGCCCAAAAGCTCGCCCGCGCAGCACACGGCGGCGCAGTTGTAGATATTCTCGGCAACTGCAACGGGAAGACCGATAGTAAAGACAATCGGCAGCTCACGAGTCTCATCGAGGATATGCACCAAAGCAGCCTCGCAGGCATGCAGTAATGTGCGGTTATGGAACAGATCGGCCGCGGTATAGCCGCACAAGTTGAGCTCGGGCAGTACCAGCGCGCGAACGCCGCGCTCAACAGCCGCGCGAACAGCCGCTAACGCAACCTCGGCATTGCCCTCGACATCGGCCACGCGAATCTGCGGCGACGCCGCCGCCACACGCAAAAAGCCATCGTTCTTATTAGCCGAAACGCAGCATTGCCTTGTTGATCTGGACACTGGAGGCCCCTTCTACCCTGAGATTCAGTCTAACGGACGTTCACATATCTCTAACTAGCCAAAGCAACCTCCCAGTTTACTGAGAGGCCAACCTGTGCTAAAAGCATGTATTTCAAAAATATCTTTAATTAAAAAAGGAGAAATCGATAATCGACTTCTCCTTTAAGCGAGGCGAGTAAATTCCGAAACTAATGGCAGAATTTATCCATGTAGTCCTCAAAGTCGAACACTTCCACCACGACGCCCTCTTCCTGAAACTCTTTCAGTTGCTCCAAGAGATCTTTG
The DNA here is from genome assembly GCF_040926405.1 of Collinsella aerofaciens. GTDB lineage: Bacteria > Actinomycetota > Coriobacteriia > Coriobacteriales > Coriobacteriaceae > Collinsella. The sequence goes on from NZ_JBCOIG010000002.1 coordinate 160,978, forward strand.
TTAATAACGTCCATGCAGAAACCTCCTCTATCTAATCAATTGTAGTATATCTGCTTTCATGCAATTATCAACCAACTTGTTTAATTGCTCCTCGTTTGCCGATAGTCCCTCTTTTTTCAAAATGTCGCGCACCTCGTTCTTAGTAATCGGCTTTTCAAACAACGAAAGCAAAGCGAACGAAAAATCATTAACCGCACACATTCTATGGGTGGCACAACTCAGCAGTACTCTTAACCCCTCTTTTGAGCGTCCGACTTCTTTCACAAACGAACTTTTAACCAATTGAAAACCATTATCGTGCATTACATAATCGGCATCGATATTTGTATTCAGCAATCCATAATGCAACAGTTCTTCTATCGCCCTTGTCAGCTCGAGGTCGCCCTGATCAAGGATAAGAGAAATGCTACAATCGGCCTCCAATAAACGGGCCAACTTAAGGTATACCAACTGGGAAACAGCATAGACATGATGGTATTCAGAATTATAGAAGTAGGCAAATGGCTCAACGAGCACGACAGAGGTCTTGGAATCCAGCCAGATTCGATCAGCTGGATTTAGACTAGTTAGCCGTCGCTTTACTTTGGTCAAATGTCCCTTATACCTGACAGCGTGAATAGAATCTAGGATCCAGGTCACCTCTGAAATATGAAGCCGCTGGGGCAAGTCAATTGTGTCGCTACCGTTTATGACCTCTTGCATATAAAAATCAATATGATGCTCATCAGATAAGGATTTTGCTTCATTTAAAGTTAAACCAGTGCCTGAAACATAATCCACTTCGAGGCGCAAATCCTCATATTGGGACTTCGGCATTACAGAGACACTATACTTATCGGGATGATTCCAAACATCCGACCCCATAACGAGACCAAAATTCGTAAATCCTCTCGTGGAATATGGAACACCACATACCTGTTTTGAATAATTCAAAACATTCTCTGTATAAGCTAAGGTGTTCAGAGCCTCTTCTTTAGTTTCGGTCGGGAAGCCAATCATAAAGAATAGATGAACAGGAATACCCGCATTGAGACAATCATGGATATTGCGATCAATCCAATCAACTCTCGTGTTCTTCTTCATTAGATCAAGAACTCTTTGGTTGTATGACTCGAGGCCAAACTGAATCTGCCTACATCCACTTTGGTATATCTTGTTGAAAACGTCTGTACTTAGGGTTGGAGAGAACCTCGTTTCTCCATGCCAGAAAAACGTTTTTCCCGATGCGTTTATTTCATCCGCGAGTTGCTCCATTCTTTTGCCTTCGAATGTTTCATCCACAAAAGAGAAAACTCTCGTGCCGTATTTTTCATTTAACCGACACATTATTTCAAATACTCTCGATATAGGCATCTTTCGGTAACAACCACCGGTAGCACCGGGAATGGTGCAGAAGGCGCAATGATTAAAACACTGCCTAGAGGAATAAACCGGCAATATTAACTCAGGCATGAAGTATTTAGAAAGGGCGAAGCCATCGAAATCGGGAACTGTATCGTTGATAAATGTTTGCTCAATCCGATGGTTTTTATATATCTTTCCACCTTTAGCATGGCAAAGGTTTGGAACACAGTCGAGATTGTCATCACCGGAGTCAAGAGCCTCAAGAAGACGTGCAAGCGGCTCTTCGCCGTCATACATCATTATCGAATCAATGTATTCAAAAAAGGGATGCCATTCTTTCATGCAGTCATCTGCTAAACGAGTAATGTAATTGCCGCCCAATGAGACGTGTTTAACAGATGGACATTCTTCTTTAATCAGTTTCGCTAACGTAACTGCAGAAATCAATTGGAAACAGCCGCTCACCGAAATCCCAATAAACTCAATTTTTCCCTCTGAATACGCTTAAGAAAGGCAGTTTCATAGAAGGAAATAAACGGATTATGCAAGGTATCCGCAAGCGATTTCATTATTTCTGGTGTCGAATAATAATCATAGGGCAGATCTATGGAGTTGAACGTGTATTTAACTCCATACGAGACGTGATTTATGATATAGAGTGCATTTCTAAAAATGTTTTCAGCATATTGTCTTTCTTTTAGATTAAAGTATCTCTTCGATCTGAAAATATCTTTTGCCTCGTCAACATTAAGTGCTGACTTTTGTATCAACTCGATTGTTAATTGAACATTCGAACTAAACGAATCCTTTGATTCCCGATACCTTTTACAGCACTCTTCGACATGTCTAAAAGATAGGAGGTCATCGTAAAATTCCACGTTTAAGTCAACAATGTCAACTTTATATTGTTCAACCTCTTGAAGATATGACTTCAAAACAGGCAAGGCAAGATACGGCCCCACTGGACTCCATCCTGGGGGAAATACTAAAAGCGTTTTAGGCATATCAACGTCACATCTTTCGCAAATAATTCAATTGAAACGCAGCTACCATCATAATTGAAAATACACCAAGTCCTGTAACGAGAATTGAGAACATCGCGGTGCTCGTGAACAGCGAAACAAGGAGTGTTGAAATAACAACAGCAACCGATTGCAAAGACTCCCTAATTGAAAACAGGCTTATCGATTCAGATTCGTCTCTCGCCAAATCCTGCAGCGATGTTATGAGAAGCACATCTTGAATGGCGTTTCCGGCACCGACGATAAAAAGGAAAATAAACGATATCCCAGACGCATAACGATAGCCAAACGCCAGATACGCACCGAGCGCAAGATACGTCACAAAACAATATGATTTAACGCAATCGGAACCACTAATTAAACGACCATATATTGTATTTCCGAACAACAGTCCGATTGTAAGACTACTCTGAAGGAATCCATATTGTATCGATGACGAGTCAAATTGCAATTGCGCTATAGCTGGCAAAAGAGAATTCAGAGAGCCGAATGCCACGCCACTAGAAATATCGATTAATAGGAAACCAATTGCCAAGTGCTTCGCGCTAAGATCACTAAATGCAGTCCTGTTTTTTTCATTTTTGCTTATCCCCTCTTTATCATTAACCTCGATAACCGACGGAACATCTCGCAGCAACCAGAACGACGCGGCAAAAGAAAGCGCGTCTAATGCAAGAACAGCCTCCGCCCCAAATTGAGCGACAACAAAACCGCCGGCAACTGGCCCCAGAACCATCATCAAATTCTGCAGAAACCCAAACGAATTATTAATTACGTCGCGATTGATACTATTCGTATTGGCTCTTAACAACGAGTAAAAGCAGGGCATTTCAACCGTTCGGCAAAGCGATACCGCGCACGTAATAGCAAACATACTCCATTTACTATCAACAAAAATATAGCAAACGAATAATCCCGCGCGAATTAAGTCTGCCAATCTCATGGCCTGCAGTGTCCCGATACCCATCTTCTGAGGCAGCTGCGCGAGCGAAACTGAAAACAGAGAGGGGGCAAATCTGCAGCAGACCATCAAAGCAGTTGCAGAAACATCGTGAGTTACCTCGTAAATCAGCATTGGCAAAGCAATATTCGCACACCAATTGCCTATTTCGCTTATCCCTCTAGCAATATATAGGACCCGAACCGGATGGCTAGCTCTCAATACCGTGAACATCACGATTAACCTCGTATTTCAGGCCTCGTTCATCCCTTAATAGGAATCCATAATCAACCAAGTACCGCCTCAACACGGCATAATCAGGATAGAGCTGTGACAGCACACGATTAACCTGAAGCTCCGTATAACTTGTATTTAATTCAAAGAAAGAGACAGCCCATAGCAGCATGATTCTTTTATAGCTTTCCTTTTTTGGAATTGAAACCAGCTCGCCATTCTTGAGAAATCGTTTTTTAAAGTCTATTAGCTCATCCATTCACATCCTCCATTTCATACGCATCTAATACTAAAAATGCATACGCTTTAGGTCATCGCATTCGGCTTCTTTATTCGAACTAAACTCGAACTAATCTAAATGATTTGCTCAAACACTCTTCGAAAGCTCGTTTTTCACTCTGAGTAAAATGCCCTTCCCAGTCAGTCCACGAACAGGAAGGCAACTCACAGCGAGCGGAGTCGAAGCCCTCTGCCGTCGGTCGTTCAAAATGCACGACAACCTTTTCGATATCCTCATCTGCAATCAGGTCAGAATGAACGACCTCGGTACCGTCTTCGAATGTCATATACGGGTACATCACGTAAACCACCTCGCAATCGTAAATCCAGTTTAGCATCAAGCTATTGCACCAAAGACAGCAAGCCCCCCTTGATGAGTTGATGGTATCTGTTAAATGTCACGTACGATTCACATCTGGTGGGTACCCTGATGGCTACACGAAACGAAGCAGATTTACACCGGGAGGACCCCGTATGACAACCAAGTACACCGACGCGCCGCGCACGCGCGTCATGACGCCGGCATCGCTCAACAACGGCGTGCACGAGAACCATTCCATCGGACAGACCATGGCCATCGCGCCCAAAAAGGGCCTGTTTGACGACATTTCCATTCCCCAAATCATCGCCGGCGCCGCAGCTGCCGCCACGAGCGTCGCGCTTGCCTCCAAGATCGGTATCGCCGGATCGGTGATCGGTGCCGCCGTGAGCTCGGTCATCACCGTTGTGTCCTCGCAGGTCTACCGCCACTTTATCTCTGCCAGCGCCGAAGCCCTCAAAGGTACGCACGCCACCGTCGACTACCCCGCCGGCGCCTATGAACCCGTTGAATTAAATGCCGAGGAGCACTTAGGCGGCGCCGCGACTACCCAGGAGATGCGCCAGATTGCAGGGCGCGCGACCACGGCGCGCGTCGCCCCCGACAGCCTGCGCGCCAAGGCGGCGGCAGAGCGCAGCCAGACGCAAAAGAAGGTCATCATCTTCTCGATCGCCATCGCCATCGTCGCGGTTATCGCCTGCACCGCTGCCATCCTTATCACCACCGCCGGTGAGGGTCTGGGCGAGCGTCCCGAGCCGATTCTGTCGTCACGCACGACCGAGCACGACGCGGACAGCACTGGTCAATCGCAAAGCCAGCAGGACGACTCGCAGGGCACCTCCGCATCCACCGACTCGTCCTCGAACACCCCCGATCAGTCGCAGGGCGCCGATTCTTCTGTGAACAACAACGGTACGCAATCCGGCACAACCGACTCAAGCCAAACGACTGACGGCTCTCAACCGAGCACGGGCGACCAGACGAGCGACACCACGTCGGGAACGGGCTCAGCAGACAGCAGCAACACCAGCAACTCGAACAGCTCGAGTGGAACCGCGTCCGGCACGGCATCTGACAGCTCGAGCCAAGGCACGGCATCGGGCAACTAAGCACGTTTGCCCCTCATAGATAATCGACCTGTATAACGGGCGCGAACCGGCAACGGTCGCGCCCGTTTGCCTTGGGCGCCGAGGTAGCAAGCCCCGCGCGATGGTAAGATGCTTTGGTGTGTAAAGAGGAGATTTGCCATGAGCAAGACAATAGTTAAGCCCACGCTATCGCTGGGCAACCACATCTATCTGTATCGTCTGCTGCGTGATGCGATTGGGTGCGGCAAGCAAACGTTTATGACGCAGGTCGAGGAGGCGCTCGCTGCTGGTGACATGGCCGCTTATGACCTGGGCTTCGAGTCCACGCGCGAGCTGCTCGAGGAGCTCGACGACTGCATAAGGCTGACCGTCTTTAAGGGCGGTCGCCTGTATGCCACGCTCATCGCCAACGAGGCCTGGGATGCCGCCCTTGCCAAGGGCGAGGACAAGCCCAAGGCTGCCAAGGGTGCCAAGCGGTCCTACAAAAAGAAAAAGCGCGGCGAGAAGGACCTCAAGGCCGTGCGCCCCAAGCACGTTAAGCGCGCCGAGCCCGAGCCCGTGGCCGAAGTCGCTCCGGAGCCCGAGCCCGAGGCAGAGATCGAAGTCGCTATTGAGGTAACGGCAGAAGCCGACACCGAAATCACCGCCACGACCGATCCCGAAGTCATATCCGAGCAGGAAGCCACTGCGGAGGTCAACGAAGCTCCCAAGTCGACAACCGAAGAAGCCGCTGACCAGCCCGAAACGCCTGCGTTCCAAAACAGCGATGTCTTTGGCGACGAGACCGAGGACGATCAGCCCGACGAGCCCGACGATCAAGGCGCTACCGAGTCGGCGCCGGAGCCCGAGACGCCGCAGCCCGCCATCTCGCTCACGGTCGTCTATGACCCCGAGAACGCAAACGCCGGCATCACCACCATGGCATCCACGCCCATCGAGGCAAAGTCGAGCGTCGAGAACGAGAACGCGACGCAGGTTGAGGTTGAAACCGCAGTTGCAGACGCGCCCGTCACCGTGAAGCCCGCAGATTCCACAACCAAGCCGAAGACGACGCCGGAGCCCGCAGATTCCACGATCAAGCCGGAAGCGACGCCGGAGCCCGCACCCGTCATCGAATCCGTGCCCGCCGCTGTTTGCGACCAAATTCCCGCACCGGCACCGTCTCCGGCCCCCGCTGCAGCACCGGCCCCCGCACCCGCAGCACCGACCATCCCCAAGGACTTCCCCATCGATTTCGCAACCGAGGTCTTCTGCCCCGGCCCGCTTCTGCACGAGCTATCGACCTATCTCCCCTACGGCGCCGACACGCTCGGTATCGTCGGCGAGTACTACTGGATCGCCCGCGAGCGCGGTACCATCGAGGCCGCGCGAAACCGCGCAAGCTTCCCCCTGCACTACACGCAGGCCGGCGAGCGCCACGAAGTCACCGTGCGCATCCGCCGCAACACCACCGGCGGCCTCGGAGCCACCTGGGTCATCGACAAGGTCGAAGCCCCGGTCGAGTAAAAAAGGCCTCGGATAGCCAATTGACCATCCGAGGCCTTTTGAATTCAGGCCTTTTAGTTGTCATCGGTGCATATAGACACCAGAGAAGCAAGCTCATCCTCAAGTTGCGGAGCAAAGTATCTAAAAGAAACCTGCGCTCCAGTCGGTATCGACTCAATCATATTCGCAGCATTATCTGAGACTCGGTACGGTGCAGTTTCACCTGTCTTTAAATCCTCTATTGAGCAGACAGCGTCTTCAGCATCAACCGACCTAAGCACGCCTTTTCCTTGTAACATCACATCGGCATGCCCGCCAGCTATTTCTAATGAACCTGAGTCTGTCGCAGTCACTTCTCCGGAACCTCCGCGCGATATCTCTTCCTTTGTTGAACAGCCCACCAATGAAGCCATCAGCACCAAAGACAGGGCTAGACGAATCGCCCTACTTCGAAAAAGTCGTTCCATAAGTCCACGCATAATAGCTCTGATCATACTTCAGGAAGGATAAAGATGAATTCCAGCCGTCCGCTATGCCAATCATCTGCCTTGTCTCTCCAGTTTTCTTACCAGTAAGTGTGGCGTAAGCCTCCGCTGTTACAGAATGGGCTGATCCGTTGTACAAACTCGCATGTAAAACATTCGGTCTATTAGAGTTAATCTCATTTTGAATGCTCGCGATAGCCGGAGAGGAGACAGTGCGGGCGATAAGAGTACTTCCTCTGCTTGCGCAGTAATTTGTAAACCCCGTTGCACAGGTTGATATCGGCGTTCCACCCAAAACAACGCCGGGAACAGTCTGTTCTTCATCGGAAAGAGCATGGGTATTGGTGTAACTCCATATCTGCATATATTGCGAAGGGTCGCTATATAAATTGGCAATGCCATACAGTTCCGCAACGTTCGAAAAAGCTGTCACCATACAAGCATAGTGGGCGGTAAGCCTCTTAATCTCGCTTTCATCATATGACATAAACTGAGAAATGGAACGAAATCCAGATACTGTGTAATCCTGCATTTGAGTTGCGTAAATTACAACATCGTTCCAGCTTGAAGGTTTATTCGATAAAACGACAGGCCGTCCTTCTATGGAAACAGCCGGGATTGTTCTTCCGCAATTTGTTGTTATTGAACCGTCCAAAGATTGCACGCCGAATTCGAATGGATTGATCATTACGACTGGGTTATTGAAAGAATAAGACTCGACACCAAGATCTCCTCCCCGATCCATAGGGCTGACTAAGCCGTCTCCAAAACGATATCCCGTAAGTATTTCATCATCTGAAGCATCTAAAACCAAATAGCCCGCGGCTCTATTGGATGTCACAACCGGAACAATGTAACCAAGCGGGGACCCATCAACATCTACAAAAGGAATAGGGTCAGAAGGCGTATACGAATAGCCGAGGAGTCCCTTTATATATTTATCGGCAAGCTCTTGCGCAATTTCAGAAGTAAATTGTATCTGCTCACCATCAATATTGCCCGTCGAAGCAAAAACCTCTTTCGGACGTGCGGCTAAGGCGACAATTGAAGACGCGACAAGTTGCAGAAAACGACGACGCGAAAGCATATGTTCTTCTTTCTAGAGAAGCGACTTATAAGGTACTCCTATTCTATAATCTTTTTTGTAACGTTACAGCACTGGTTATATTTCAATTCGATTTGCTTATGTCCTTGCAACCCAATGCGTCTTTACGTTTTAAACGGAATTAGAAAATCGCTCATAGCAAAAACGGGCTTTAATCCCAAAGAGATAACTTTGATTATGAATCAAACCAGCAGCCAGGGCATAGCTGCAGTGCAATTGCTACAAGAAAGGCCGCCCTTGGTGGCGGCCTTTCTACTTGCTACTAGTCGCGCGTCAGCTTACGGTGAATACGATGCGGCTGGGCCGCGTCCTCGCCCAGGCGCTCGATGCGGTTGGCCTGATAGGCCTCGAAATTACCCTCGAACCAATACCAGTTGCCCGGATTCTCGTCGGTGCCCTCCCACGCCAGAATGTGCGTGGCGACGCGGTCCAGGAACATACGGTCGTGGCTAATGACCACCGAGCAGCCCGGGAACTCGAGCAGCGCCGCCTCGAGCGAGGACAGCGTCTCGACGTCGAGGTCGTTCGTGGGCTCGTCGAGGAGCAGCAGGTTGCCGCCCTGCTTGAGCGTGAGTGCCAGGTTCAGACGGTTGCGCTCGCCACCGGAGAGTACGCCAGCGCGCTTCTGCTGGTCCTGGCCCTTAAAGCCAAAGCTCGCCACATAGGCGCGGCTCGGGACCTCGGTCTCGCCGACCATCATGTGGTCCAGGCCGTCCGAGACGACCTCCCACAGGTTCTTGTCGGGGTCGATGCCGGAGCGGTTCTGATCAACGTAGCTAATCTTGACGGTCTCGCCCACCTCGAGCTCGCCCGAAGTCAGCGGCTCCAGACCCACAATCGTCTTGAACAGCGTGGTCTTACCGACACCGTTGGGGCCGATCACGCCCACGATGCCGTTGCGCGGCAGGGTGAACGAAAGGTCATCGATGAGCACGCGACCGTCGAACTCCTTGTGCAGGTGATGGGCCTCGAGCACCTTGTTGCCCAGACGCGGGCCCACAGGGATGCGGATATCGGTCCAGTCGAGCTTCTGGCTTGCGCGGGCCTCGGCCTCCATCTCCTCGTAGCGAGCCAGACGAGCCTTGTTCTTGGCCTGGCGAGCCTTGGGTGAACTGCGTACCCACTCGAGCTCGGCCTCCATGCGCTTGGCGAGCTTGGCGTCACGGTTGCCCTGCGCCTCGATACGCGCGGCCTTGGTCTCCAGATACGTGGAGTAGTTGCCCTTGTAGGGATAAAGGTGACCGCGGTCGACCTCGCAGATCCACTCGGCAACGTTATCCAGGAAGTAGCGATCGTGTGTGACGGCAAGCACCGCGCCCTGATAGTTATGCAGGAAGTGCTCGAGCCACAGGATCGACTCGGCGTCCAGGTGGTTCGTGGGCTCGTCGAGCAGCAGCAGGTCGGGAGCCTCGAGCAGCAGCTTGCACAGGGCAACACGACGGCGCTCGCCGCCGGAAAGCACGTTGACCGGCATGTCGGAATCGGGCAGCTGCAGGGCGTCCATGGCCTGGCCGAGCTTGGAATCGATATCCCAGCCGTCGGCGGCATCGATCTCGTCCTGGAGCTTGCCCATCTCGGCCATGAGGGCGTCCATGTCGCAGTCCGGGTCGCACATCTCCTCGCCGATCTTGTTGAAGCGATCGACCTTGGCGATCATGTCGCCAAACGCCATGCGCACGTTCTCGATGACGGTCTTGTCATCGTCGAGCGGCGGCTCCTGCTGCAGGATGCCCACGGTGTAGCCGGGGGTGAGCCTGGCATCGCCGTTGGAGACCTCCTCGATACCGGCCATGATCTTGAGCAGGGTCGACTTGCCCATACCGTTGGGGCCCACGACGCCGATCTTGGCACCGGGGTAGAAGCTCAGGGTCACGTCGTCAAGGATTACCTTGTCGCCATGGGCCTTGCGAGCCTGATACATCTGGTAGATAAACTCCGCCATATGTCTGTTCTATCCTTTCTACCTGCTGTTTCCCTATTCTTGATTCGCTTTAGTGGAAACGAAATGAGGAAACCAGCTCTGAAACTTAACGAAAAAGGGGCATGGTTGCCCACGCCCCTAATACTACCTGGGAAAAGTCCCCCGGAACATACTATGAACTGCGTACGCTAGTTTTCCGCAACCTTAACGAGCGGCTCGCTGCGATTTGCGCCACAACAGATACGAGTAGACGTAGACGGCTCCAACCGAACCAAACGCCAGAACCGCAATCACCGCGGCGACGACTTCACTCGAAAGCACGCTGCCTGCCACGCCCATCACAATCAGGCCAATACCCAGCACCATAAAGCAGGCGCCGCCAAAACGCTGCGTACGGCGCCAGTTCTCGGGATCGGCAAGCGCCCAAGGTGTCTTGATACCGAGCGTATAGTTCTGCTTCACACGCGGCAAGTAGTTGCCTACGCCGATGAACAGCAAACCGATAGCACCGGAAATCAGCACGTTGACCGAACCGACCGCCGGCACCACGCCCCAGACCGTAAGCTCTCCCAGCCAGCTTACGGCACACATGAACAAGGTAAAGGCGATTACGAAGCCCTGATAGAACTTGCCCGAGGTTCGATATGCCTCACCTTTGGGATCGATGTGCGGCACCACGCGGAACATTGCAAGAAGTGCCAGAGGCAGCACGCCGAGCGCGGAGGCCATCCAGCTAGGGCCCCAACCGTCGACGGCGCCGTTCGCTCCCCAGTGCGTGGGAATCTGCGCAGGCAAGCTCGGCATCACTATGAGGTGCACTACGACATTGGCGACGCACAGAGCGATCAGCGCAATCCACACACGCCGCGATACCCCCGTGGCGTGAATGCCCTTGTTTTCGTTATTCATCCTTATCACCTTCCGTGTTTGTAAAGCCCATAAACCAACCGATCAAGTCCTGCATGACGGTGGTGTTTAAGCTGTATACGATGTTTTGGCCATGGCGCTCGTCGGTCACCAACCCGGCGTTTTTGAGCGTCGCCAAGTGATGGCTCAATGACGGCTTGCTGATGTCAAAATGCTCGGCAAGCTCCCCGGCCGTGCAATTGCCCTCGCGCAGCAGTTCCAAAATGTGACGCCGTGTAGGATCGGCCAGCGCCTTAAAACCCTCTCCCGGCATAAGACCTCCTCTCATCATCTCTCATGACGCGCACACTATACTCGATATTTAGATGTTTGTCTAATTATCTAATCGCAATGCTTCAAACCACATCAAAGTAAACGCCATCGCAACCTATGGCGATTACCTATAATGACGATAGCTAAAACACGATTCGCTTCCCCATCGGAGGATGTCTATGACCGAAACCGCTGCCGCTCTCGTCGAGACACGCGACACCAAGCTCGAGATCATCATGGGCCGCGAGGCACTCGATAAGCTCGCCGATGCTACGGTGCTGATGCTCGGCTGCGGAGGTGTGGGGTCCAATTGCTGCGAGGCGCTCGCCCGCGGCGGCATTGGTCATTTCGTCATTCTGGACAAGGACATCGTCGCGCCCAGCAATATCAATCGCCAGGCTATCGCCTTTCACAGCACCATCGGCAAGCGCAAGGTCGATGTTATGGAAGCCATGATCCACGACATTAATCCCGCCGCCACCGTTATCAAACGCACCGAATACCTGCTGAGCGACAACATCGACGAGTTCTTCGCGAGCGTTTTGGAGCAGACGGACGGCAAGCTCGACTACGTCGTCGACGCCATCGACACCATCTCGGCCAAGCTCACCATTGCCAAATATGCTCAGGACCACGACATTCGTTTGGTTAGCTCCATGGGCGGGGCCAACAAGCTCCATCCCGAGTGCCTCCGCTTTGCCGACATCTTCGATACGGTACGTGACCCCATGAGCCGCATTATGCGCAAAGAATGCAAGAAGCGCGGCATCAAGAGCCTGCACGTACTGTTTAGCTGCGAGGAATCGGTTAAGACACAGCCCCGCGACCCTTCCAACATCCACGAGCGCACCGAGCTGGGAACCGCCAGCTTTATGCCGCCCATCATGGGCCAGATGATCGCCGGCGAGGTTATCCGTCAGATCAGCGGGCGCGGCACCGAGCGCGTACGCGCCGACGGCCAACGCCTGGACTAGCAGGATGTCCTGCGATGGAACCGCAATTCTTTGACACGCATTGTCATCTTGATTTGATGCTCGGCCCCGATGCTGCAGCCAGTGAGTCGGCGGCGTTGGGTCTGGGGCTCTTTGACTGCGGGGTCGACCCACGCGACTTTTCGGCCGCAAACGAGCGCGCCCGTCGCCTACCAGGCATCATCGCTGGCGTTGGGCTCCACCCCTGGTGGCTCGCCGACGGCCGCTGCGGTCCTGCCGAAGTCGATCTGCTTTGCGAAGTTGCTGCCCAAGAGTGCTACATCGGCGAGGTGGGACTCGACTTTTCCGCACGCTTTGCCGGAAGTGAGCCGCTACAAATACAGGCATTTGACCGGCTCTGCGATACGCTCGTGCAGCATCCTCTTACCGGGCGCGTGATATCAATTCACGCCGTTCGTTCGGCAGGAGCCGTACTGGACGTCCTCGAATCGCATGGACTACTCATCCCAAACCCCGACTCCCCCGCTATCATCTTCCACTGGTTTAGCGGCACTTCGAACGAACTCGCCCGCGCGCGAAACGCAAACTGCTATTTTTCCGTGAACGAGCGTATGCTCGCCACCAAGCGCGGTCGCGAATATGCCCGGCAGATTCCACTCGACCGTCTACTGCTCGAGACCGATGCGCCAGCCGAACCAAACACAGAAACAAGCGCGCAGTCGCTCATCAGATCGCTCGCAAGGACCTCGATGCGCATCGTCTCACTCAAAAACTGTGACGCAAAGCGCATCGAGTCGGCAGTTTTAGCAAATGCGCACTCTGTTTTTGACCTTCGCTAACCCCTGTGGGCAAAAATGCCAAGGGGCATGCAAATCGCACAACGCAGTCCCTATTTTGGAAGACAGTACAATTCGGCAGCATTACACCAATTCGTGCATGAGATCACGGTTGCGTGCATACAATTCGTCAAAGATATGACGGCGCGACGCATATAACTCGTGGGCAGTCATATCAGGCACGATTGTTTGCGCAACGCCAAGGACTTGGGCGAGCTCATCCCATGATGCATAGGCGCCACCTGCGAGAGCTGCCATGATGGCATCACCGAAGCATGCGCCCACCGTAACCTTGGCAACCGAGACCTCGCGCCCACATACGTCGGCGATAGCCTGCATCCAAACTGGATTCTTGGTTCCACCTCCGACAAGCATAATGCGCCCAATTGGCAGTCCATGTTCTCGCTCGATAATGTCGACATGGGATGCAACGGTATACGCGACGCCTTCCAAGGCGGCACGAACCATATGGGCTCGCGTATGCCTTCCGGTCAGGCCAAAGAAGACGCCACGCGCCTCGGGATCGTTGAGCGGAGTGCGCTCCCCCGCAAAGTACGGCAGACACAGGAGCCCATCGGCACCCGGCGCCACACCGGCGGCATCATGCGCCATAACCGAATATGCATCGGGGCCACCGTGGCCCTCGGCCTCCACGGCGTCGCGATACAGCTCTTGGCGCAGCCACGATGTGAGCGCACCCGCCGTATTGGTCCCCGCGCAGATCCCGTAAGTTCCGGGAATGATAAACGTCCCTGGCCACAGGCGGGCATCATCGACCATATGATCAGCTAGATAGATGAAATACGCCGTACTCCCCAACTGAACCATCATATCGCCGGGACGAAATACACCCGTCGAAATGGCCTCGGCACCAGAGTCGCCCGTTCCCACTAAGACAGGTGTCCCTGCCGCGAGCCCCGTCGCCTCAGCCGCACGCTGAGTAATCACCCCGGCAATATCGGTAGCCGACATTACCTCCGCCATCTGGTCAGGCCGGCAGAAACGAGCACATTCCCGAGCATCAACCTTCCAAGTGAAGCGGTCGTATAGGGGAAGAAAATCCTCCGCCAAATAACGGTCCACCGTAAAACGCCCCGTCAACTTCGCGCACAGAAACGATGACGCCGTCAGGAACTTCGCGGCACGTTCGTGCACCTCGGGCATATTCTCCTTAAACCACAAGATCTTGGGAGCAATATCTGACGAACAGGGATCATGCCCGAAAAGCTCGCGTGCGCGATCTGACCCATATTCGGAAAGAAGCTCGTCGATCTGCGGCTTCGAACGTGCATCGACTCCGTACAAAATCGCGGGCGCTAGCGCGTTGCACTCGGTGTCGACCGGTACGCAGTCGCAACCCAATGCGGAAAGGCCCACGCATCCGATCTGTGCCGCGTTAACCCCCGATCGCACCACCAGCTCGCGCGACAAGCGGCAAAAATCGCCCCACCAAACTGCCTCCGCATCATGCTGGTACCATCCATCACGCGGGTTCTCCGTCTCGTGTCCACAAGAGGCCTGGCAAATGATGTTGCATCGATCATCGATTAAAACGCCTTTAGAGGCGCTTGTCCCAATATCAATACCCAGATAG
>NZ_JBCOIG010000002.1:175894-188625 GCF_040926405.1 Collinsella aerofaciens
GTATTTTCGCGACAACCGGTGCCACATACCACGGGTACTTCGCCAACACGCTCGCGGACTTCATCGGCAAGCTCGCCCGAAGCGCCACGACCGGCAGCCGAACCGCCGATGACCATCGCATCCGGAAGGCAATTAAAGAGAAGTGAATCGGCAATGTCCGCAGTCGTGCGGTCGTTGAGATAAACCTCCCCCTCGCTCGTGATGAAGTGAAAAAGCTTGAGATCGTCCAGGCGCAGCGCCGCCTTGCGACGCATGGTGTGAGCGAAATCTCGGTTAATCAGCCCAAGATCACCGGCCCAGGCACCGCAAAAATTGCAGCGCGTGAACTGCGCGTCGACGGCAGCGCACAGCTCGATTGTGGCATCACCATCGTAAATAGCCTCAGCTCCCCAAGGAGTCGACAGATCATGGGACAGAGCCCCGATTACATAGCCCATCGATGCAAGAGTTGAGGGAGAAACGTGCTGCTCATAGGGCATCGAGAGCTCATTGGTAATCAAAATGCCATCGACACCGCCCTGCTGCAACGCCTCGAGATCGCGCTTGGCGGCTTCCACGACCTGCGACACGCTTCCGCCCGGGTAATACAGTGGATCGCCCGGCAGAGGACGCAGGTGCAGCATTCCGATAACCGGCTTTTCGGTCTTGAACATCGAGGTTAGAAACGACATAACATGCTCCTTCATAGGGTTATTGCAGGAACGTTATTCCCCCAGCACCTCGACGTACACTTTTCGCTTCTGAGGACCGTCAAACTCCGCAAGATAGATGTTCTGGGCACCTCCGCACACGATGTGGCCATCTTGGACGGGAAAGAAGCAACTGTTTCCACAAATCATGCTCTTGATATGCCCACAGGAGTTGTTGCCGGTGGCTCCATAGCTCGGCAGGAAGTGTGCATGCGCATAGGGGGCGTCGAGTGGGGCGATGCGATCAAGCGTCTCCATAAGATCCGTCTCCACGCAGGGCAGCCCCTCGTTTACCACGATTCCACAGGTCGTATGCGACAAAATAATCGCTGCCAAGCCATTGGTCACCGAGCTGCGTTCGATGGCAGCGTGCACGTCTTCGGTAATATCGATGAACTGGTCCGGAGCAGTCGATAGATAGCTCAATGTCTCGAGCGTCACCATGTTTACTCATCCCCTTCAAGAAAACGCAGGGCATTACCCCAGTAGAGCCTTTCTCGCGCATCGTCGCGCATGGGCACGGTATCGAGCGCCCGCTTGAGTTTGAATGCACGGAAGCGCGGCGTATTGCTGGCGAACATCACTTGATGCGATAGCGCGCGCTCATACCACAGCGGCCCCATATCGACCGTGAAAAGACGCTGCATCATCTCCTCGGGCGAATCGATGTAAGTGATAGAGGTGTCCGTGTAGCAGTTGGGATACTTGAGCAGCATCGCCACGGTCTCGCGCACCCAGGGCCAGCCAAAGTGGGTCAAACTAAAGCGCACATTTGGATGCGTTGCGATTGTGTGCTCAAATGCAAGCGGGTTACTGCGCGAGAGCTCTGCGCCAGGCTCCCAAGACATACCGGCATGGAAAACCACCGGCTTGTTATAGCGCTCGCACAGCTCGTAAAGCGGCTCGGCCACAGCATCATCGGGGGCAAAACCCTGCTTTGCCGGATGCAGACAAAGCCCCTTTGCCCCCAACTCGGTAAAGGCGCGCTCCAATTCGTCTGCGGCACCGCTCACCTGCGGATCTACGCTCGCAAATCCCCACAGACGATCGGGGTGCGCGGCAACCAGCATGGCAATCTGGTCATTGGTGCCAAAATGCCCTCCGCATGCCGTGGTTACATCGAGCGGCATGAGCACACTCTTCTGCACGTCGCAGACGTCCATCTCGACTTGAAGCTCATCCCAATCCATGGGGCCCATATGCCCCATACCATATTCTCGTGACCAAAAACCGAATCCATCAGGCTCATCACCCGGCGTACAGATCTCGCCGTAGAGCATAGGATGGACCAACATGTCGATAACCATTTCGTACTCCTTTCCAGGCATTTAACCCTAGTACGGCTCAAACGAACCAATCACTCGGGACGACAGCTCAGCGCCCGCCTTCATACACGCCGGAATATCAAGGCCATCGATCACGCCCTTGGTAAACCCGGCAATATACGAGTCGCCGGCACCCACGGTATTAACGACCTTCTCCGCCGGTACGATCCCGCACTCATAGAAGCGCTCACCGTCATAGGCAATGCTTCCCTTCTCGCCAAGCGTGGCAACCGCAACGCGCGGTCCCAATTCCTGCACGTGGCGTACCCAGTCTCGCAGCTCCGGAGTGTCCTCTTCAAACGACATGAACGCATAGTCTACGTAAGGAAAATGAGCCTCGCATGCATATTCGGGATCCTGGCTGAACACCGAGAAGTCCATAACCACCGTCTTGCCCGCATCATGCCATTCGGGCAGGAGGTCCAAACAATTGCCAAACAGGTCGGTGTGAATGATGTCGTGCTCTAGGATAAACGCCCGGTCGTCTTCATTCGGACGATATGTCTCCATTACGCCATCGATTGCCTCGAGATGCACGCGATCGACGCCGTCTTTCAATGCCATGAGCATCACCGAGGTGTCGCCATCCTCCACCCGCAGATGAGAGATATCAAACCCCTCAGCGGCCAGCGCCTCTCTCATCTTGTCTCCGTACTCGTCCTTGCCGACAACCGACACGGCGGATACCGAAACGCCCATTCGTGCAAGATGGATACCCCAGTCAATGCCGTTACCAGTCGGATAGAACACGCCGATGTTTTGATAGACGTCCGCGCAGCAAAAACCAGCCGCACACGCTTTAATACCCATGGTCTTCTCCAATGCTCAAAAGGGGACCCACCACATGGCGAGCCCCCTTTTCGCGTTTCGCTTATTGTTTTGCATCGGCTGTCCAAGGCCTCATAGCCAGACCGCCGTACGCTTTCTTAAGCTATTCGACGATTGGCGCCCCGTGGCCCCAAGAACCTTCCATACCGCACACGGTCGAGGCAAACCCGGCAGCAAAGTCGAGCGCGCGCTCGATGGCCTCGGCGCCATCCTCACCACGCTTGGCGGAATCGAGATAGCACATCAAAAACGAGGTGAGGAACGAGTCGCCCGCCCCCATGGTGTCCTTCATGTCCGTTACCGATTTAGCCAGCTGGCGGTAATAACGCTCGCCGTCGTAAGCAATGCAGCCCTCGGCGCCCGCCGTAGCCGACACAAAACGCGGACCCAGGCCCTTCACCCATGCCAGACGCTCGCGAATCTCGTCCTCACTCGCGGCATCCGCCGCACTAAAGAAAGCAAAATCGACGTAGGGCGCAATCTGCTCGTAGTACTCGTCGGTGGAGTCGTCCGAAAAGTCAAAAGAGACCGTGACGCCCGCAGCCTTCAGCTTGGGCAGCTCGCGCTCGGTAAAGCAATAGTTGCCCGAATGAACCACATCGAACTGCTTCATGTACGAAAGGTCAAAGCGATCGAGGACATAGCGCGCATCGCCACGGATACCGCCCTCGTTGGAGCCGAGGAAGACACGGTCACCGTCAACGACGGTCACGCGAGCCGCTCCGTTCTCGCCAATCATCTGCTCGCACTTGTCAAGCTCGATACCCTCATCCTCGAGGCTTGCAATGACATGCTCGGCAGCGGCGTCATTGCCAAAAATGCCCATGTATGCAGAGCGTGCGGCACCGCATTTCTTGGCATAAACGGCGAAGTTCACCGCATTGCCGCCAGGATACATGGTGTGGATATGCTCGTAGCGATCGACGACGTTGTCGCCAAATCCGAGCGCGTTAACGTTAAATGCCATGGTATTTACCCTTCTAGTACTCGACGACGCCCATGTAGCGACGGAAATCGGGATCATGGTCAAACACCTTGCCGCGTGCGGCACGCAGCTCGCAGTTCATGGCGTAGAACAGCACCGGGTCCAGATAGGCACGGACGCTCGCCGGCACGGCTTCCATACCGTACTCCTTGGCATCGAGCACCATCAGCGTATCGGTATGCGTCTTAAGGAACGCCAGGGCGCGCTCGTCCATAGCGCGGCACTCGCTGGAGCCCATCTGCAGGAAGTAAAAAACGCCATCCTGAGTAGCCTCGAAGGGGCCATGGAAGTACTCGGCAGAGTGAATGTAGCTGCAGTGCTGCCACTGCATCTCCATAAGAGAGCAGATAGCGAAACCGTAGGTCTGGCTAAAGTTGGGACCGCTGCCCAGAATATAGAAGAACTCGTGCTCCTGGCAAAGCTTGGCAAAGCGATCGCCCAGCTCGGCATTTACCTTCTCGCGTGCCGGGGGAAGAATCTTATCCATCTCGGCGATACCGGCATACATATCGGCAAGATCGGCGTAGCCCTCCTGCTGATCGAGCAGCTCTGCCGCAAGCGACAGCGAAATGCCAGCGGGGACCTCGGCCTGCGGCACGCCCTCGCCCCATGGGTAGACCCACGTGGTCCACTTGCCGGAGTCAATCTTGGATCCAGCGTTGTCGGTCTGGGCGATCACCGTAGCGCCAGCAGCAAGGGCAATCTCGCAGCCCTCGACGACCTCGGGGGTATTGCCGCTGTGGCTACAAGCGATGACCAGGGACTTCTCGCCCAGACGACGCGGACGCATGATATCGAACTCGCGAGCCGTATAGATATACGAAGTGAAGGTGGTTGCCTCGCGCTGCAGAAGCTCATGAGCCGGGATCAAATCGATCATGGAGCCACCGCAAGCAATCCAGTAGACGCTGTCGAACTTGCCCTTCTCGGCAATTGCCTCTTTGATCAGATCGTGTGCGTTCATATCCAGTTCCTTTCTTGTTTGGCCCGCAATCAATGACGTTGGTTGTGTGGCCGATGGTTGTTTTAGTCAATCAGATATTTCTCGAATGCGGCCATGTTCTTGGCATCTGCCGCCGCCGGGTCATCGTAGTAACGACCGTCCGTGATTTCCTGGCCCAGCATGCCGTCGAAACCATGGGCGTTGAGCGTGGCGACGAAGGCGTCCATATCGTGCTTGCCATCGCCCCACACCAGATGGCCATACGGGTCACCGTCGATAAAGTGCATCTCGTGAATTGCCCCATCACCAAAGGCGGCAAACCAGTCCTCGAGCGTCTCGCCTGCAACGCCCATCGCGGTTGTATCAACCATGGGCTGTAAGTACGGGCTCGCGACCTCGTCAATCATGCGCTTCGCATCGGAAACCGTCGTCACAAGGTTGCTCTCCTCGGGACGCAGGCTTTCCATCGTAAGCACCAGACCGTGCTCGCCGGCATACTCCGCCAGAATGGACATGTGCTCGCGGCTGCGCTTCCAGGCTTCCTCGCGGTCCTCGTCCCAGTCGCCCCAGCCCGAGTTGACGGACATACGGTCGCACCCAAGTACCTCGGCAAGCTCAATGCCGTGCTTAAAGTACGCCAGGCTGCGCTGTTCATGCAGCGGTTTGCGTGCGCAGTATTGCCAAGGATAGACAACATTCTCGGGACACAGAGTACGATACCTAAGCCCACGGTCTGCAGCTTTTTTCGCCAGGACCTCAGCCTCAAAGTAGCCCGTATGGTCGAGTGTCACATGCGGCTCCGCACACCACAGCTCAATGGACTCAAAGCCCAAACGCTGCTGCACATCAAGGAAGTAATCGAGCGACCACATGATGTAGTGGATATTCATGCCCGCAATCTGTTCGCGGCGCAGCGTCGGCTTGGATTCAGACATCTTATGCCTCCTTATTTCGATCGAACACGATTTGTCCGTCCGACATCGTCATATCAACCGAAAGATCGCGTGCGTCGCGATAATCGAGGTCGAACACATCCCGATCGAGCACGCAGATATCAGCAAGCTTGCCGACCTCGAGCGTACCCAGCTCGTCTTCGCGCATCAGATCGTACGCGCCCCCGGCAGTCCAAGCACGCAAGAGCTCGACAAGCGTCAGCGCGTTGGCCTCATTCACGGGCAGTCCATCGTCGAAGTATCCGCCGCACGCACTGTAGATTGACTCGCCCAGGCTCGGAATCAGCAGCGGCAAATCCGTACCACAGCACACCGTGCATCCGGAATCTTCCATGCCGCGGCGATTCCAGCTGTGCAAAAGTCGCGTCTTGCCAATTTGTCGACGCATCATCGACAGGCAATCCTCGCGCCGGTCCAGCGTCAGAATCTGCGGATAGACCTCGCAAATTCCACCTAACTTGCCAAACTTGACAAGATCGGTCGGATCAGAGTTCTCGAGATCGGTAATCGCATGGCGGCGAAGCAACCGTCCATGCTCGTCTCGAGGCAGCGAGGCATAGAGCGCCACGGTGCGACGAACGGCGCCATCGCCCTGGCAATGCAAGGAATATCGGAAGCCGTCAGCATCAATTGCGCGCAGCTCGTTCTCAATCAGATCCCACTCGGGCTCCTCGACAACCGTCTTGCCGGCAGCGCCCGCATCGGCCGTGTCCTCATAGGGGTCAATCATCTCGGCAAGCCCCGCCCATACGCCGCGATCGGTCATACGGTTGAAGCCAGAAAAACGAACGAACGGTCCCCGGAAGCGCTCTCGTGCCTCGCGGGCATATGCCAGATTTGCACCGGCACCCACCGGCTGCGACATCATAGAGACGCGAACCGTCAGCTCACCAGATTCCTCACGGCGAGCCATTTCGTCGGCAAAACCGTAGTAGTCATCAAACGCCATCTCCTTGATGGCGGTAACGCCGCGCTCGTTAAGCATGCTCATGTAGTCCGAATACCCCGCACGTACCTCGGGCAGCGCGAGGAAATCGCTCATCATGCGCCAGATCTTCTCGGCATAGCACGCCTGGGGTGTAAAGCCGTATCGTGCACTGGCGGCAGCATTGAGAACGCAGGTCTCCGCACCCGGTGTAAAGCAGACGACAGGGATATCGCCAAAACAATCGTCAAACACAGCTGCCGTATTTGCGTTCTCGGCATCCGATGCCAACGTTTCGGGTAGGCTGTGGCCAAAAGCCGCCGCGCAATCCGGATGATCTTCTTTCCATGCACGCAAGAGCGACACGGCCTCTTTGGCATCAGCGATGCCGGACAGATCAGACCCCAACGTCCGCAGCGCCCAGCCTGTATAGAAGGTATGCACATCGATCAGGCCAGGCATGACGGTACGGTCGCCCAGATCAACTACCTCGTCCGCTTGGGTCAAATACGAAGCTACCTCACACTTGGTGCCAACCGCCTCAATTCGATTGCCACGGACCGCTACGAAACCTTCGAACGGCAGGTCCCCCGTACCGGTAAAGACGCTCTTAGACGTCAGGACCGTTAAACGATCAGACATCACAACCACCTACACCGGAAGCATGCCAGAGATTGCCGTTACGATCAGGCCAAAGACGACCATGAAAATGAAGAACTTCCAAATGGTCTTCCACCATTGGCCAAACGAAATCTTAGCCACGGCAAGGCCGGCGACCGTCATGCCCGCCACGGGACTGATGGTGTTGATGGTCTGATTAGCAAACTGGAGCGCGGTAACGGCAGCTTCGGGATTGAGGCCCATAAGCTCGGTCAGCGGACCCATGACGGGCATGGTGAGCGCCGCAAGTCCAGAACTCGAGGGAACCAGCAAAGAGAGCAGGCCAAGGACGATATACATAAACGTGGTGTAGACGGCAGCGGGTGCACCGGCGAGCGCAGTAGCGAGCGCCTGGAGGATGGTGTCGATGATCATGCCGCCCTCGGCGATGACCAGAATACCGCGAGCGATACCGATAACGATAGCAGCGTACGCAAAATCGGCGAGACCCTTAACGAACTCCTCAGCGATCGTCTGCTGGTCAAGACCGCCCAGGATACCGGCAAGCAAGCCCATGCCAAGGAACACGGCGGAAATCTCATTCATGTACCAGCCCTGGGTAACAAGACCCCAGACGATAATGCCCATACCGCAGGCAAAATCGATAAGTACGAGCTTCTGACGGGTAGTGAACTCTTCCTCGATGGAGGCATCAGTCACGGAAAACTCAACACGCTTGAGCTTGTCGTCCTCGTACGTAATGGACGACTCGGGGTTTTTCTTGACGCGCATAGCGTAGCGCATGGCCCATGCGATACCGACGGCAGTAAAGATGACCCAAGAAACGGCGCGCAGCCACAGCTGAGGATTGCCCTCGATGCCAATGATGCCCTGGGCGATCAAAACATTAAACGGGTCGATGGTCGAAGCACAATATCCCAGGTTAGGACCAAGGAAGCAGATGATGAATGCCGTCATCGAGTCATAACCGATACCCATCATGATGGGAATGAAGATGGCATAGAACGGCAGGGCTTCCTCAGACATGCCAAACGTAGTGCCGCAAATGGACAGCAACGTCATCGTAATGGGAATGATGAGGATGTCCTTGTTCTTGAGCTTTTTAATCACACGGCTCATGCCGGCATTCAAAGCGTTGGTCTTGGTGATGATTGCGAACGATCCGCCAATCAATAAGACGAACGCAACGACGTCGGCAGCCTCCTGGATGCCCTTAGTGGGCGCTTGCAGGACCGCGAAGATATCCTGACCCAGATTGATGGTCTCGCCGGTCTCGGAATCGGTGTAGTTCTTATCGACCTGTTCATAGGTTCCAGCAACGGCGACTTCGCGCTCGCCCGCCGCTGTCGAAATCGTCTTGCGCTGATACTGACCCGAGGGAACGATCCAAGTCAGGACCGCAAAGACAACGATCAGCAAGAACATGATCGTATAGACATGCGGTAATTTGAACTTAAAACGTCTGTTTGTCTTCTTCGCCTTCGTATCTGACATAGATACCTCCAAAGAACTCGAGACTGCATCGCATCTCGCTTCAACGCTTGCATAAGGCAAACGTTCTATGACGTTCTATAGATTACCAGCAGCTTTTCCCGTCATCAAGATAATTTCAAACTGATTGCCGCAACGCGGTTGAACGGTCGCGTTCGCGCCGTGAACGGTATGGAAGCGCCCGGTGAGATGATCCACCGGGCGTTTCCATTCGCAATGTCCTAGATGTCAAAAACGTAGCGAGACCCAACGATCCGCTGACGACCGATGATAAACGGCCGCCGTTGCTCATCGAAAAAGAAGGCTTCCATATAAAACAAGGGTTCGCCAACGGGAACCGCCAGCAACCGAGCGACCTCGGGCGATGCGCACGCGATCTCGAGCGTGCACGGGTCGGTAAACGCGGGCATGCGGCCAGTCTGGTTGCGCACGAACTCAAAAATGGATTGGTTAGATAGAGGCGCCGTTGATAGATAGGCGTTGTCCTCGTAAACGTATATGTTGTTCTCAAGCATGACGGGGACGCCATCGGCAGTACGCACGCGCTCAACGCAAATCAAGTCAGTTCCAACGGGAACACCAAAGAAATGTGCTTCGGTGGAATCCGCCGGCAGTATCTTTCTCGAAATGACACACGCCCCCGGTTCCATTCCGTTAACGCGGCATGCGTCCGAAAAACTCTGAACGTCATCCTTCTGGCGAATCTTGCGCTTGAGCTTGGGGGCATTGACAAACGTGCCTTTCCCCTGTCGCTTCGTTAGATAGCCCTGCTGGACGAGCTCCTCAATAGCACGTCGCACGGTAACGCGGCCAACTTTATAGCTCTCAGCCAATTCGAATTCGTTGGGTATCCGCGCGCCTGCCTTGTAGGCGCCGGAGTTGATTTCGTTTTTAATGATATCAATGACCTGTTGGTACAGCGGTATCGCTGCTTTACCGTCAGTTGGCCCTTCAGTCGGTGGCATATACCCTCTCCCAGCACAATTAATTCTAAAACGGGCTTAAGAGCATTCAACAAGCCCTTAAGCCCGCATTAGCTTAAAGTATGCTAGGTGTCGCACCAAAATGTTGGCTATTTACTCATCAGACCCGAAAAACGCGCAACTACCGCGCTCCTAAGAAAGCGTGAGCAGCTCCGGCAGCTGGTCGATGATCTTGTCCGCGGCATCCTGGCTAAAGCCAAAGCGCTCCTCGCGCTTGGCAATGACCGTCAGGCCGGCTCGCTTGCCGGCAGTGATGCCAGGCACCGAATCCTCAACGCAGCAGCAGCGATTCGCGGGCAGCCCCAGCAGGTCCAGCGCATGCAGGTAGATGTCGGGCTCGGGCTTGCTCTCCTTAAACTGCTCGCCGCTCACCACATACTCAAAGGCATCCGACAGCCCGCACGCATTGAGCACTTCCTCGATGCTATCCATGGGAGACGAGCTGGCAAGCGCCACGCGAACGCCACGGCGCGGCAGCTCTCGAATCGTATCCACGGCGCCTGGGTTAATCAAAGCCTGATAGTCGCGCGGACGCTTATGCGCCCACTCATCCCAACGGGCCAACGCTTCATCGCCAGTAAAATGCCCCCTACCGGCGCGCTCAAACCAATCGACCAGCATATGCAGGAAGAACTGGTGCGAAGTACCGACCTGCCCGTTCAATTCCTCTTGAGTCAGGTTCAACCCAAGCTCCTTGGCAAAAGCCGCGGTCTCGCCCAGGTAGTAATACTCGGTATCGACAATCACGCCGTCCATGTCAAAGATAACGGCATCGAACGGAAATGCGGACACGGCACCCTCCCCAACAAAAGGACGCCCGCGAGCAGGCGCCCGAACCATGCATTAATCGGCGATTCTAACCCAGCAGCTTATCCAGCGCCACCGCAATACCATCTTCATTGTTATTGGCGGTCACCATCTGGGCCACAGCCTTGACCTCATCGACGGCGTTGCCCATGGCAACACCGGTGCCGGCCCACTCAATCATGGACTTGTCGTTCTGGCCGTCGCCAAACGATACGACCTCGCTGGCATCGATGCCGAGCTTGGGCAGGGCACCCTCGAGCGCGCGGGCCTTGTCGATACCGGGCGCCGTGTACTCAAAGTACCAGTCGGCCGTAAACATGCCCGAAAGCGTCTGCTTAAAGGGCGCATACATCTCCTCGTAATGCGCCTGCAGGTAGGCCGGATCGCCCGCCGTCAGCAGCTTGTCCACGGGATAAGTGTCCACGACCTCGTGCAGGCTCTCCACCTCGCGGATCTTAAGATCGCACGCATCGCGCTCATACTTGACGATATTCTTCTGCGAGCCGTCAGGCAGCGTAATCATGCAATGGTACGAATCCTCGACGTGCAGATCGCGACCGAGCGAGATCATGGGGATCACATCATAGTTTTGCAGGTGATCAATCAGACGGTGCAGCTCGTCAGCCGGCATGGCCTGGTCAAAAAGGACCTCATCGGTCTGAGCGTCGACCACATGCGCGCCATTAAAGGCAACCAGCAGACCGTCATGGTTTTGAAGGTCGAGCTCCTGCGCCAGAGCATGTAGTCCCCATGCGGGACGGCCCGAAGCCAAAATGAGCTTAATGCCCGACTCCTGCGCCGCGAGCAGCTTTTCGCGCGTGCGCGGGCTAATCACTTTCTGGTCGTTGGTGAGCGTACCGTCAATATCCATCGCGATGGCTTTGATTGCCATATATGCCTCCCTGTCATTGAATAACCTTGTCTGAGTCATCATACAGAACAGCCACCGCGACTCCGTTTGCAACGGGAAAAATGTCATATTGTCCCGAACATGAACGGCGTGTGGTCGTGAAGCTTTATCGCTCAGGTCAAATACGTCTGCTAGCGACGCTCATCCGTCGGTGCGCCCTCGACGATCGCGATGCCCGCCGATGCACCTAACGCGCTGGCGCCGGCCTCGATGAATGCGCAAGCCTCTTCGTAATTATGGATACCGCCCGCCGCCTTGATTGCCACGGCATCGCCGAGCACCTCGTGCATCAGCCGCACGTCCTCGAGCTTAGCACCGCCAAAGCTTCTGCCGGTCGACGTCTTAAGGAATCCCGGCTTGGCCTCCAGCGCGATCTCGCATACACGGCGCTTGGCGGCGTCGTCGCCGTCCAGCTTGCACATCTCGACGATTACCTTGTCAGTGATGCCATGCGCGCGACAAAAATCAGCAATGGTAGTCATCTCGCGCTCGATGGCATCAAAATCGCGGTTCTCGATCGACCCCTGATTCAAAACGTAGTCAATCTCGGTAAAGCCACACGCAGCGTATTCCTCAAACTTCGCAAGCTTTTCCTCAAGCGTCATAGCGCCCTGGGGAAAGTCGATAGCGCCGGCAAGGATGATGTCAGAGCCCTCGAGCATGGCGCGGCCCGTCTCGTACTCCTGCAGGTTCGCAAATACGCAGCGAAAGTTGTACTTTAACGCCTTCTCGACATACTGCTCAAACGTGTCCTCGGGGGCATCGATATAGTCGATGTATTTATTGATGGGTTTGGCAAGCGTCATGCTGGGCCTCCTTGTTCAGGGCCGACAACCGATTCGTGGTTTCACGCGAAAAACCACGTTCAATGTACGCCCGGCATGCAAGGACAGCGTCCGCATTCCGACAAGTGGTATGAAATTAGCCGTAAACGTATAATTTACGGCAGCGAATGGCACCACACGCGGATGCCGACAGCAAGACATCCCCCCCCTCAATACACCCTCATGCCCATTTAAATAGCAAGGGGCCCGTATCTGTTGGGATACGGGCCCCTTTCGGCCATGACCTATCTCAGCAACAAAGACTACTTGCGGTGAGCGCGGTAGAACTCGGTCGCACCATCTTATCCGAGCCGGGACACGTTTGCATAGCGTGGCGCGTGACGGTTGCAAAACCACCCCATTTGAAACAGGTTGATTTCCGATCTCAGCCGAACACTTTGAGCGGATAGGCCGTTCCCGCAGCTAGCCGAACGCCCCCGAGGCCCC
>NZ_JBCOIG010000003.1:0-107649 GCF_040926405.1 Collinsella aerofaciens
GAGGTACGCCGCCTTTACAAAACGGCTCGGCGAATAGCAATCGCCCGGAATGCCGCGCATGCCGGCACCGGCTCCATAGGGCTTGAGCTCGGCGCCACGCCATGTCGCCGTCTGCGGAAAATCGCTTGTGGCGGTGATATAGGTGCGCAGGTTTTCCATGTGCCACGGGAAGGTCGGCTGGTTGGCAAGGGTGTCGACCGGATCGTCGTATACATGCAGGCCGTCAGCCATCATCTCGACCACGATGCTGCGCTGGCTGTCGCCGATAATCCAATGGAGCAGCGACACGCCCAGCCCCTCTCCGGCAGATTTGGCGACAATCACCGTGTCGCGCAGCGCGGCCTCGACCTCATCGACCGTCGAGAACGTCGCTGCCACCCACAGGGGGAACTCATAGGCCGCGATATTGGTCTTGCCGTCGACAGGGTCCTCGGCATACTCGGCATAACCCGGGAAATTGAGACCCGCCACGGCGAGGCCCGCATCGTTGCCGCAATCGAAGAACATAGGGTAGTTCCTGTAATCGATGCACATACCAATCACCGCGTGCGCCGCTGTCGCGTCGTCGATAAACGAATACGGAATGTGAAACCCGCGCGGCATCACGCGAACCTGTTGGCCGTAGTCAAAGCTCCAGTCGAGATTGCGGCCCAGATACATGTGGCCAGAATTATCGGTAAATCGAATACTCGTACACATAGCGCCTCCTAGCTTTACGTTCTTGCTAATTTCATTGTCTCCAAACAAAAAGGCGCTAAACACAAAAGCCCGGACATGACAACAATGTCACGCCCGGACTATTCAAGCAGGATAAACTCAACCAAGTTAACCCCGCAGGTCGTCTAAGGGGTCAAAGTGCCGCAGATTGCCACGAAAGAGGAGCAAAGCGTACTTAAGGTACGCGAGCGACGATTGAGCGGCAAGGTGCGGTGCTTTGACCCCTTAGACCAACTTTCCTAGACAGTGATCGATCATATGCTGGATCATCTGTGCCTCAAAGCCCGCGTAGTCGCGGCGGCACTCCTTCATCTTGCCGTCGACGATCTGGTCAAAGGCAACCTTGCACTTGATGTAGCGCGTGGACTTGGTGACCTCCTCGTGCGTCAGGCAGCTCTCCTCCATCTTGCTGGCACCCAGGCCAAACACCAGACGGGGGTTGTAGAGCACATGGGGCTCGCCGGCGTCGTCCAGATAGACGCAGACCTTCTTGGTGACGCCGATCTGGTTGGCGGCCAAGCAGCCGGCATCATCGAGCGACTTGATGGTATCAATCAGATCCTGAGCGACCGACTCGTCCTCGACAGTCGCAACCTCGCAACGCTGAGACAGGATAGCCTCGTCGCGGCAGAGCTCTTTAATCATACGTTCCTCCATAGGGGTCGTTGTAACTGCTTAAGTATACGGTACCCACTCATTTTCATGCGAAAAATACCGTCCGTCTGCTACAAAGCGCCGAACATCAACATGCGAGGAACAACAGCGTCGTAAAGGGGCTATAGTGAGTGAGTTCGTGTCAATCGGCCTAAACTCGGGGCCGAACAAGGAAAGGGTATGCATGGACGAACTATTTCACGTCAGCGAGCGCAAGTCCACAATCGGGACCGAACTTCGCGCTGGACTGACAACATTCCTGGCGATGGCCTACATCATCGCCGTCAACCCCGCGGTGCTCTCGGGCGCTGGCATCGATGCGGGAGCGCTCGCCTGCGCCACCTGCCTGGGCGCCGGCATCATGACCATCTGCATGGGCATCTTCGCCAACCGCCCGCTCGCCTGCGCGTCGGGCTTAGGCGTCAACGCGATGATCGCTGGAATCGCCACCACCGTCTGCGGCGGTGACTGGCACGTGGCCATGAGCGTCATCTTCCTTGAGGGCGTCGTCATCTTGCTGCTCGTGCTTTGTGGCCTGCGCGAGGCCATCATGGACGCCATCCCCGTGGTTCTGCGCCACGCTATCTCGGTGGGCCTGGGCCTGTTCATCGCCATGATTGGCCTGTGCGATGCCGGCATTATCACCGCTGGCGCCGGTACACTCGTCGGTCTGGGCGACATCACCTCCCCCACCTTCATCGTCGGCATCATCTCCATCCTGGTGACGGTCGCCCTCGCCTGCCGCAACGTCCCCGGCTCGCTGCTCATCGGCATCGTCGTCGCCGTCATCGCCGGTATCCCCCTAGGTGTGACCCAGGCTCCGACCGGTATCATCGCCCCGCTCGACTTCTCGAGCATCGGTGGCCCCATCGCCGACGCCGGCGGCGTGCCCGCCATCGTCAAGGTCCTTACCGACCCCACGCTCCTCGTCATCTCGTTCTCGCTGCTCATGAGTGACTTCTTCGACACCATGGGCACCGCGATGGCCGTGGCCAAGCAGGGCGAGTTCCTCACCGACGACGGCAACGTCGAGAATATCAAGGAGATCCTGATCGTCGACTCCGCCGCCGCCGCTGTGGGCGGTTTCATGGGCGTCTCCTCCATCACCACCTTCGTCGAGTCCACCTCTGGCGCTGCCGACGGTGGCCGCACGGGCCTCACCTCCGTCACCACCGGCGTGCTGTTCATTCTCGCTGCGTTCTTCTCCCCCATCGTCACCATCGTTTCCAGCGCCGCCACCTGCGGCGCCCTGGTCTACGTCGGCTACCTCATGATGAGCGAGGCCTCCGAGATCGACTGGTCCGACGTGTCGCAGGGTTTCCCGGCGTTCATGATTGTCGCCGGCGTGCCCTTCACCTACTCCATCTCTGCCGGCATTGGCCTGGGCTTTATCGCCTACGTGATCGTCGCGCTCTTTAAGGGCGAGGCTTCCAAGATCAAGCCGCTCATGTGGATCGCAGCCCTTGCCTTCCTCGTCTACTTCTTCGTGGCGTAACAGCATAGTCTGCTAAAGCAAAACAACAAGGCGCGGAATCGCATCGAGCGGCTCCGCGCCTTTCTTTTAGCGTCTGCCCCCGTGCCAGCGTGCGACAATTGAGGCTGTCAATATCACAACACCGAGAGAAGCCTGCCTTGGAAGTGCATCAGAAGCAGATAACCGTTTATTCAGAGTGTGCAGAAGGCGCGCCCGTCATCTACCTCCCCGTGGTTATGGGCGACGGTAGTGAAGTCTACGAGCGCTGCCGAGAGCTCGACTGCCCGCCGTTCACCCTTGTCGCCATCGGAGGACTCGATTGGAATCGCGAGTTGAGCCCCTGGGAATGTGAGGGAACTATACGAGATGCCGAGCCCTTTGGCGGACAGGCTGCTGGTTTTCTTGACGAGTTGTTGAAGCAGATAATCCCCCAGGCCGAATCATCGCTCCCGCAACCACCCGCCTGGCGCGGCGTTGCCGGCTACTCGTTGGCGGGCCTCTTTTCGCTTTGGGCCCTCTGGCAGACCGGTACCTTTGACCGCGCCGCAAGTGCATCGGGGTCGCTGTGGTTCCCCGGCTTTATCGACTACGCGCGAGAGCGCACGATGACAGCCACGCCCGACGCCGCCTATCTGTCGCTCGGTAAAAAGGAAACCAAGACGCCCAACCGCATGATGCGGCACGTACTCGACGATACGCGTGCGATGGAAGAGCTGTTTATCGAGCATGACATTCCAACAACGCTGGAGCTCAACCCCGGCAACCACTTTGCCCAAACTGACCTGCGCATGGCGCGCGGCATCCACTGGATACTGACGCATTAAAAATGGCGTCCACGCGTACATACGCATGGATGCCATTTTTAATTTGGCTGAACGCAGCTACTATTCGGCAGTCTCCTCAAGCTCGGAAGTATCGAACTCAAAGTCATTACCGGGCAGGATGGCGTTGAGCACAATGCCCACCAGCGAGCCCACGGCAAGGCCCGAAAGCGAAATCGTCACGCCGCCCAGCTCCAGCACGATGGCACCGGCGGTACTGTAGGCAATGCCGAGCGAAAGCACGAGCACCAAAGCCGCAACCAGCACATTGCGGTTGTTCTGGAAATCAACCTGATTCTCGATAAGGTTGCGAACGCCCACGGCACTGATCATGCCGTAGAGCACGAGCGACACGCCGCCGATTACACACGCCGGCATAGCAGCGATCACAGCAGCAAACTTGGGGCAGAACGAAAGCACGATGGCGCAGCAGGCGGCAATGCGAATCACGCGCGGGTCGAACACGCGCGTCAGGGCAAGCACGCCGGTGTTCTCGCCATACGTCGTATTGGCGGGGGCGCCAAAAAGCGATGCCAAGATGGTCGCCAGGCCATCGCCGAGCAAGGTACGGTGCAGACCGGGATCGGCAATGTAATTGCGTTCGCAGGTAGAGCCAATGGCGGAGATATCGCCGATATGCTCGATCATAGTTGCAAAGGCCAGCGGCATGATGGTGATGATGGCCGTCGTGGCAAGACCGCTATCGAACTGCGGTCCAAAGAGCGCAAACACGGTGTTGTCCCACACGACGGGCAAGCCAACCCAGGGGGCAGCTGCGACGCCAGAGAAGTCGACCTCACCCAACGCAGCCGCAACGGCATAGCTCACCACCACGCCCAGCAGAATCGGCACGATCTTGACCATGCCGCGGCCCCAGATGTTGCAGATGATGATCACGGCCACAGCGATAACGGCGACAAGCCAGTTGGTCTGACGGTTGGCAATGGCAGAGCTCGCTAGGATCAGGCCGATGGAAATGACGATGGGGCCGGTCACCACCGGCGGAAAGAAGCGCATGACACGTTTGGCGCCAAATGCGCGGAACAGCGCCGCCAGCACCGGATAGAGCAGGCCGGCGCAGGCAACGCCCAGGCAAGCGTAGGGCAAAAGCTCGGCCTCGCCGTTGGGTGCAATGGCGGCATAACCCGCGATAAAGGCAAACGACGAGCCCAGAAACGCGGGCACCTTACCACGCGATAGAAAATGAAACAGCAGCGTGCCGATGCCGGCGAACAGAAGCGTCGCCGAAACGGAAAGGCCGGTGAGCACGGGCACGAGCACCGTGGCTCCGAACATCGCAAACATGTGTTGCAAACCCAACACGAACATGCGCGGGCGGCCGAGCGATGATGCATCGTAGATGGCATCGGTGACGGCGGGCGTCGAGGATTGGGACATGGAAGTCCTTTCATGATGGAAGGGCGATCAGGCATATCGGATAACCTGCCCGAACGATACGATCCGGACCATTGTACGTGATACGTCATGTCTCGCGCGCGCCGTCACCTGCAAGCGGTAGCGTTACTTCCAAACGCGCTCGGCAATGCGCTTGACCAGCGCGATCTTTGCCCACTGTTCGTCCTCGGTCAGCTTGTTGCCAATCTCGCAGCTGGCAAAGCCGCACTGGGGCGACAGGTACAGGTTCTCGAGCGGCACATACTTTGCGGCCTCGTGGATACGTTCGACGATAACGTCCTCGTCCTCAAGCTCAGCCGCCTTGGTGGTCACCAGACCCAGCACGACCTTCTTGCCGGGAGCAACGTACTTGAGCGGCTCAAAGCCACCGGCGCGTGGCGTATCGAACTCAAGGTAGAACGCGTCAACGTTCTCATGTACGAACAGGTACGGCGCAATGGGATCGTAACCACCCTCGAAGGCATACGTGGAGTGATAGTTGCCGCGGCACACGTGCGTGTTGATAACCAGATCGTCGGGCTTGCCCGCGATGGCGGCATTGTTGAGCGCCACGCCCAGCTCGCTCACCTTTTGCAGGTCAACCGGGCTCATGCCGGCCTTGGACACAAAGTCGGTATCGCAATAGATGCCCCAGGTGCAGTCATCAAATTGGATGTTGCGGCAGCCTGCTGCGTACAGGTCGGCGATCACCGTGCGATAAGCGGCCGCAATGGCGTCGGCAAGTTCCTCATCGGTCTTATAGACAGCGCGCAGGCTCTCCTGCTGGCCGTCGCAGCGATCGAGCGTGACCTCAGAGAACGTCTGGATCGGCGCCGGAATGGTCTGGCGTGCGACCTGGCCCTCCCCCTCAAGCGCCTTGACGAACTTAAAATGCTCGACGAACGGGTGGTTCTCGCCGCTAATGGGACCAGTAACCACGGCGGTGTCGGCCGTCGTCTCCTCATCATGGAACATATAACCCGTGCGTGAGGTGCGGCGCTCAATGCCGTTAAGGCCCCACATAAAATCGAGGTGCCAGTAGCTGCGGCGGAACTCGCCATCGGTGATCACCTGCAGGCCGGCGGCCTTCTGCTTGGCCACCAAATCGCGAATGGCATCGTCCTCGACGGCCTTAAGGCCGGAAGCGTCGAGTTTACCCGCGACATAGGCGGCACGGGCGTCCTTTACAGCCTGCGGACGAAGAAAGCTGCCGACGATATCGGCGCGAAACGGCGCGTTCGGTTGAATCGAAGTGCTCATAGATATCTCCCTTTGCATTGGTTGCTTTACCGGGACAGAGTATGAGCGCTCATATGACCATCGTAAAATATACGTTTATAACAGTTTGATATAGATGTTTCCTATATCAGTCTGGACTGTCATAAAGAGACTTGAACCGTGCGGAGCACAGCAGCCTAGATATGCTGACGAATCGCGTCGATATAGGCCCGACCGTAGCGCGTAAGCGTCGTGTTCTTGCGCGTGATGATGCCAATCTCCATGTACTCGTCCACGTCGAGCGGAATCGAGATAATGCCGGGGCCGTTGAGCTCGTGGCTGATCACGCCCGAGCATACCGTGTAGCCGTTGAGGCCCATGGCCAAATTGAACAACGTCGCACGGTCGCGCACGCGGATATTTTTGCGACGCTCGAACGTCGAGGTCAGCTCCTCGGAATAGTAAAACGAGTTGTAGCTGCCCTGCTCGTAGGACAGGAACGGGTAGTCTTCCAGATCCTCGAGCGTCACGCTGGAGCGGTCCGCCAGCGGATGGTCGGCGCAGACGAAGACATGCGGCGTGGCGCAGAAGAGTCCTTCGAACACGAGCTCGTTGGCCACCAGCATGCGCTCGATGACCTCGCGGTTGTGCTCGGACAGATATAGGATGCCCAGCTCGCTTTTCATGTGCGCGACATCCTCGATAATCTCGTGGGTCTGTTCCTCGCGCAGGGTAAAGTCGTAGCGCGCGGCATCGAACTCGCGGATCACGTCGACAAACGCGTTGACGGCAAAGGAATAATGCTGGCAGCTCACACTAAAGTGCGGCACCTGCTCGGATGCGCCCTTGTACTTGCCCTCGAGCAGGTCGGCCTGGTCGAGTACCTGGCGCGCATAGCCCAAGAAGGTCTCGCCTTCCTCGGACACAATGACGCCCTTGTTGGTGCGCTCAAAGATGTGCACACCCATCTCGTTTTCGAGATCGCGAATCGACGCGGTAATCGAAGGCTGCGACACAAAGAGCCGGCGCGAGGCCTCGGTAATGCTGCCGCATTCGGCAACTTTGACGACATATCTGAGCTGCTGGAGCTTCATGGCTGTCTCCTTAGCTGTTAGTGAGATTCGCGTCGGCAGTACCCGGCAGGCGCATAAACGGCGGCATCTCCCCCGTCGCGGCGCAGGCGGCAATCTGATGCAGGACTCCGGCGACCGCATCATCCACCGCGGCGCCGATATGCCAGCGCGCGGCAGCCGTGACGGCCTCGTTGGCATTGGCGACTGCAACGGAGTTGGGAACGGCATCGATCATGGGCAGATCGTTATCGGAATCGCCAAATACGGCCACCTCGTCGGGCGTCAGGCTCAAGGCGCGCGCCAGCTCCAGCGCAGCGCAGCCCTTGTCCCAACCATCCGGAAGGATGTCGAACAGGCGCACTCGGTTGTTGGGAAACACAAGCGAGAGTTCCGGCACCTCAACGGCAACGCGCTCGCGTAGCTCCGCGAGCTCCTCACGCGAACGGGCACTCCAGATATTCGCCTTAAACACCGGCGCGCCATCGACGACGGGACGACACGGGGCCTCTTCGCCTTTGAGCCACGCATTGCCGCCCGACTCCATAGCGCGACGCACACGCTCGGGATTGCTCGTCACGCAATAGGCATCGTTGCCCCAAAAGTCATCGCCCAGGCTGTAGACTTTTAGAAATGTATCGTCGGTCTCTTGCTCCAGATAGTCAGCCAAACGCATCAGAGCATCGTTGTCGATTGCGCGCGAAGCGACTACTTCGCCGTCGACAAACATCACCTGGCCGTTACAGAACGCACCGGTCGAAAAACACTCGGAACGGTTTTTGAACATCCAGCCCATCGCGGACGGCTGACGACCCGAAACCGGCCCAAAGTGCAGACCCGCCGCCTGCATGGCATGAACACCCTCAATGGCGTAGTCGCTGGCGCCGTCATGCCCGGCTGGAATCAGTGTATCGTCCATATCGGTCAGCACAAGTTTAATCATAAGGCCCCCATTCGTATCGGTCCTACCTATTGTAACGACCTGCCAAAATAAACCTGTCCCTTTTTGGCAGGTGCGCTAGTATAGGGAACAACAGATTCGATGCGGGAGTGCCGGCGGTGCAAACCACAAGGCTGAGAGGGCATGGGGCCCAATCCTTTGAACCTGTCAGTTAATGCTGGCGTAGGGAGCATGCCGCCTTTACAGGGGCGCTGTCTATGCACAGCGCCCCTTTTCTATGCCAAGGAGGCATGTGCAGTGATTGATTCGGAACAGCTTAAGCAACATATGGTCAAGGCCGTAGAGGAAATTCGCGCCACCAATCCGATGGCCGGCTCCATCACCAACACGGTGACGATCGACTTTGTCGCCAACGCACAGCTCGCCGTGGGCGGATCGGCCGCCATGGTCTATCTGCCCGACGAGGGCGAAGCGCTCGTTGCCGGCGGCGGCGCCATCTATCTCAACATGGGCACGCTCTTCCCTATCTACGAGCAGACGATTCCCCGCGCGGCGAAGGCGGCACACGACGCCGGCAAGCCCTGGGTGCTCGATCCGGTGGGCCTGGGTATCGGCAGCCTGCGCACCCAGCTGGTAAACGAGCTCAAGCAGTACAAGCCCGCCATCGTGCGCGGCAACGCCTCCGAGATTATCGCACTCGCCGGCCTGTGGGGTCTTGAGGGCGAGGCGGCTGATCTGAGCCGCGTGCGTGGTGTCGATACCACCGACACGGTCGACGCCGCCCGCGATGCCGCCGTGGCGCTCGCTCGCCACACCGGTGGCGCCGTTGTGGTCTCGGGCGAAGTCGACCTAATCACCGACGGCACGACGGTGGCCAAGTCTCACGGCGGCAGCCCGCTCATGTCCAAGATCACCGGCTGCGGCTGCTCGCAGGGCGGCGTGCTGGCCGTGTATGCCTGCGCCGCCGACCCGTTTACGGCAGCCGTCTGCGGCACCGCCGTCTACAACGTGGCCGGCACGCGTGCCGCCGCTGTCGCCGACGCCCCGGCAAGCTTTAAGGTCGCCTTTATCGACGAGCTCTACCGCGCAACCGCCCAAGACATCGCCGATAACCGACTCGAGCTCGAGGAGGCATAGGCCATGTCCGAGCCCGCAACCAATGCCGGCATGAACACGCTCGTCGCCGTGGCCATCGCCCCGTGCGGCACCGGCGATGAGCTATCCGCCGAGGTCGCCGAGGTCGTGCGTGTCATTCGCGAGAGCGGCCTGCCCAACCGCACCACCTCCATGTTCACCGAGATCGAGGGCGACTGGGACGAGGTCATGCAGGTCGTGCGCGACGCAACCTTTGTGTTGGCGAGCAAGGGCATCCGCACCGAAGTCGTGCTCAAAGCCGATATTCGACCCGGATTTACCGACACCATGACCGGCAAACTCGAGCGCATGGAAGCACAGATCAAAAAGCAGGAGGAAGCACGATGAGCATCCGCGACAACCTTGATATCTCGGCCTATCTGGTACTCGGCCCCGAAAACACGCTCGGGCGCCCCGTGGGCGATGTGGTGGCCCAGGCGCTCGACGCCGGCTTTACCTGCATCCAGGTGCGCTCCAAGGTGGCAAGCGCCCGCGAGATCATTGCGCTGACCGGCGACGCCGCGCAGGCAATCGCTCAGGCCGGCAAGACCGGTCAGGTCGCCTTGCTGATCGACGACCGTCTGGACTGTGTGCTTGCCGCGCGCGAGCAGGGTATTGCTGTCGACGGCGTGCACGTGGGCCAAAGCGATATTCCCGTCGAGGTCTGTCGCAAGTTGCTGGGCCCCGACGCCATCGTGGGCCTTTCGGCCCGTTGCGAGGAGATGCTCAAGTACGTCAAGACCGCCGATATGAGTTTGGTCGACTACCTTGGCATCGGCCCACTCCACGAGACCGAGACCAAGCGCGACTGCGGACGCGCGGCCGACGGCTCTATCATCACCAAGAGCTTTGAGGACCTGGCCGCGCTCCATGCGGCAAGCCCCGTGCCCATCGTGGTGGGCGGCGGCGTCAAGACGGCCGACCTTCCGCAGCTCAAGGCTACCGGCGTCGACGGCTTCTTTGTGGTGAGTGCCGTCTGCAGCGCCGATGACCCCTACGCCGCGGCCAAGGAGCTCGTAGACACCTGGCAGCAGGCATAGGCATAAGCCGAGCAGTTGCTCCGCGGCCCCATAACTTCAGCAATGGAAAACGCATCCCAGTTTGGACGTCCATTCTGGGATGCGCTTTCCGCTGAGCACGCGGCAGTTTGCCCTACTCTGCCAGATATGCCTCCAGTGCCGGCAAGGTCGCCTCCGCATCGCGGCGACCAATCTGGTAGATGCGTTCAAGTTCATCGGGCTCGCGACACAGCGACGGCACCTTCACCGATTCGCTCGGCCGCACCACAAAGATCTCGCCGGCAGCCTCGCGACGTGCCAGGTCATCGAGCGTGGTATTGTAGACCTCATGCCGATGCTCAAGCGCTGCGACAAACTCCGGATAGTGACGGAACACGCGTCGCAGCATGGGCATCACGCTGTTGGGCTGCTTCACAAAGCCCGCTGGCTGCGTGAGTACCACGATATTGCGGTCATACCCCTGCGCAAACAGCCATGCGCTGGGAATAGAATCAGCCACGCCACCATCCAGATACTTATGCCCGTCAATAGCAACGGGACGCGTCGCCACGGGAATTGCCGACGACGCCCGGATCCACTCGATATCGCGCTCGTCGCCATACGGCAGATCGTGATAGACGGCCTTGCCCGTCTCGATATCGGTACACACGCACGTAAACCGCATGGGGCAGGCGCGATATGTCTCCAAATCGATGGGATCGCGCTCGATGGGCACCTCGTGATAGGCAAAATCGGCATTGAACATGTCGCCGGTTCGCAACCAGCTCGTCACGCTCGCATAGCGCTTATCGGCACAATAGGCTTTGTTGTAGCGAATGGCGCGGCCGATCTGGCGCGATTTAAAGTTGTAGCCAAACGCCGCGCCCGCCGAGACACCCACCATATGGTCGCAAGTCAAACCGTGCTCCATCCAAACGTCGAGCACGCCCGCCGTATACATACCGCGGTAGCCGCCTCCCTCGAGCGCAAGCCCCACCGTGTGTGATGTCTCCGGCTGTGTCATGCAACCATCTCCGTTCCCATGCTTTTGAACTCAACAAGTATATCTGTCAACGTATGCCGTCAAAAACGTGTTTATAAGCATTTATCGAACGTTTCCCAATGCATTCCCCATGCCGTACCGCAATGCCCCTAGATGGCCTTAGGCATGAACGCCCTTAAGAACGTTGCGGGATAAACATCGCCCGCACCATGCCGACGTCATCGCACGCAACGTGAGATAATTCTCAGCAGAATTCACCGATAGCAGAGGGAGTTTGTGATGAAGGTTCTTTTAGTCAACGGTAGCCCCAAGGCAAACGGCAACACTGCCCGCGCACTCGCCGAGATCGCAGAGCAGCTCAATGCCGAAGGCATTGATACCGAGGCGTTTCAGCTAGGCGCCAAGCCCATTCGCGATTGCATCGGTTGCGGTCAGTGCGGCAAGCTTGGCGGACGCTGCACCTTTGACGACGACGTGGTGAACGAGCTCATCGCTGCCGCCGAGCAGGCAGACGGCTTTGTCTTTGGCTCGCCCGTCTACTACGCGCATCCCAGCGGACGCATCCTTTCGGCCCTCGATCGCGCCTTCTATGCCGGCAGCAAGGCCTTTGCACACAAGCCGGGCGCTGCCGTCGCTGTCGCCCGTCGCGGCGGCACGTCAACGACCTTCGACGTACTCAACAAGTACTTCACCATCAACCAGATGCCCGTGGTTGCCTCCACGTACTGGAACAACGTGTTTGGCGCCATGCCGGGCGAGGCCGCCCAAGACGCCGAGGGCCTGGCCACCATGCGCAACATCGGCAAGAACATGGCCTGGCTCCTGCATTGTATCGAGGCAGGACAGGCCGCCGGCATCGAAGCCCCCGAAGCCGATCGCGAGCGCACCAACTTTATCAGGTAGAACGGCGGAACAAAATGATTCAGATTTTTGGCACCAAGAAGTCCTTCGACACCAAGAAGGCGCAGCGTTATTTTAAGGAGCGCCGCATTAAGGTGCAGTTTATTGACCTTAAGGAAAAGGAGATGAGCAAGGGCGAGCTCACGAGCGTGATGCAGGCGGTCGGCGGTATCGACAAGCTGCTCAACCCCAAGGCCAAGGACGAGGAGACGCGCGCGCTCATTCAGCATCTCACCCCCAGTCAGCGCTTCGACAAGCTGCTCGAGAACCAGCAGGTCTTGGCCGAGCCCATCGTGCGCAACGGCAAAAAGGCCACCGTCGGTTATTGCCCCGATGTATGGGGAGCCTGGGAGTAGCTTGTGTTATTTGCCGGCGCGTGGGTATAAGAGCAGGCGTTTGGCATAAGATTCAACTGTAAGCCATGTCTAACAAAGGAGGGCACATGCCCAACAAACCCGTGAAGATCATCATGCTTACCGGATACCTCGGTGCCGGCAAGACCACGCTGCTCAACCACATCCTCGCTAACGACGGCGGCATCCGCGCCGCCGTGATCGTCAACGATATCGGCGAGATCAACGTCGACGCCAGCCTTATCGCCGACGGCGGCCTTTCCGAGACCGATGACCTCATCCCGCTCACCAACGGCTGCATCTGCTGCACGCTTTCGGACGACCTGGCCAACCAGCTGCAGGGCATCGCCGATTCGGGCAACTTCGACTACATCATCATCGAGGCATCGGGCATTTGCGAGCCTATCCCCATCGCCTACACCATCTCGAGCTTCTGCGACGAGGCCAAGGTGGGCGGCGAGCCCAAGCTCGCGCTCGACAACATCGTGGCCGTGGTCGATTGCGCCCGCATGTACGACGAGTTCAACGGCGGTCGCGACCTGCTGGCCGAGGATATCGACGAGGACGACATCGAAAGCCTGCTCATCCAGCAGATCGAATTCTGCTCCACGCTGATCCTCAACAAGACCGATACCGTGACGCCCGAGCAGATCGCCGAGCTCAAGGCCATCGTGCGCAGCCTGCAGAAGGACGCCGTGATTGTCGAGGCCCAAAACGGCGAGGTCCCCATGGAGGAGCTGCTCGACACCGACCGCTTCGACTTTATGCGCGCCTACAACTCCGCCGCCTGGATCGAGGCCATGGAGCATCCCGAGGAGCACGACGACCCCGAGGTGCTCGAGTACGACATCGAGACCTTTGTGTACTCGCGCCGCAAGCCGTTTGACCTGCAGAAGTTCACCAATTTTGTTGAGCAGGAGTGGCCCGACGAGGTCATCCGCGTCAAGGGTCCGCTGTGGCAGACCGGCGATCCGGACATGTGCTACATGTTTGAGCAGGCCGGCCACCAGATGCGCCTGATGGAGAACGGCCTGTTTGTCGATTCGGCGCCCGAGGGCGAGAAGCAGAAGATCATCGACGAGAACCCCGAAATCATGCAGATTTGGGACGACGAGACGGGAGACCGCATGACAAGCCTGTGCATCATCGGCCGTCACATGGACAAGGACGCGCTCATCGCCTCCCTCGATGCCTGCCTGACCGACTGGCACCGCGCCTAGGTTTATTCAAGCGGGCATTTTCCGCCTACGTAGCCGCCAAACCACCACGAAGGTGCTCTTCGTGGTGGTTTTTCGTTCTGAGCCAAGGAGATTCATGTTCAACATTGTGCTGTATGCGCCCGAGATTCCGGCCAATACGGGCAATATCGGCCGCACCTGCGTGGTTGCCGGCGCCCGCCTGCATCTGGTGGAGCCGCTGGGGTTTTCACTCGACGACAAGACAGTACGTCGCGCCGGCCTGGGCTACTGGCAAAACTTGGACGTGACCACCTATGCCGGCTGGGAGGATTTCCTTGCGCGCAACGGTCTCTCCCCTGCCGACGAACGCCTGCATCTGCTGACCAAAAAGGCACGCCGCACCTATGCGCAGAGTACCTACCGCGATGGTGACTACTTGGTCTTTGGCAGCGAGAGCTCGGGCATTCCCGAGCCACTGCTTGCCGTGGCGCCCGAGCGCTGCGAGCGCATCCCGATGCTGCGCGATTGCGACTCACTCGATAACGCCGAGGCTTGGGAAGCTCACGAGGAATCGCTGGGGCATACCGAGGACAGCCACGAGACCATCCTTCAACAGGACATCTGCGGCAACTTCGTTAACCCCGACGACTACCGCATCAGCGCGCTCAACCTCTCCAACAGCGCCGCCATCGTCCTCTACGAGGCCCTACGCCAGGCAGGCTTTCCGGGAATGTGACAAAGGGACTATCCTTTTGCTACATTCGAGCGCCACGTCGATGGCACACACGCCTAATTGATGCTCTAGATAAAGGCCCTCACTTTTAATCAGAATTAACTAAAGTAAAATGAAGTTAAACGGCGGTGTGAAAGGAGAGCCGTGTGAAATATCTCGAGAACCCGTTTACCCCCAGTTTTGGTGAGGTTCCTGCCCATCTCGCTGGCAGACAACAGATTATTCGGGATTTGGACCGCGCCTTCTTGAGCCAGCGCAGGCGCCCAGAATTGACCTCGATCTTCTCAGGCGCACGTGGAACCGGTAAAACCGCTCTCATGTCGTCGCTCGCGACAAGGGCGGAATCCCACGGCTGGATAGCCGTAAAGACGACCGCGCTCCCGGGAATGCTTGAGGAAATCGAGTTCGGGGCGAAACGTGCTGCCGGCCATCTTATCGACCCGTCTAAGAACTTCGAAGTCACCGGTCTCGGAATTGCACCGCTCGGCAGCGTCGAGGTCAATCGCGTTCACGATGCTTCAACCTGGCGTTATCGCATGAGCGACATCATCGACCAGCTCAACGAGGCGGGCACCGGTCTGCTCGTCACGGTTGACGAGGTGGACCCGACACTCGACGAGATGATCCAACTCGCAGCGACGTATCAGCACTTTGTGACCGATGGGAAACGCGTCGCCTTGCTTATGGCGGGACTTCCCAACAACGTCTCTACGTTGCTGAACCACAAGACGGTCTCGTTCCTTCGCCGCGCCCAACAATATCATCTGGGTCGCATTGCCGACTATGACGTGCGCGAGGCCTTGATTCGCACAATCCAGGAAAACGATCGCCTGGCAGATGCTGAGGGAATTGATAGAGCCGTTCGCTCGATCTCTGGATTTCCCTTCCTATTGCAACTCGTAGGTTACCGTGCCTGGGATCTCACAAGCGATTCGAAGGAAATCTCGTCACGCGACTTTGACCTGGGAATCAAAATCGCGCGCGACGAGATGGACGACCGAATCCTCGCGGCAACCTATCGGGAACTCACTGCAGAGGACAAGCGATTCCTCATCGCCATGCTCGATGACGAGGAAGAGTCCACCACCGCTGACCTTGTCGAGCGCCTTAAGCGTTCGCCACAGCAGGTCTCCCGCTACCGACGCCGCATGATAGATGCCGGCATCATCGGGGAACGAGGACGAGGGCTCGTCGCATTTGAATTGCCATTCTTCCGCGACTATCTCGCGGCTCAATGCGTGAAATAAGCATCAATGAGGCAAAGGGGCTGTCCCTTTGCCTCATTGTCTATAGGTAGCGACCGGTGATGCTTGCGGGGCAGGCCGCGATGTCACCCGGCGTACCGGCGCAGACGATTTGCCCGCCCGCGTCGCCACCGCCCGGGCCCATGTCGATCACGTAATCGGCGTTGCGGATAAGGTCGAGATCGTGTTCGATCACGATAACCGTGGCGCCCTTGGCAACGAGGCCGTCGAACACACTCAGCAACACTTGGACATCGAGCGGATGCAGGCCGATCGTGGGCTCGTCGAACACAAATACGGCATCGTCCTGCACGCGGCCCATCTCGCTCGCGAGCTTAAGGCGTTGTGCCTCGCCGCCCGAGAGCGCCGGCGTGGGCTCACCGAGCGTGAGATAACCCAGGCCCAGGTCGTGCAAGGTCTGTAAGCGCGTCTGAACCTTCTTGAGTCCCACCGTGGCGTCGAGGGCCTCGTCCACACTCATGTCCATGAGCTGCGGCAACGTAAGCAGACTGCCGTCCTTGCCCTCGCGATGGATATGCGAGGCGGCCTCGGCGTAGCGCGAACCACGGCATGCCGGGCAGACGATCTCGACGTCGGGCAAAAACTGCACGTCGAGCGAAATCGAGCCCGTTCCATCGCACGTAGGGCAGCGCAAGGCACCGGTGTTGTAGCTGAAGGCACCCGCCTTGTAGCCGGCTGCCTTTGCCTCGGGCGTGCGGGCGAAGGCGCGTCGCAGCTCATCATGGATGTCGGCATAGGTCGCTACCGTCGAGCGCACGTTGGCACCGATGGGCGTGGCGTCAATCAGGTTGGCACGTGCAATGCCCTCGGCATCGACCCAACGCACGTGTTTTGGCAGGCGCTCGCTGGCTGCCTGTGCCTTAAGTGCCGGGATGAGTGTCTCGAGCACCAGCGTCGTCTTGCCCGAACCCGAAACGCCCGTCACCGCGACGAGACGGCCGCGCGGGATATCGACTTCGAGCGGCTTGACGGTATGGATGGCATCGGTCGCCATGCGGATATGGCCCTGGTCGAACATTTCCTCGTCAGTCACCTGCGGACGCAAGCGCTTGGACTCCGAGCGCAAAAACGGGGCGATGCGGCTGCTCTGCGATTGCTCGACCTCATCCACCGTACCCGCGGCAATCACATTGCCACCGCCCGCTCCGGCAACGGGACCCATCTCGACCAGATAGTCGGCTTCCGCCAGCACGCGCGTATCGTGGTCAACAACAACCACGGTGTTGCCGTCATCCACCAGATCGCGCATCACGCCTACCAAGCCGTCGACATTGGCAGGATGCAAGCCAATCGAGGGTTCATCCAGCACATAGAGCACACCCGTCGACCGGTTGCGCACCACGCGGGCGAGCTGCACGCGCTGGCGCTCGCCCGTGGAGAGCGTGGCGCCGGCGCGATCGAGTGAAAGGTAATCGAGACCCAGGTCGACCAGACGACGGGCCGCGCTCAAAAACGAATCGCAGATATCCGTTGCCATGGGCCGCATCTCGGGCGGCAAGGACGTAGGCACCCCGCGCACCCACTCAATCGCCTCGCCCAGCGTCATGGCCGCCGCCTGCGCCAGATTGATACCGCGCACCTGGGGCTGGCGCGCAGCCTCGGAGAGACGCGTGCCGCCGCAATCACGGCATGCTCCCTCGCGCAAAAAGCGCGCAACACGTTTT
Organism: Collinsella aerofaciens; assembly: GCF_040926405.1. GTDB lineage: Bacteria > Actinomycetota > Coriobacteriia > Coriobacteriales > Coriobacteriaceae > Collinsella. The sequence continues at coordinate 17,479 of NZ_JBCOIG010000003.1, forward strand.
AAGCCCTTATCGTCCTTGACCTTGGCGAGCGCATTCTCAACGGTATAGACGGCGTTGTAATAGGTGAAATCGAGCGGCGTGGCGCCCTCGCCGTTTTTGGGCACGTAGAGAATGTGCTTTTTAACCGCCGGACCATGGAACACGATGTCGCGCTCTTGGGGCGTGAGCTGGTTAAATGGCACGTCGGTGCGCACGCCCATCTCGCCAGCCACCTGCTTCATCAGATCCCACATGAGCGTGCCCCAGGGAAGGACCGCACCTTCGTTGATAGTCTTTGACTCGTCGGGCACCAGGCTCGCCTCGTCCACCTCGCGCATGACACCGGTGCCGCCACAGGTGGGGCACGCACCGCCGCTGTTAAAGGCAAGGTCCTCGGCACCCGGCGCGTAGAACTCGCGGCCGCATGCGGGGCACGTGAGCGACAGGCCCGCAGCCACGTTAAGGCTCGGCTCCACACGCGTCCCGCAATGCGGGCACACGTGATGGGCGCAGCGGCTAAAGAGCAGACGCAGGCTATTGTTGAGCTCGGTCATGGTGCCAAAGGTGGAACGCACGCCCGGCACGCTGGGGCGCTGATGCAATGCGAGCGCCGCCGGCACGTGCAGCACCTCGTCCACCTGAGCGTGCTCGGCCTGCGTCAGGCGACGGCGAGTATAGGTGCTGAGTGCTTCCAAGTAGCGACGCGAGCCCTCGGCATAAAGAACTCCCAGCGCCAGCGAACTCTTGCCCGAACCCGATACGCCGGCAATACCCACCAGCTTTCCCAGCGGAATATCGATATCGATGTCTTTGAGGTTATGGACGCACGCGCCACGCACCTCGATAGCCTGCGGACTCATCTTCTGTTCCGTCATCTTTATCACCCTACTCATGCCATAAAACTCGATCGCGAATGTACGCGCCCAGCATGGGCACGGTAAACCGGACGAGGCCGTATCCGGCAGCTTCGATGACGCGCTCGCGAATCAGGCTTGCGCGATATTTGCTCGCCCAGCTCTGAGTGCGATCGCAGCGCTCAATGATATCCGCCATGCGCGTCGGTTTACCCTCGTCAGCAGCCATGGCCTCGATAAAGAGGCGTTGCGGACTGCGCAGCCCGTAATACAGGGGCGCGTCAACCGCTTCGTAAAACTCGGAGACGGCATCCGCATGGCCATCCTCGACATCGCGCCTTTCGATGACCTGCGAGCCGCGTCGAACAGCAGACCGCCACATGTAATAGCCCACCAGCTGAACCATATATGGATGCCCCATGCTCTTGTGTGCCGCAAGGTCCGCCGTCCCCGCATCAAGGCAAAGACCAGCGTCTTTGACTGTCTGGATATATGAATCGCGCACCTTGGGCAAAGAAATCGCCCCCAGCGTACGCTGCTGGGCACGGCGCAAAAACGTCACGCTCGGCTCTTCGAGCAAGTCATCAACCATACTGGGCAATCCAGCGAACACCAGCGCAAGACCGCGCTGGTCGCTATCGGGCAATCCCGTAGCATCCTGATCTCCGAGCACTTGCTGATAGAGAACGGCAAGAGCCGCCAGTTCCTCGATAGACGCAGATTGCGCCTCGTCAATCGCAAACAGTATGCCCTTGCCTGGACCGAGCTTCTTGAGGCGCTCGTTGACCAGCCCTCGCAACGTTTCGCCCTTTGCCCGCGCCGCCTCGACCGACATCCGGCCAAACGACGGACCGAACTCCATTGACGTCACAACGGGCCTATTCGAGCGAAGCGCGTCGGCCAAGCGATCGCATAAGCCAAGAGAAGCGGAATCGGAGACAACCGCCCATTCGCGCTCGCTGGCCAGACGTTGCAGCTCCCGCAGGAGAACCGTCTTGCCGCAGCCGCGGTTTCCCGTAATGAGCATGAGCCTGCCCGGCGCTCCGGCGCCGTTATCGAGTCCTTCCTCGAAATCTTCGATGACCGACTCGCGGCCGATGAGTATCGGAGGCCGCTTGCCTGCCGTTGGCTTAAAGGGATTTGGATTCATGTCGGCCTCCTCGGATTGGCAAACCCTGGTAATAGTTATACCAACTTATACCGAGTTATACCAACTGAATCTGCCAAAGGGGCTGCCCCTCTGTCACATGTGGCCGAAAAACTCGGCGTCTGCTGCTCGCCAAGGGCGGAAGGTGGCGGGATCGACCTTTACGTGCGCTGCGGCGGGCACGTCGTACCATTTGACCGTGTAGCCGGCGCCGTGAGAGCAAAAGACCGAGTCGGGCGTGTTGGGCAGATCGGCCTCGGGCTCATAGGCGGCCGCCTCGATGACGCGCTCGGCATCATGGCAAGCCGCATAGCCGGCGAACTCTAGATACAGATGCCCACGACCACTCGTGTAGGCAGCCACCTCCAGCGCGTAATCCTGCACCTCAGATGCCGGCACGCGACCCACAAGCTTTGCCCGGTCCCCCGCCATCGTCGGTGGCTCGTACTCGGCACCCATGCGCGTGGCATCCGAGAGCGCCCGGCCCACGCACTCCCCCGGCACCTCAAGCTCAAAGTGGTACCACGGCTCCAGCAGCACCGCCGCGCCGGCCTCACGCGCCTGCATGAGCCCCTGGCGAATCGCGCGGTACGTGGCCTGGCGAAAATCGCCGCCCTCGGTGTGTTTGGCATGCGCGCGGCCGCCCGTGAGCGTAATGCACACATCGGTGATGGGCGAGCCGGTCAGCACGCCCAAGTGGTCGCGCTCCATGGCGTTGGTGAGTGCCAAACGCTGCCAGTTAAGATCGAGCTCGTCGGTCGAGGTCACGGTGCCAAACTGCACGCCCGAGCCCGCCGGCAACGGCTCCAGACGCAGATGCACCTCGGCATAGTGGCGCAGTGGCTCAAAGTGGCCCACGCCCTCGACCGGCTGCGAAATAGTCTCCTTATAGAGAATGCCGCCGGGCTCAAACTCGACCGCAAGGCCAAAACGATCGGCCAACACCCGCTGCACGACCTCGAGCTGCACGGCGCCCATCAACTGCAGGTGAATCTGCTCCAGATGCGTATTCCAGCTTACGCCGAGCATGGGATCTTCGTCCGCTAACTCAGTCAGCGCTTTGAACACCGCGTGGACATCGTGTTCGCCCGGAAGCACCGTATAGGTGAGGACCGGCGCAATGACAGGCGCATCGCCCGCGGGCTCCGCGCCCAGGGCGTCCCCCGGGCGAACGTGCGCAAGACCCGTCACGGCACAAATACCGCCAGCAGCAACTTCTTGAGCAAGCTCATACTTCTCGCCGTTATAGATGCGCACCTGGTCGATCTTTTGCTCCCAAGTGGAGGCGCCAGAGCATCCCTCGACAACTTGCTTTGCACGCAGTACACCGCCCGTCACCTTGACCCAGGCAAGACGCTCGCCACGGTCTCCACGACTCACGCGGTAGACACGCGCGGCGAACTCCTGGGGCCATGTTCGCTCGTGCATCAGAGTACACATGCCGTCGAGTAGCTCGTCCACACCTCGGTCCTTGAGCGCCGAGCCAGCAAAGCAGGGAAAGAGCTTGCGCTCGGCAACCATGCGCGACAGCGTTGCGACAGAAAGCTCACCCGCATCAAGAAACTCCTCGAGCGCCGCCTCGTCCAACGCAGCAGCGTCCTCCTGAACGGCGCCGCCCGCCAGCAGTTCGTTGGCATCCAGACAGCCCTCGGAAAGACGTTGCCCAAGTTGTGCCAGCAAAACATCGCGGCCGGGATTCTCCAAATCGATTTTGTTGATATAGATGAACGTCGGGATGTCATAGCGCGCAAGCAGGCGCCACAGGGTTTCGGTATGCCCCTGCACGCCATCGTTGGCACCCACAACCAAAATCGCGTAGTCCAGGGCGCACAACGTGCGCTCCGCCTCGGCAGAAAAATCGACATGCCCCGGTGCATCCACGAGCATGACGTGGGTTTCACCGTGGTCGAGCACAGCCTGTGACGAGAAGATCGTGATACCGCGCTCGCGCTCGATCGCGTTCGTGTCCAGATGCGAATCGCCATCGTCCACGCGGCCGCGCTTGCGAATACGACCCGCGTTGAACAGCATGGCCTCAGCCAGCGTGGTCTTGCCGGCATCGACATGCGCCAAGATTCCAACGACCGCTTGCTTCGACATGGCTCTCCTCTTATTGCAAGCCCATCGCACGCGGCAACGGGCATCCTCGTTCCACACTGGATGATACAATTAACGGGCCGGCGGGCGAAGCGGGCCCTATCCCCCGACCGAGCTCATCGCCCTGCGTTGCCGCGCGGCGATTTTCGTAGGTTCGCGCCTTGCGAAAGCCGGCTTGCAAAACAGCGCAGCGAACGAAAATAGCCCCACCCGGGGCCATTTTCGTTCGTGCAAATTGTTGATACGCGTCCCCGCTCTTATGCCTCGCGCAGCCAATCAAACGCGACGCGCGGCGTACCGTCCGACACATATACGATACCGGCGCGCTTAAACCCGGCCTTGGCGATGGCTCCCTGCATGGGCAGGTTGTCCTGATGTGTGTCGATACGCAGGTGATCGGCGCGCTCCTTGGCAAAGGCAAACATCGCAGCCGTGATACCGTGCACGGTGCCGTCGGATGCCACACGATGCAGCACGGCGTACGGAGTGTCGCTTCGCCATTGACCGTCCTCAATTACGTCATAGCACTCGTCCGGACCCGGTAAAAAGGCAAACGTCGCCACCACGCGACCGTCGACTTCACACACGTAACTACCACCAGCGGCAATATCGGCAGCCAGTTGCTCGGCCGAAGGCGTGCCCTCGGGCCACTGCGTGGCGTTGCCATGCGCGCGCATAAAGGCGCGGGCGGCGTCATAGATGGCCATGACGGCGGGAATGTCGGTATCGAGGGTTTTTCTGATCATCACGCGGCGACCTCACGTTTATTGGTATCACTTTGATTGGGCAATGATACCAGCGTTTGGAGAGAGGCGCGAAGCAGATGGGAAGCAAAAAGCGAGCCGCCTGGTCAAAGGCCAAAAGCGAGTTTTTGGGCGCTGCTACCGGCGGCGATATGAGCGACCTGTTTGCGCGCGAAGACGAGCGCCGCGACGCCCTGAACGCCGAGCGCGATGAAGCCTGGCGCTACAAGTCGTGCGAACGCAAAAACCGTTACGACACGCGCGCCGAGGCCGAGGCCGTTATGGCCGACTGCGAAAACCGCGGGCGGCGTGGTTTGGCCTGCTACAAATGCGAATACTGCGGCGGCTGGCATCTGACGTCGCACCCTTGGAAATAGGCACCGCATCGGCACGGCACCGACGGAGCGCCAACCATCGCACGCAAGCTACGGGCGCGGCGGCACCAAAACATCGTAACGAACGGCCTTGCCCGCAAGTCGATAGCTCGGCTTAACGCCGGCAAGCAGCGAGCCCTTCACCGGCCGCTTGATAACGACCTTGCGCGGATGCACAGCAAGCGCCGCCTCGACCAGCGATTCCTCATCGGTACATGGCTGTTCCAGATGGTGCAAGAGTTGGAACTTCTTTTTGACCGCCGCACTTTTGGTGCGCTCGGGAAACATGGGGTCCAGATACACCACGTCGGGGGCGGCAAGCTCGCCCCGCCCGATCAACTCAGCTACATGGCGAAGACCGGCAATGCTGTCCTCGCCCGCATGAAGGCGCATGCGCGACACGGCAACCGCAAGCGCCGGATCATCTGCTGCGCGATCCAAGGCATCCTTGAGGAGCGCCGCAATCACGCAATCCTGCTCATACAGATCGACGGTAAAGCCCGCGGCAGCCAGCAGCAGCGAATCCTCGCCAAAGCCTGCCGTGGCATCAATCACCCATGGGCGCTCGATGCCTTTTGCGCGCGCAGCCTTTACCAACAGCTCTTGCTGCAGACGGCCCTGTTTGAGCCGCGGAAGCATGCGGCCAAAATCGGCACGCAGCTCCATCGTGCCGTCGGTGAGCGTGAGGCCCTCGGACTTCCCGATCAGCTCAAGCCCCGCGGCTCGAGCAACAGAAAAGGGATCGGCGACGCCCATGGACACTCCTTAACAAACAAACGAATACGCGGGGCGCCGTTTATGCCAGCGCCCAACCATCCGCTATTGTCCCACATGCGACATGGCCCACAGCATCCCAATGCAAAGCACCGCCATCAACCCCGTGCACACGGCAGCGATCACAGAATCGCTCATGCGCCTTCCCAGCGACCGCGGCTCTCGTACTTGCCCTGCTCCGTACATCATGACTCCTCCTTGAGACCAGCTCCTTGTTACGGCCTCATCATCGCAGCGCCGCACATGAGCTGCCATCGATTTGGCTTACGTCCAGCTTTCCTTTTTGAAAGGTTGGACCGTACAGGCAAGAGACGCTTTCAAACGCATGCATCGTCCCGTTGAACTACAATGTGCTTCACGATATGTGCCGTAACCTGGGCGCGACAGATTCTCCGCGCCCGCATCGAAAGGACCAGCTATGAGCGCTGCTCGCAAGACACTCAAAATCCTTGCCCTGATTTATTTTGTTCTGGGCATCGCCAGCCTCGTCATCGGAATTGCCGGCATTGTTACCGGCAATTTTGGATCCGCTTACGGATCGAACGCCACGCTCGCCGCTGTTGTGGTGATTGTTAAGGGCCTTGTCGACCTTGCCGCAGGTGTTGCGGGTATCAAGGGCGCCAACAAGCCTTCGCAGGTGGATGGCGCGTTTAAGCTCGGCATCGTCGCCGCGGCAGCCACGCTCCTCCAGGCCGCGCTCACGCTTCCCGCGCTCGGCGGCAGCTCCGTCAATATCGTCGCCTTTGTCATCGTGGTGTACGACCTGTTCTTTGTTCAGCAGGCGCACGCCGTTAAGGCCGAGAACAAGGACCGCCTGTAAGCGCTCGCTTCTCATAAGCTCTGCAGCCAAGCAACTAAAAAGGGCCGATCGCGCATCTCCGCGGTCGGCCCTTTACGTTTGCCCAGACAAAACCTACCAAAACAAACCTGTCCCTTTTTGGTAGGTTAGTGGCGGTACTCGGCGATGATGAAGTCGATGTCGGTTTGAAGGGTGTCCAAGTTTGCCAGGCGCTCTTTGTCGGCAGGGCGCGTGCGATAGTAGTACGGCGTCATCTGGAACACCGCTTCGATGTCGGCCTGCGTCTGGAGCGTAATATTCGCAGATACCCGCTGCGTTCCGACCAACTCGAGCTCGGTGGTCTGCGGCAGCTTCTCATCGTTAAGGTACGGCGTGTCGTAGAGCACCTCCTTGAGCCCAAAGAGATGACGGGCGCCCGGCACCACGGTGTAGAGCGAGCCCTCGGGCACCAGCACGCGGGCAAATTCGCGCTCGTTAAAGGGAGCAAAGAGCTCGGTCACCATATCGAAGGCGCCATCGGCCACGGGGATATCCTTCATATTGGCCACAAAATAGGTCGCATCGCCGCGCTTGGCGGCCAGGCGCACCATCTCTTTGCCCAAGTCGAACCCGTAAGCGTCCACGCCCGGCACCGCGCCCATGGCGCTGGTGTAGTAGCCCTCGCCGCAGCAAATATCGAGCAAGGCCAGCGGCTTGTCCGACGTAGCCGCGCACCGCTGAGCTCGTTCGCGCACGAGCTCGACCATTGCATCGCGCAACGGCGCATAGTAGCCACGGTTTAGAAAGTCGCGACGACTGCGCGCCTGCGACTTGGGATCACCCATGGAGTCGCCGCTCTTGGACGAGCGCAGTAGGTACAGATAACCCTCGCGCGCACGGTCAAACCGATGCCCGCCCGCGCATGCAGCACCGCGTTCGTCATCCACCAACGGCTCATGGCAAACGGGACACAACAACATGGCAACTCCTTAGCGCGAACAACACAACGCCCACCATTGTCGCACGCCTTCCCCACCTAGTCATTGGGGACGTTCTTGAATGACTAGTTAGAAGAGATAAGGAGTGTCCCCAGCTGTCGACAGAAAAGGTACGTCCCTAAGTGCCGGATGGTTGCATTAGGAGTATCATTGTCTGCGCAAATAAGCACGAAAGAGCATGTTAGAGATTGAGAGCGTATGGCTGATACCGCATCTAAGCACATTGACATGACCACCGGCTCGCTGTGGCGCAATATTCCCCTGTTCGCCTTCCCCGTGGCCGCCACGAGCATCTTGGAGCAGCTGTCGAACCTCATCGCCACGGTCATCATCGGTAACTTCTCGGGCGACCAGGGAACCCTCGCCATGGCGGCGGTCGGCTCCAATGTTCCGCTTACCAGTCTTATGCTCAACCTGTTTATTGGCATGTCGCTTGGCTCCAACGTGGTCATCGCCAACGCTATCGGCCGCAACGATCAGAACATGGTCAAACGCGCCGTCCATACCTCGATTTTAATGGCACTCGTGGGCTTTGTCGTCATCGCACTGGGCGAGATCTTTGCCGAGCCCATGCTCGCCGCGCTCAACGTTCCCGCCGAGACCATGCCGCTCGCCTCACTCTATCTGCGCGTCTTTTTGCTCAGCATGCCCTCGATCTTGCTCTACAACTTTGAGGCCGCGATCTTCCGCTCCGTCGGCATCACCCGCATGCCGCTGCAGGCGCTTGCCGTGTCCACCGTCCTCAACATTGGCCTGGATCTCATTTTTGTCCCCGTACTCCACTGGGGCGTCGCGGGCGTCGCCATCGCCACCGCTATCGCCTACACCGTCAGCGCCGCCACGCTCTTTATCCGTCTGCTCAAGACCGACTCCGTCGTCCGCGTCACCCCGCGCGACCTGGCTATCGACCCCGTCGCCCTCAAGCGCATCGTCAAGATCGGCCTGCCCGCCGGCATCCAAAGCGCTGTCTTTGCCGTCGCCAACATCATCATCCAGTCTGCCATCAACAGCCTGGGCACCGAGGTCATGGCAGCATCGAGCGCCGCCATGAGCCTGGAGTACGTGTGCTACAACCTGCTCAACAGCTTTAGCCAGGCTTGCACCACCTTTGTGGGACAAAACCACGGTGCCCGCCAGATCGACCGCTGTACCAAAACGCTCAAGGTCTGCCTAGTCGAAGGCGGTATCGTCGCACTCACCACAATTATCGTTATTGTTGGCCTGGGGCGCGAGATCTTGTCGCTGTTCAACAGCGATCCCAACATCGTCTCGATCGGCTATATCCGCGTATGTTCGATCTTCCCGGCGTACGCCTTTAGCATGTTCTACGAAAACATGTCGGGCTACCTGCGCGGCTTTGGTATCTCGCTCACGCCGGCCCTCATCACCATGATCTGCGTCTGCGGCATCCGCTTCTATTGGGTGTTCTGCGTGTTCCCGCACTTCCGCACCTTTGCGAACATCATGATGGTCTACCCCATCAGCCTGGGCACCACGGCATTCTTTATGGTCGTGGCGGTACTACTCTGCCACCCGGCACGCACCTATCGCGCCACCCAAGCCAAAGCGACAGCCCGCTAAACACCGCACTCAACGCCACGCCAGTCATTAATTGACAATATGCGAGCTCATATAGTCGATAAAGCGCCTCGTGGCGATAGGCATGGTGTCCCAGCTGCGCCAGGCGGCCACCACGTCGCGCGAGGGGGCATGCACGATGGGGCGTACGCGAATATCGGCCCGCATGCCCTCCACAGTACGACGGTAGAGCATGCTCACGCCCAGGCCCTCCTCCACCATCGCCATGATGGTGTAGTCGTCGGTCACCTCACTCGTCACGTGCGGCGACAGCCCATGCGCCGCAAATGCATCGAGCACCAGACTCTGTTCGCCCTCATCCAACAGTACAAACGGCTCGGACGCCAGGTCGGCGAGCGTCACCTTTTCCTTTGCCGCCAGCGGATGCGCGGCCGGCAACAATGCCACCAACTCGTCGTGATAGACCACGCGCTTCTCGAGCCCAGCGGTAAATCCGCGCGCCGTAAAACAAAAATCAACCACGCCATCGTGCACCCATTGAGCGTTGCGCGTGTAATCGCCCTGCTTGAGGGTGAAGCGTACGCCCGGGTGCAGCGCCCCAAAGTCGCGAATCACACGCGGCAGCACGGTACGACTCACGTTGGTAAACGTCGCGATGCGAATATCGGTCGACGAAAGCCCCAGCAGCTCCTGGCGCTTGCCCTCGAGCTCGGCCTCGGCGGTCACAATCTGGCGCAGGTACGGCAGATATTGTTTACCGTCGCGCGTAAGCGAAACGCCCTGCTTACCGCGCTCGATAAGCGTGGTGCCCAGCTCGCGCTCGAGCGCCTTGACGGCCTGGCTCACTGCACTTTGCGTATAGCCCAACTCGTCCGCCGCGCGTTTCAGGCTGCCGCAATCGACCACCATACAAACAATCTGATACCGCGATGCCATCGTGCCTCCACATCAATGCAGCCGTAAAACGTTTTGCCAGCGCTTTTTCTGCCAACATTAGCGTTTCTTAATCATACTGAAGATACATTCGCTTTACTACATCAATATCTGGGAGCAGAATCCTTTTTACGAAACCGTTCTGTAACAAAAGGAGTCCCATGGATCGCAAAAAAGCAATCGCGCTCTCATTTTCCGTTCCCGTCGCATGGGGCTTTTCGTACCCCCTCATGAAGATCGGCATGGACAGCATGAACGCCACGAGTATCGTCGCGCTGCGCTGCATCATCGCCTTTGCGGCTTGCCTGCTGCTCTTCCACAAGCACGCGTTGCGCATCAACCGTGACCTTATGGTCCGCGCCGCCATCATCGGCGCCATTATGGCAACCGAGCTCACCTGCATGTGCCTGGGCTCCAGCCTCACCTCCGCCTCCACCGCCGGCTTTTTGCAGAGCCTGACGGTCGTGATCGTGCCGTTTGCCAACGCCGCCCTGCTGCGTCGTGCCCCCGAGCGCAAAGTGCTCATCGGCACCGCCATCGTCACCTGCGGCATGCTGCTGCTCTCGGGCGCCGACTTCACCAGCCTGAACCCGGGCGCGCTCATCATGCTGCTCTCCGCTTTTGTCTATGCCGGCCACATCATTGTGGCGAAGCGCTTTGTCGAAGATGTCGACCCGCTGGCTCTGGGCGTTTGGCAGTTGGGCTTCGGCGGCCTGTTCTCGGGCATTGCCGCATGCGTCTTTGGCGGCTTCACGCTTCCCAGCACGCCGAGCGAGATCGTCGTTGTCGTCGCGCTCGCACTCATCTGCTCTGCCTACGGCTTTATCACCCAGACGCTCGTGCAGCCCCACGTGCCCGCCGAGACCACCGGCTTTGCCTTCTCGCTCGAGCCGGTATGCTCCGCCGTCTTCTCGTTCTTCCTGGTCGGCGAGGTCCTGAGCCCCATCGCCTTCTTTGGCGCAGCCCTCATCCTCACCGGCGTCATGGTGGCAACCGTCGAGCTTCCGCGCCTCCGCGCACATGGACAGGCTCGCATGGCAGGAGCGCCCGAGCACGTCTCGTAGATCCTACTCTTCATACAGCCGTGGCATAAAGGCAACCGGTGCGCCTTTACAATAGATGCCAACAAAGCATCTGACGTAAAGGAGCCCCATGGACGCCGCGACCCGCGACCGCAACATAGCAACTTGGTTGGGCGATGCGCCGCAGCCGGTACGTGACACTACGAACCAGCTGCTCGAGCGCATCGCCCTTTTGCGTACCGAGCAGACTATCTACCCGGCACAAGACGACATCCTCAATGCCCTCGCTTACACGCCGGCCGACCAGGTCAAAGTTGTCATCTTGGGTCAAGACCCCTATCACGGGCCCAACCAGGCCATGGGACTGTCGTTCTCGGTCCCCGCGACGCAAACCAAGTTGCCGCCGAGCCTGCGCAACATCTATAAGGAGCTCAAAGCCGATCTGGGCTGCCCCATTCCCGCCACGGGAGACCTAACCCCATGGGCACAACAGGGCGTCCTGCTCCTCAACACTACGCTCACCGTGCGCGAGCATGCCGCCAACTCGCACGCCAAACTGGGCTGGAGCACGCTCACCGACTACGTTATCGAACGCTGCTGTCAGCTGCCCCAGTCGGTAGTCTTTTTGGCATGGGGCCGCTTTGCCCAGCAGATGGTCGAAGGTAAGCTCGTCGCAACTGGCGCGGGCAAGGCAACCGACAAGTTCTGTCTGGCCTCCACGCACCCCTCGCCGCTTTCGGCCAACCGTGCCACGGCAGAACTCCCCGCCTTTATGGGATCGCGCCCCTTCTCGGCAGCCAATCGGCTACTCGAACAGCACGGCTCGACCCCAGTCAACTGGACTTGCCTCGGCTAAAAACCGATACATCAAAAAAGCGCCCGACGGCTTCCCATCGGGCGCTTTTCCTATTCGGGCCAAATAAATTGCGTGCGGCCGGCCTCGCCGCCATCGATCAGCAGGCTCTGCCCGGTCATAAACCGGTTGGTCACGCCCACAAAGTAGATCCACTCGGCAATCTCTTGGGCAGTGGCCCAGCGCCTAAGCGGCGTGAGCTCCATAATCTGGTTCCACAGATGTTCGTCTTCCATCACGCAACGGTTGAGCGGCGTGATAACGCCACCCGGGTCCACACTGTTGGCGATGGCCTGCGGCGCCAGACGGTTTGCAAGGTTCTTGGTGTAGGCGATAACGCCGCCCTTGCTGGCGGCATAGGCGGGAAACTCCGATCCCGTATGCCCACTCGCCGACCCCACATTGACCACGGATTTGATAGCCGGCGCCGGCTTGGCGGCAAGCCCCTCCCCCACAAAGGCATAGCGCTCGGTCACGTTGATGGTGCCACACAGGTTGGCGGCGATGTCGTCGGCCGAATCCTGCGTACCGGCAACGTTCACGATCACCTGGGGTTCAAGGTCACCTGGAAACGAGTCAGGCTCGCGGACATCAACAATCAGATGGCGGTAGCACTCGTGTTTGATCGCCGCCGGCAAAAGATCAAAGCCCACGACCTCGTGGCCCTCGTCCAAAAAGCGCTGCACGCACGCGGCTCCGATACCGCCCGAAGCGCCCGTGATCAAAACCCGCATACTTGCTCCTTAGGCGGTTGCGTGGCGCTCGAGGTACTCGGAACCCACATTCTCGCGCTCCCAGCCGCGCACGACCTTGTAGCCCACGGGGCTCAGGAAGACCTCGCACAGTAGCTCGGCAACAGCGCCGGTCAGCGAGCACATAAGAACCTGCACCCAGGTCCAGCCAAAGAACGTGTGACTCACCACAATGGCAAAGACCAGGTTGTCGATAAACTGGCCAACACCCGTAGACACATAGGAACGGAAGGCAAAGCTCGCAAAGTTATTCTTTTTGAGCATACGGCCGAGCGACTGGTTGAGCGTGGAGTTAACCACGGCAGAAACGAGCATTGCCAGCGAAGAGCCCAGCACCACGTACCAGGTGCCGCCGATGGTGGCGTTAAGGGCAGTGTTGACCTCAATCATGCCCGTGTCGTAGTAGGCGCCCCACATGCCGGGCGTGAGCGAGCATGCCCAAAAGCACAGGCTCACGGCCAGGTTGACCAGCAGCGCGAGGATAGAGATTTTAATGGACGCCTTGGCGCCAAAGCGCTTGCAAATCATGTCCTGGCACAAAAACGAGACCCAGCTCACCACAAAGCCGCAATCGAGCGCCAGATACGGCAGGCTGATAAGCTCCTTGTTGGCCAGCAGGTTCATCATGATGACACTCACGAAAAACAGCGAAACCGTTGCCGCGGGAATGCTCCGCAACAGGACCTTGTAGTCCTCCATGACCTTCTTGATCATTATGTACTCCTTTGGTTTTAGGTTTAACGAGCAGGATATCGGACCCGAACTGCTCGGACGCCCCGGTCTTGAGACGACGGTGGGTATGATAGCCGCTCGCGCGGCATAAGGCAAACAAACGGCGCGGCAGCCCCACAGGACCACCGCGCCAATGCGTTAAAAGGCTACGTTGCCAAACTCCGACAGGATCAGGTCGGGGTTGTGGTCGGTTGCCCAATCCACGTTCCACGGGCTCGTGAACAGCAGTAGCTTACCGCCGCGCATGTCCTCGACACGCAGCGTGTCGCGCATGAGCGAAAGGCCCGGGATATCGATAGTATCGGGGTCGTTCTGGATCCAGCGGATGTCCGTATAGGGCAGCGGCTGGCGACGAACCTCAACACGGTACTCAGCCTTGAGGCGGCGCTCGAGCACCTCAAACTGCAGTACGCCGACCACGCCCACAATGACGCTCTCCATGCCGGCACCCAGCTCGCGGAAGATCTGGATGGCGCCCTCCTGGGCAAGCTCCTCCATGCCCTTGACGAACTGCTTGCGCTTGAGCGTGTCGACCTGCGTAATGCGAGCGAACATCTCGGGGGCAAACGTCGGGATCTGCGGATACTGCACGTGGCGCTTGCCGGAGCACACGGTGTCGCCGATGCTAAAGATACCCGGATCGAACAGGCCCACGATATCGCCCGCGTACGCCTCGTCCACGATGGCGCGGTCATCGGCCATCATCGACGTGCCCGTGGCAAGCTTGAGCTTGCGGTTGCCCTGCACGTGAAAGGCATCCATGCCGCGCTCGAACTTACCCGAGCAAATGCGCACAAAGGCGATGCGGTCACGGTGGTTCTTGTCCATGTTGGCCTGAATCTTAAACACAAAGCCGCTAAAGTCGTCGCGGCAAGGATCGACCGGCTCACTGGTGAGCGTATCGGTATAGGCGCGCGGCGTCGGGGCCAGACGCAGGAACTCCTTGAGGAAGGGCTCCACACCAAAGTTGGTGAGCGCCGAGCCAAAGAACGCCGGGCTCAGCTTGCCGCAGGCCACGGCATCCAAGTCGAGCTCGTCGCCGGCGCCATCGAGCAGCTCGATATCGTCCATTAGGTTCTTATGGTTCTCCTCGCCAATGAGCTCATCCATGGCGGGGTCGCCCAGCTCGGCCTCGACCTCGGCGACCTTCTTGGTGGCGTTGGCGTGACCATCGCCCTCAAAGGCGATAACGCGACGGGTCTGACGATCGAACACGCCGCGGAAGTTACGACCGCTGCCGATCGGCCAGTTCATGGGATACGTATTGATACCCAGGACATTCTCGATCTCTTCCATGAGCTCAAACGGGTCGCGAGCCTCGTGGTCGAGCTTGTTCACAAAGGTGAAGATGGGAATGTGACGCAGCGTGCAGACCTTAAAGAGCTTTTTGGTCTGGGCCTCGACGCCCTTGGCGCCGTCGATGACCATGACAGCGGCGTCGGCGGCCATAAGGGTACGGTAGGTATCCTCCGAGAAGTCCTGGTGGCCGGGGGTATCGAGGATGTTGACGCAGGCGCCGTTGTAGGTGAACTGCAGGACCGAGGAGGTAACGGAAATACCGCGCTCCTTCTCGATGTCCATCCAGTCCGAGACGGCATGCTTGGCCGAGCTCTTGCCCTTGACCGAGCCGGCGGTCTGAATGCTGCCGGTATAGAGCAGCAGCTTCTCGGTAAGCGTGGTCTTACCGGCGTCCGGGTGGCTGATAATCGCGAATGTGCGGCGCGACGAGATTTCATCCGACAGGCTTGCCATGCGGATCCTTTCTTGCATTGAGTGCATTACGTCGTTGTAACCGCACTATTGTAGCCGCGAAATCCCGCCATAGGGCACCTATCAGGACAAATTCATCAGTTGGGGCCTAGGGTAGCAGTCGATGGCGGCACTCCGCAGCAGTTTGTCTCGATCTGTAACATCTAGACGGTTTTTGAACCTCTACCTGTTACAGATTAAGACAAACAGGTGGGCGTCCCAGAAAGATCTCGATCTGTAACATCTAGCAGCCAAAAACTTCTCCAGTTGTTACAGATTGAGACAACCAAATGGGGTCCGCCAGCAAAATCTCAATCTGTAACAGGTAGCCGTCCAAACCGGTTCCAGATGTTACAGATTGAGATGAATGAACGAGCGGACAATCCCTATTTACCTCTTGCATAACTGTATATAGTGTATATATACTGTGCTTACCGGTTATATACACGTGTAGCCCATCAGCTAAGGAGCCGCTGTGGACATCATCCTATCCAATTCGAGCGACAAGCCCATCTACGAGCAGATATCTTCGCAGGTTAAAGCACAGATACTCTCGGGCGCACTCGCTGCGGGAGCCAAACTCCCCAGCATCCGTGCACTCGCGAGCGATCTTGGCGTGAGCGTCATCACCACCAAGCGCGCCTACGCCGACCTGGAGCAGCTCGGCTTTATCTGCACCGTGCAGGGCAAGGGCTGTTTTGTCGCCGAAGGCAACCAAGAGCTCTTGCGTGAAAACCAGCTCTGCCATATCGAAGAGCTGCTCGCGAAAGCGGCAAGCCAAGCCGAGGCCCTGGGCGTCACGCGCGACAAGCTGCACGAGATGCTCGACCTGGTAGCCCCCGAAACCATGCAGTAGCCATCTGCAAGAAAGGCTATACCATGCAAAACCTTTTAGAACTCAAAGGCATCTCACGCCATGTGAGTGACCGTTTTTCGCTGCGCGACGTCACGCTTGCCGTGGAGCCTGGCCAGATCGTCGGCTTTGTGGGTGCCAACGGTGCCGGCAAAACAACGACGATTCGAGCCGCGCTTGGGCTTATCAAACTCGATGCCGGCGAGGTACACCTGTTTGGGCAGCACTGTGGCGCCGACGCACCCGGTGAGGCGCAGCGCTGCCTGCGTTCCCACATCGGTCTTGTCCTGGACACGTGCCCCTTCCCCTCCACGCTCAAGGTGGGCCAGATCGAGTCGCTCGTAGGCCCAGCGTACCCCACGTGGGACCGCGAAACGTTCGCCCGATTCATCAACCGATTTGGCCTCGATCCCAAGACAAAGGTCAAGGACCTCTCCCGCGGCATGGGCATGAAACTGCAGCTTGCCTGCGCACTCAGCCACAAGGCCAAGCTGCTCGTTTTGGACGAAGCCACCGCGGGCCTCGATCCCATGGCACGCGAGGAGCTGCTTGATGAGCTGCTCGCCTTTGTTTCCGACGGCCTGCACAGCGTGCTGCTCTCGAGCCACATTACGTCCGACCTCGATCGTGCTGCCGACCGCGTCATCTGCATCGATAACGGCTCGATTGTGTTTGACCTGCCACGCGAGGACATTACCGACCGCGCCGGCATCGCCCACTGCACCCAAGCGCTGGCCGCCGAGCTTATGGCTTGCGTCGAAGGTGCCCATGCCGCCCGCCACGCCTATAGCGTGGACGTGCTCGTGCCCAACCGTCGCGAAACGCTCGAGGCCTTTCCCGAGATTCCCTGCGATCGGGCAACCATTGATGACTATCTTCGCCTCACGCTGAAAGGGGCTTCGAAATGAAACGCGCCTTTATGTCCGAGCTCGCCATCGCTCGCACGCTCATCCCGAGCATTGCGGGCGTCGGCCTGTTCATCTTCGTCGTGCTGACCCTTGCCAACGCATCGGACGGTGATTCCGGTATGAGCGCCGGCGCCTGCGCGGTCAGCGCCATGTCGCCCATCATGATCATGAACTCACTGGCTGGCTACGATAACCAAAACGGCTGGGAGCGCTATCGGGCAACGCTGCCGTTCTCGCGCAAAGACATTATTTGCGCACGCTACCTGTGCATCGTTGTCTTCTCGGTCGTCATGGCATGCGCGGCTACGCTTCTGAACATCCTCGCCCTTCCGCTCTTCGACCCCATGGGCATCCCTTCGACATGCCAGACGATCTTTGAAATCGCAATCGCCTCGGCGGCATCGATGCTCATCTCCCTCATGATGGTATTCTTGACACAGCCGCTGTTCTTTCGCTTTGGGCACATGGAGGCGCTGCGCCTTTCCCTTGGCCTGTTTGCCCTGTTTGGCTGCGGCACCATGGCAATGCTGGGTTCCTCCAACCCCATCAGCAACTGGCTCATGTCGATTGCCGGAGCGAATCCCGATCCCGCCGTTCTTGGCTGTCTGTGTGCAGGAATTGCCGTACTGGCCCTCGCGCTATGTGCAATCAGCTGCACCGTCAGCACCAAGGTTTACCGAGCACGCGATTTGTAAGCACGCGAGTCTCGATCTACGAAGGGCGTGATCGCCCCCTCCCCGCCAATCCGTGGCAAACGGCATGTCCCCGGCGTGCGCCACCGTACTACTTGCGCAGCGGCTTGGGCAGCGGAATGCCAGCGGCGATAACGGCGGCGATGATCATGCAGACGATACCCTTGAGTGGGAAGCACATGAGCAGCAGGCCCACGACCATGACCGGCTGACGCATGACCGCACCCATCGTCGATGCCGTGCAGACGGCGACGCAAAATACCGGATCGGCGCCGGTGAGGATGGCAAGGCCGTAGCCCAGGCTTACGCCCGAGAAGATGACGGGAAAGAAATGGCCGCCGCGCCAGCCCATATTGATGAGGGCGGGGGTCAGCATGGCCTTAACCAGACCGGTCGCGATGAGCACGCCGGCGGGGATGGTCAGATAGGTTTCCATGAGCACGTCGGCCTGCGTCTCGCCGGCAAACATGGTGAAGGGCAGAGCCGTACCGCAGGCGGCAAGTACCAGACCGGCCAGCATTGCCTTGGCGATGGGGCGCTCCCCCATCGCGTGCGCCAGGGCCTCGCTCGCGTGCTCCGAAACAAAGTACAGCCAGCCGCAGACCGTACCGACGAGCGACAGGGGGATAAGCCAGGCAAGTTCCAGGTTGCCCACCTCGGCGGACTCGAACCTGGGCATGCCCATGCCGCCGCCCACAAGCTGGCCAAGCAGCAGGTAGGCACCCAGACCGCTGGCAATCGCAATGCCATAGACCACCGTCTTTTGCGCCTTGGGCAGCTTGATGGTGATCTCGTCGGACGCGGACTCATTGTGGGCGTCTTCGCCCTGGCCGTCAGCGCTACCGGCGAGCGGCGCCACAAAGCCAAAGACGGGCGCGGTAAAGAGCGCCGTCAGGGCAGCCTGGGTACCCAGCAGTGTGAGCTCCCTAAACTCGGCGCCAAAGCGGCGCATGCGGTCGCCAACCCAGCTGCACAGACCCGCGATAACGCCGGTCAGGCCCGCCTCCGGTCCAATACTTCCGCCAAACAGCAGCGGCAGCAATGCCGCGAGCGAAAGCTTGCCCAGGTTGTCGTACGGGTAGCGCCCATCTTGCTTGACCTTAGCCATCACCTGATTGAGGTTATCGGTCTTGGCGCCCGTAAGCTTTTCGTACAGACCGATTAACAGGCCGCCCAGCAGGCAGACAAAAAACGGGTACGGCAGAAAGCCAAACGGGCCGCTGGCGAGCTCGGGCGAAGCGACGCCCAGTGCGTGCGGGATCTCAGTCCATAGATAGTCGATGCCGTGCTCCATCGCAAAGAAGAACAGCCAGACTGCGGCGCCCGCGAGTGCGCCGGTCACGGCAACGCTAACTAAAAACAGCACGCGGTTTGTGGGTTTGGCAAGGTTATCCATCGGGTCCTCCCGCGGTCAAAGTCGACATAGATGCGTTTTATTGTAGAGCGAGCGTCGCCCGAACGAGCCAACCATCTGCGCTGCAAACGGCACCATTGGGAGTCATAGTGGGGCAGGCTCAAGCCTTATCCGTTGATAATCGAGGCGATCTCGCGCAAATCGTCGGCAAAGTAGATGCCGTGCTGGCGCCTCGGGCTCGAAAGCCCTTTATCAATCATGTGCCCGAGCAGCGCCTTGAGGTCGTTGTAGTAACCGTCCAGGTTATACAGGATGCACGGAGCACTCAGGTGCCCCAACGACACCGCGGACATAACCTCGGCAATCTCCTCGAGCGTGCCCGTCCCGCCGGGAAAGGCAATGAAGGCATCACCAAGCTCGATCATCTTGGCTTTACGCTCGGCCATATCGCTCGTCACGATGAGGTCGTCGATTCCGTCATGTTGAAACTCGGCCTCGATAAAAAAGCTCGGCTCAACACCCGTCACATGTCCACCTGCCTCGAGTACGCTATCGGCGAGCGCGCCCATCAGTCCCGACTTGGACCCGCCGTATACCAGCGCGTGTCCGTTGGCGCCAATCCAGTTGCCCAGCTCCTGCACCGCGGGCAGAAACGCCGGGTCATTACCGACGCTGGCACCCAGATACACGGTGATATTCATATTCAGTCCCCCTCGTCGTGACGCGCGACGTCCGTTCTAGCGTTGGCGTCGGCGATATTCGCGCACGCGGCGCGACAGGTCGGCGAGCTCGTCACGATCGAGTTCCTCCAAATGCTCAAGATCGTCCATAAAGCGCGCCATGGTGTCCTTTTGGCGCAGCTTGATGAGCGTATTGCAGTAGTTCACCGCCACGCCCGTAAGCATGGCGATATAGAAGATACTGATGACGCTTAGGATGACGGTAATGCCGCGGGCAACCGGCGTTTCTGCCGGGATATCGCCAAAGCCGATCGTCGAGACCGTCTCAAAGCTAAACCACAGGCCATCACCAAAGGTGAGGGTCGTAGGCTCGGACAGCCAGACAGCCGTCGAGCACAGCAGGTAAAAGATAAGAAACAGGCCCGTGATGCGTGCAAAGCCAGCCTGTCGCAGCACATCGGCAAGCGTCCTCAACCTGTTCATCGCGACCCCTTTTCCCAGACACCCAATCTCGTTCGCTCGGTATTGTCCCACAACCGGCAGTTAGGGACGTTCCTTTTGTGCCAGCAGAAAGGGACTGTCCCCAACTGCCGGGCGGGAGCGTTTAGCGGTGCAGCTGCCGACTGGGCAGGCTGAGCTGGTATCCTTATGCGGTAATGTCTCGATTCGTTAGGATTGCACGTGAGAGCTGCCACTGTCCTTCGTTCAGTTATATATCGCGCCCTGACCATTGTGCTTGCCGCGCTTGCCGTGCTGAGTTCTATCGCGCCTGTCCAGGCTTTTGCCGATGACTCTAGTCAGCAAGTCAAGACGGTCCGCGTTGGTTGGCTCGTCAGCAACGAGGGCTTCCAAGACGGCACCCCCGGCGAGCGTCTCTCGGGATGGGGTTACGAGTACCTCCAGACCCTGTCATACTACACGCCCGGCTGGCGGTACGAATACGTCTCCGGCACCTTCACCGAGCTTATGGACATGCTCGAGGCGGGCGAGATCGACCTCATGCCCAACATCTCCTACTCCGAGGAACGCGCCCAAAAGCTGCTCTTTTCCTCGAACCCCGAGGGCACCGAGCGCTACTACATCTACGCCAGGCCCGACCGTGACGACCTCGCAAAGGGTGACCCTCAAGCACTTCAAGGTCTCACTATCGGCTGCAACCGCGGTGTTATGCAAACCCTCGTCGGCCAGCAGTGGCTCGCCAACGAAGGCATTACCTGCACCTATAAAGAAATCGACACTGGCAGTGCCCTCTTTGACGCGCTCGCAAACAACGAGGTCGATGCCATCATCATGAACGACACGACCTCGTCGCCCAGCGCCTCCCCCATGTTCTACATTGGTTCGAGCGACTACTATTTTACCGTCCCCAAAAGCCGCCCCGACCTGATGGACGACATCAATGCCGCCATGTCGGCAATCGCCCGCGTCAACCCACGCTATATCGACGAAGTCAAATCTAACTACTCGGCCCAAAACAGCGGTTCATCATCGCTCAACGGCCCCGAACGTTCCTGGCTCAAAGCAAATGGCAACACCATCACGCTCGGCTACATTACGGGCAAACTCCCCTACTGCAACGAAGACGAAAACGGCGAAATGGAAGGCTCGCTCGCATCGCTTGCGACGACGCTGCACGATAAATTTGGCATTACGGTCAAAACCGTCCCCTTTGATAGCTACAAGATGATGTCAAAGGCCCTGTCAAAGGGAAGCATAGACGTTGCGCTGCCGGTATACCGAGATTACTGGTTTGCCGAGCAATCAGGCGTTGTGCAGTCGGTATCGTTGGGGACCGTGTCCCTCACCGCCATCCACACCGACGGCAATCTGAACAAAGACCTTCAGAACATCGCCTGCACTAAATCATCGTTTGTCAACCAAAATGTACTTGAAAGTCTGTTCCCCACAGCGACCGTGACCGAATACCAATCCGACGATGAAGCGTTCGACGCCCTCAGGAAGGGAACGGCGCACTGCATCGTCGCTCCCAGCTCACGCATAAAAACCATCGGCGATCGTCATGATCTCGAAGGCTACGAGACGGTCGAGCTCCCTGACACCTGTGAGCTCTCGTGCTGGATTTCGCGCGGAAAGCCCGAGCTGCTGGGAATCATCAACAAGGGCATCATCAATGCCGGAGAATCGCTCTCCGCAAGCAATTACTCCTCCACGTCGTACACGGCCCAGGAATCAAACACGCTTCAATTCCTTTATCGCAACCGTGCCGCCGTTGCAGCTACCCTCATCGGTATGTTGTCGGTCGGCATCGTCCTGCTCATCTGGGCGCTCGCACGCGCTCGAACCGAGCGCAAAAAAGCCGATGCTGCCAACGCCGCTAAGACGGCATTCCTCACGCGCATGAGCCACGACATCCGAACGCCGCTCAACGGTATCCTGGGCCTTATCGAGATCGAGGAATTGAAGGAAGGCGATATCCAGGTCGCCCGCGAGAGCCGTGCCAAGGCGCGCGTTGCCGCCAATCACCTGCTCTCGCTGATCAACGACATCCTCGAGATGGGCAAAATCGAAGACCGCAAGCTAACACTGGAGCATACGCCTTTTAACCTCAAAGAGCTCTGTGACAATACGCTGGTGCTGTGCAAGCTCCGCGCGTCCAGTAACGGCATCACCATGCAGGACAATAGTCTGCCGTACGCCACGGGGCCATACATGATCGGCAGTCCCACCCATATCCGACAGATCATGATCAACCTGTTAGACAACAGCATTAAGTACAACAAGCACGGCGGCTCCGTCACCTTTAGTTCAAAGACCAAGCCACTCGATAACGGGCGCGCGCTCTTTTGCTTTAGCGTTTCGGATACCGGCATTGGCATGACTCCCAAGTTTTTAAAGCATATCTATGAGCCGTTTGCCCAAGAAGGCGACGATGCGCGCAGCAGGTTCCAAGGAACCGGCATGGGCATGCCAATCGTCAAGTCGCTTATTGAACTGATGGGCGGCACCATCGAAGTCACCAGCGAACTCCATGTGGGCACCACGTTCTACGTGGAAATTCCGCTCGATATCGACAAGAACCCCCGGGCGCGGGCGAATACGGTCGAGAGGGCGCTCGACTGCTCGCTCGCCGACATGAACGTGCTGCTCGCCGAAGACAACGAATTGAATGCCGAGATTGCCCAGGCGCTGCTAGAATCCGAGGGCGTCGTGGTCACCCGCGCCGTCAACGGCAACGAAGTCGTCGATCTGTACCTGTCTCATCCCGCCGGCAGCTTCGATGCGATCCTGATGGACATTATGATGCCGGACATGGACGGTTACGAGGCAACCCGCGCGATTCGCCTGAGCGAGAAGGTCGATGCAGCCGATATCCCCATCATCGCGCTCACCGCCAATGCCTTTGCCGAGGACGCCAAGGCGGCACACGACGCCGGCATGAACGCCCATCTGTCCAAACCGCTCGACTTTAACAAGCTCAAAAACATACTCGCCCGCATCAAGAAAAACGGATCCGTTTCGCTATAGTTTGTGCTCAACCACCACGCACGACCAGAAAGGAAGCCAACGATGTTTAGGCCCTTACGTCGAAAGAAACGCGCCATCACTGACGAGGAAGCGCGCGAACTGCTCGCTACCTGCAAGCGCGGCGTCTTTGCCGTCAACGGCGACGATGGCTACCCGTACGCCATTCCCGTCAACTACTTCTTTGACGCCGAGCACGACAAGATTTATTTCCATGGCGCCAAAGCCGGCCACAAGGTCGACGCACTCAAGCGCGATGACAAGGTCTGCTTTACCGTTTACGGCAACGAGTGGCACAAGGACGGTGACTGGGCTCCCTACGTTATGAGTACCGTGGTCTTTGGCCGCTGTCGCCTAGCGAACGACACTCCCGCGTTTATCGAAGACAAAGTCCGCCAGCTCGCCCTTAAGTACTACCCTTCTGCCGAAGAAGTCGAAGAGGAAATCGCCAAAGACATCAAGGGCGTCCAGCTCTACGAGATTTCGATTGAGCATCTTTGCGGCAAGCAGATTCAAGAAAAGTAAGCCCCTCAGCAGGCCTCATCAATAATAATATGGCCCGGTTCCAACCCACCTTGGAACCGGGCCATATGCTTATGAAGCGTCGGCGGCGATGTGCGCTAGCGCCTCGACGAGCTCTTGCGAGCTCACAGGTTTGCTCAGGTGCGCGTTCATGCCCGCCTCACGCGAAAGCCTACGGTCGTCGGCAAAGGCGTTGGCACTCACGGCGATAATCGGCGTGGTCGCGGCATCCTCGCGATCGAGTGCTCGAATCTGACGCGTGGCCTCAAGGCCATCGATGCCAGGCATCATGATGTCCATCAACACCACGTCGTACTCGTGCAGTGCGCTCGCGGTAAACATCTCGACGGCAGACTCACCATCCTTAGCATGCGTCACGATGGCACCGGCACGGCTGAGCGTAAACTGCGCGATCTCGGCATTCAGATCGTTATCCTCTACGAGCAAAACGCGCAAGCCCTGGAGCGCATCGCCGTCTCCCGCATCCGCGGGAACTGCCTGAGGAATCTCGGAGCGGTCGCACTTCTCGAACGGCAGGCGAATGGTAAACGTCGTCCCCTGCCCCAAGACACTCGTAAAGCTCATGGTTCCGCCCATAAGCTCGACCAGCTGTTTTGCGATAGGCGCGCCCAGGCCAGTTCCCGACGAAGCGCCTTCCACCTGCTGCTCCTCGCGGCAAAACGGCTCGTAGAGGTGCTTTTGGAACTCCTCGCTCATGCCAATACCGTTGTCGGCGATCGTGTATTCATAGACGGGGACGCCATCCGCTGGCTCCACCTCGCGGCACACCAGGCGGACATAGCCGCCCTGGCGGTTGTACTTGACGGCATTGCCGGCAATATTGAGCAACAAACGCTTGAGGTGCGTCACGCTCACCCGCGCATAGGGATGATTAAGCGTCTGCTGGTCGGAGATAATTGTCACCAGACGCTCCTCGGCCTGGCGCTCCAGAATATCGCGCACTTCACAGTTGAGGGCCACCAAATTTATGGGCACGAGGTTCAGGTCGACCTGCCCGCTCTCCAGGCGACTCATATCGAGCGCCTCGTTGGCAAGGTCGAGCAGCAGTCCCGATGCCGTCCAGATTTTTGAGCGGCACTCAGTCTGCTTTTGCAGATCGTCCGCATTGGCATCGCCAACCTCGACCATGCCGCGAATGCCGTTGATGGGCGTGCGCAGATCGTGGCTCATGCGACGCAGAAACTCCGTCTTTGCCGAGTTGGCAGACGAGGCCTCACGCGCCGCCTTTGCCAGCTTGTCGCCATAGTCGCGCTCCTGCTGCAGCAAGTCCGTCAAACGTCGACGATCAGCGCGGCGACGCACCGTCACAACAACGGCTATAACACCGCCGTAGAGCACCAGCACGCCGGCGGCAACAGCCGCGGCGACCTCAAAGTAGCGCTGCGCCGAGGCATAGGTGTACACATAGAATTTGTGCGCTTTTCCAAATGTGCCCAAATACCACTCGCCGTCGGCGTTAACCAATCTGACCTTACCAGCCAGGCATCGATCCTTAATACCGTCGACAATAAAGACATCCGTCGCAGGCAGATCGAACACGCCCAATACGGTGGGTTCAACGGCATTGGTCGCAACGACCTTGCCGTCGCTTTCGATCACGATATTGCCGCTATCGATGGTTTCATAGCCATCAAGCAGGCTCTGCAGTTTGAGTGTATTGCTTGCAACCGCTTTCGCGCTCTGATGCCTTACCGCGATAACGATGCCCTCGCCATCCTGCCGAGTCACGCAGCCAATGTCTGCAACCGAATCATCCGCAAGCGTAATACTATCGGTATAAGACTTAAGCGGATGGGTTGCCACCTCCAACACGGGCGCTTCTTTGAGATACGTAGCAAGCGACTCGTAGCCCACGCCATCCGTCGAGGACTCGGACACCAAGTTGCCCGATGCGTCCGTCACGATCAGCGCACTCACGTTGAACTGGTCAGCATATTGCTCCAGCGCGGCGTTATCCACCGAGCCGTCGCGCTCCATATCGCGCGCCGCCTCTCCGGCGATCTCCATAACGCGAATCAGGTTTTTGGTCGTATAGGCGCTATTGAATGCATCGTAGGAAAGGCTCTGCGTCGCCACGTAATCGACAACGTCGGCAAAGCGCTGCTCGGCCTGGGCTGTCGTGTAACCGTAGCTCATCATGCCGGCAACAACCGAGAGCGCTATCCCCAACAGGGCGGCAATGAGCCATACCCATGCCGAACGATCGTCCCGCTCCTCTACGGCGTGGTCGGGCGCATCGATCATGACAGGCCCTCCGTATTCAAAAATGGTGCAGGGTCATCAAAGTACTTTGACACCAGGCGTTCCATGGTGCCATCGACAAGCATTTCTTGGTAGGCATGGGTGAGCTTAACGTCGATGCCGCGCGTATCGTTGAGATCGAAAGCGGTGCCCAAACCAACCTCCAGCAGCGGCTCATCCAAAATGCGATACGTCACACCATAGTCTTTTTCGTAGGTGAGCAGCGAAGACTCATGCGCGGCGATGGCGTCGACCAGGCCCTCGACGAGCGCCGGGTTCAGGCATGAGCGGTCCGAAAAGCTGTAGAGCTCCTTGATCTGCGGAACGTTTTCATTTGTACGATTGAGCAAAATGTCCTCGGGCTTGGTAGTGGACTGGACCGCCACAACCTTGTCCTCAAGATCGGCAAGCGTGTAGATATCGCTCTGGGGATCGACCGCGACTACCTGGCGGCTCGCAAGGTACGGGCCGGCCCAACGATACTCGTTCTCGCGACCCGTCATGCTAAAGCTGCCCATGACGCAATCGAGCTCGCCGCTCGCCAGCAGCTCTTTCTTCTTTTCCCAATCGATCAGCTGGTATTTTGGCTTGTAACCAATGCGGGCCAAAGCCTCGGTCAATATCTCGACATCCAGGCCAACGATATCGCCGTACTCGTCGGTATACACAAACGGTGGATAGAGGTCGCTGCCGACGTTGAGCGTCGTAAGGTCGTCGTCTTTGACTTGCGAGGCGTCCAGACCTTCTAATGCAGACGTCGAGGCTCCGTCATTCGACCCGGAACAGCCGGCTATCGCTACGACAAAGGCACACACTACCGCAAGCGCAACAAACAACGATATGGCAACCGAGCGGCGAGGTCTTTTCATCGAGCTCCAGACGATCCTATTCACGGACTGAAATGCTAAAAAAATAATAGCAAATGAAATCACTCGAGCGCCCAATGGTTACAGACGCCTTACCGTACGGGACCTTCCCGCCGACGCGGCAGAAGGCCCCGCGCGAAGCTCTCATTTACCGTGCATTAAAAACGTAGTGGTCCAGGCGGTCGCACGCCTCTCTCACGCGCGAAAGCGGCAGCGCCAGATTCACGCGAATGTGGCAGGGTCCGTGGAACGGGCGGCCGTCCTGATACCCCACGCCCACGCGCGCTCCCTCGTCGAGCAGCCACTGAATATCGCGGCCATGCTCGCAGCACCACTCGGCGCAGTCCAGAAACACCATGTACGTGCCCTGCGGACGCGAATAGGACACGCCCTCAAAATGCTCGTCCGCGTAATCGCAGAAGTACTCGATATTGCCGGCAAGCACCTGGTTGAGCTCGTCCACCCACTCATAGCCCTGCGGCTGGTAAGCACCGATAAGCGCATGCATGGAGAGGACATTCATCTCGTTGTAGTGGGTCTTGTTGGACACGGCGCACACGCGGTCGCGCAGCGTCTCGTTATAGATGATGTGATAGCTGCCGACCAGACCCGCCAGGTTGAACGTCTTGCTGGGCGCGTAGAGGGCAACCGTGCGCATGCGGGCATCCTCGCTCACCGACTGCGTCGGGATATGCTTGTGCCCCGGCAGGATGATATCGGACCAAATCTCGTCCGAGATCACCACGCAATCGTGCTGGCGATAAATGTCCATGGCGCGCTCAATCTCGTCACGCTCCCACACGCGGCCGCAGGGATTGTGCGGCGAGCAGAACACCGCGGCATGGATGTGGTTTTGGGCGAGCTTGCGCTCCATGTCCTCAAAGTCCATGCGCCACACGCCCTGGTCGTCGAGCTTAAGCGGGCTGTGGACAATGCGATAGCCTGCGGCTTCGATAGACTTGGTAAAGCCGATGTAGGTGGGGCTGTGGACCAGCACCGCATCGCCCGGCTGAACATACGCACGCAGCGTCGACACGACACCGCCCAGCACGCCGTTTTCGTAGCCGATATGCTCAAGTGCCAGGCCCTCGACGCCATTGCGGCGACTCTGCCATTCGATGATGCAGTCAAAGTACTCGTCGCGCGGATTGAAATAGCCAAACATGGGGTGCTGCGCGCGCTGAATGATGTGCTCCTGGACCGTGGGCACCGTGGCAAAATTCATGTCGGCCACCCACATGGGGATGCGGTCGAAGCCCTCGTCGGGTGCGTTCGGAGCCATACCGGGAATTTCACCCCAAGAGTCAACGGCGATAGAGTCCATGCCGTGGCGGTCGATAAGCAAGCTAAAGTCGTATTTCATGC
Source organism: Collinsella aerofaciens (assembly GCF_040926405.1). Taxonomy (GTDB): domain Bacteria; phylum Actinomycetota; class Coriobacteriia; order Coriobacteriales; family Coriobacteriaceae; genus Collinsella. The sequence goes on from NZ_JBCOIG010000003.1 coordinate 45,788, forward strand.
TGAGCTCCCGTGCAAAGCGGATTGTTTCGGTAGGCGTTATTGTCCACCAGCGCGGGCGGTTTTGGCGCGGGGTTTGGCGCTTAATTTGACGGGTGCGGACGAATGGCTGGTTAGTCTTGCGCGTCGTTGACGGCGACTACGGTTAGCTGGGTTTCATCGACTGTAAAAGATATGTCGAGCCCGGCGAAGGCCAGATGATAGACGCGGTTTGGCTCGTGCTTGCTGCCCGCGCGGCGCGGATCTTGGCGAAGGACTTCGACCAAGCCGGGGAGCTTTGCGCTTGGGACTTTGTCTTGTAGTGTTTGCGGGAACTCGACGTCGAGCTCTTGCCACGGGGCGTCCTCAATCCAGCCGCCCGTTGCATCCGGGTGGCAGTCCGCAAACGGAATGTAGGGCTTAATGTCGTAGATGGGCGTACCGTCGCGCAGGTCGGCCCCCAGCACATGGATGATGGGACCATCGTCGGTGAGCTCGACACGATCGAGCTTGACACAGGTAAGACCGATGGGATTAGGGCGAAACGGACTGCGTGTGGCAAACACGCCCACGCGCTCGGCTCCACCCAGACGCGGCGGGCGCACGGTTTTCGACCATTTTGCGTTGGTGCCGGACCTGCCCCGCGTCTTGGCATCGGCGGCTATGTCCTTAGCCGTGCCGCCGGGCGTTCCGTTTTCGAAGCGCCAGAGCAGCCACAGGTGAGAGAAAGAATCCAGACCCTCAACCGCCGCACTGGAGGCAAATTCCGGCTCAAAGACGATGCGTCCCTGCAGATGGGGCGCCAAAAAGCTGTTGCGCGGAATGCCGAACTTCTGCGGCAGGTCGGTATGTATGTGTGCGATAGGTTCCATGCCGGTCATTGTACGGCATGAAGGCGTGAGGCGTTGTGCGCAATTCTTCGCCGCGGTCCTCCGTCGTGCAACCAACGGTTGCTTGGAAGGGCGCCTGCCGCCGCGTATGCTTAAGCCATCAACCAGCAGAAAGGAGCCGCTATGGCCTTTGCAGAAAAGCTCATCGCCGTCCGTCGCGCCCATCACCTTACCCAGGAGCAGCTCGCCGCCAAGCTCTTCGTCACACGCCAAGCCGTCAGCCGTTGGGAGCGCGGCGAGGTCACACCGGGCATCGACATGATGAAGCTCATTGCAGCCGTAACCGGAGAACCCCTGTCTCACCTGCTCGAAATGCCCGAGCACTATTGCCAGAGCTGCGGCATGACACTCACGCCCGACGACTGCGGCACCGATGCTGCGGGCACCGCGACCGACCATTACTGCAAGTGGTGCTACGACCACGGCAAGTACACCTACGAGACCACGATGGAGGCGATGATCGAGGACTGTGCCCCACGGCTGGCGCAAAACACCGGCATGTCGCTCGACGAAGCCGTCTCGCTCATGGGCGCCGTCCTGCCGCAACTGGAGCGCTGGCGCACCGTGCAGGAAAACGAGGAGCGCTACGGCGCCGAAGCCCGGAAGCGCTACGGCGCCGAGGCGATCGACGCAGCAAACGAAGCACTGCTGGACATGGACCCCGAGACATGGAACGACATGAAGGAACTTGAACGCGCTATTCTGGGCCAACTCTCGATTGCCATGGGCGATGGCGATGCGAACGGAAGCGAGGCTCGCAAGCTTGTCGCGATGCATCGTCGTTGGATTGGTCTCAACTGGGGACGCGAACCCCAGAACGAAGCGTACCTGGCCCTCGCCCACGGCTATCTTGCCGACCAGCGCTTTATCGACTACTACGACAAGCCCTGCGGCACCGGAGCTACGGCGTTTCTGGTCCAGGCCATCGAGTCGTCTTTGGCGCGTGCATAGACCGCGGCGGCTTTGGGTATTTCAATCAAAACCGCAACCGATTGGAGACCTATGGCTACTAATCATGAGCTCGCACTATTCGTTATGACCGGCTGCCCGTACTGCATAAAGGTCAAGCGTTTCCTTGCCGATAACGGCGTGACCATCCCCGAGCGCAATATCTCGACCGATTCCGATGCCGAACAGACACTCATCGCCGTCGGCGGAAAGCGCCAGGTTCCCTGCCTGTTCATCGACGGCAAGCCACTCTACGAATCGAGCGACATCATCGCGTGGGCGCAAGAGAACCTGCTCTAGTACGCGCATCCCGTCCGTCCAAGGCCCCACCCCATACGGCCTAAACATGTACACCAGCATCCAAAGTCGACATTTTTCGACATCTTTGGATGCTGGTGTACAGCTTTTGCAACATAGTCATTGGGTGTTCTTAAATGACTAGTCGTTAAAGAACGTCCCCGATGTCTAACTAGCCGCGGAAGCGAGCTATGGGTGCGAGTGGCTGCTCGCGAAAGACGCGCTCGACGGCGGCGCGATATTCGTCGACTTTTTTGGTCTTACGCACGAGCTTGTGAACGGTAGCGGGGTCAGCGAAAGCGCACTTGGCGTAGAACCACCACTCCTTCATACGAAAGACCGCGTTGCCGCCAATCTCTTCTGCATAGACCGCAAACAGAGTGTCGTGGAAACGCTGCAGTTCGGCTGCCGTGGCAGCAGGACCGCCCTTAACCATGCGAGCCAGCGCGGGGTTCGCGAGCAGGCCACGCCCTAGCATTACATGGCGCGTGTCGGGATAGGCCTCCGCCAGCGCGTCCATATCCTCAAGATCGAAAATGTCGCCGTTATAGGCCACCGGAAACGGCGCACGCTCCAGCGTCTCGCCGTAAAACTCCTTGCGCGGCGAGCCCGTATAACGGTCCTTCTGTACGCGCGGGTGCACAATCAGCTCTGCCAACGGCATGCGGCAATACAGATCGAGCACACGTTCATACTCGTCATCGCGTTCCAACCCCAGCCTGGTCTTTACCGACACCGGCAACGGCGACCGCTCGCACACATCGCTTAAGAACGTCTCGAGCTCGTCGAGATTGCGCAAGAAACCCGAGCCCTTGCCCTTGGCAACAACCGTACCCGAGGGGCAACCCAGGTTGAGATTGACCTCGCGGTAGCCCATGTCGGCAAGCACTTGTGCCGCCCACACAAACTCGTCCGCATTCTTGGACATCAGCTGAGGCACCACGTTGAGCCCCTGGTTATTTGCAGGATCGATCTCCTTAAACGCCTTGCCGCCAAAGCGGTTTCCCACCCGCGGCGGCGGCAAAAACGGCGTGTAATAGCAATCGAGCGCACCGAAGCACTCCGCATGCACGCGACGGAACACATGCCCGGTAATCCCCTCCATGGGGGCCAGCGAAAGGATCATCTACTCTTCTCTCATATCAACGAACGTGACAAAGGGACTGTCCCTTTGTCACATTATTCGGAGCGCAGGGCTTCGACGGGGTCCTTCTTGGATGCGCTACGGGCCGGCAGCAGGCCGGCAACAACCGTCAGCAGCACCGAAATTGCAATGAGCACCAGCGCATCCTGCACGGGCAGACTCATCAGGTTGGGGACCTGTTTGGCCGCAAGCGCCCAGGCATTGACCGGGAAACTCACGAGCACCACGACGACAATGGCAAAGACGCCGGCGATGAGGCCCTCGATAAAGGTCTCGGCGTTGAACACGTTTGCCACGTTACGCTTCGACGCGCCAATCGCACGCAGGATGCCAATCTCCTTTTTACGCTCCAGCACGCTGATGTACGTGATGATGCCGATCATGATGGAGCTCACCACCAGGCTGATACTCACGAATGCGATGAGCACCAAGCTGATGGTGTTCACAATGTCGGTCACCGAACCCATGATGATGCCCATGTAGTCTGTGTACGAAATTGCCCGATCATCGTGGCCAGCGGCTTTGACCTGCTTGTTGTACGCATCGATGTGATCGAGTACGCGCTCCTTGGCCTCAAAGTCGCGCGGGAAAATCTTAACCGAGATGGGATCGGCCTCGTCCGCATAGCCCAGTGTGGCCAGATTGTTATCATAGGTGAGCTTCGAAGCCTTGGCATAGCTCATCATGAGCGAACTCAGGTCCTCGGCGTCCATGTTGAAGTGGATGGCATGAGCAAAGGCACTCGCATCCACGCGCATGGCGCTCGCCAGGTTAGCAAAACTCGACGACATCTGCGTCGCCATCTGGCCCATGAGCTCTGCTGTGCCTGCCTTGAGCTGAGCTGACACCGTCGCCGCAATCTGATCGCTGATCGACTTCATCACCTGATCCATAGCCTGCTGCAGATACGGAGCCAGCTGCTTTTGCACATAGTCGGTCATCGCCTGCTGCAGACGCTCGGCCGGAGCATCGCCGCCGAGCGCTTTGAGCTGGGCCAGGATTTGCTGGGCTGTGTCATCATTCTCAAGATACGTTGAGAATGCGGCAGAGAGCTTTGACGCGTCCTTAAGATCATCGGGCGACAGCGCCTTAAACTGATCAGACTGCAAAAAGCCCTCAAACAGCTGGTTGGCTAGTGTTCCCACCTGCTGCATTTGCTCGGGCGTGAGTTCCAAGCCATCGAAGACGCCCGAGAAATCTGGGGTTGGCGCTTTTGCCATGATGTCGCTGAAGTCGATGTCCTTGCCAACGCCCGAAAGGTCAATGTCCAGCCCGGACAAGTCAAGACCCGACAGGTCCATACCGCCGGCAACACCCGAGAGCGCGGAGGTATCGAACGAGAACGCGCTCTTGAGCGCCGCCTCGTCCACACTGAACATGCTGCCCAGATCAACGCCTTGCTTGGCCTCGCCTTGCAGTTCGTCGAAGGTTTTGCCCGTAAAGACATCCGTCTCGGGGTGGGCGAGTTGCTCCTGCACAATCTGCGAATCGGCGGCGCGCTCCATAAGCTGGCGAGTCAGTGCATGCGTATAGGCAATACCCGGAGACAACGCGCTCGCGTTGGCGGTCTCGTTAGGTCGCACCACACCCACAATGTGCACGTCGATACCGTCGGCAACCTTGGCCGTCATAAAGTCGGCATCGTCAGACATGTCAGTCCACATGCCGGTCTCTTCGTTTTTGCGATAGGCATCGGCCGGCGACAGCACCTTAAACGTCGTGGACAGCGCATCGTCGTAGGTAAATTCGGTGCCGGTCTCGGGCGTTTCGACCCCACCGTCAGCCGTCATAGCGCTGTTTACCAGATCGTTGAGCTCATTGATATCCAGCGCGCCGATGCTGTAAAGCGTGTAGTCACCCACCGTGCCACGACTCGAGAGCACCATTACGGCTTCGTTGGCGGACGTGGGCCAATGACCGGCGACGACATCGTACTGACTGTCGAGCAGGCTCTGGTCGTCGATCATCTCGTTAAAGACCGAGGTTCCCATGGATTCCATGCTCACCGTTGCCGCCGAGCTCGCGCCTCCGCTCATGGCCTCGGTCATGGCGTTGGGCACCAACCGGACAGGCTTCTCGTCGCCCTTACCCGCACGATAGACAACCGGCGATACACCGTAGCCGTACTGAATGGCGTTGACCTCTTTGTCGATGCCGTCGCCACCGGCATCGAGCCATGCCTTAAAGCTCGTCATGTCGTTGGACTTAACGCTCGCAAACATATCCTTTACGGCCGTGACCACGGGAATCTTATCGTTTCCCTGAGCCTTGTCGCCGGCACTGTCGTCGGACGAATCCACGTTTTCAGGCGAGTCATCATCCGCAGCCCCCTGTCCGCCCATCATGGACGACAGGTCGTAATCCTGCTTGGAAATGGTGAGCGGGTAGCTCGAGAGCGTATCCTCCTCGACCTTTTTGATGTAGCCGTTTACGCCATTGGAGAGCGCCAGGATCGCCGCGATACCGATAATGCCAATCGAGCCCGCAAAGGCAGTCATGGCCGTGCGGCCCTTCTTGGTCATGAGGTTTCGGGCAGAAAGCCCCAGCGCCGTCACAAAGCTCATCGAGGTTTTGCGCGTAGGCTTGGCTTCGCGGCGCGTGGCGTCAGCGACATCGAAAGGATCGGAATCGTCGGTGATCTTGCCGTCCGCCAGGTTGACGATGCGTGTAGCGTACTGGTACGCCAGCTCGGGATTGTGCGTGACCATAATAACCAGACGGTCGCGCGCCACGTCCTTGAGCAGATCCATGACCTGCACGGATGTCGTTGAGTCCAGGGCGCCGGTCGGCTCGTCTGCCAGCACAATCTCGGGATCATTAATCAGGGCGCGGGCGATGGCCACGCGCTGCATCTGTCCGCCGGAAAGCTGGCTCGGGCGTTTGTTAACGTGCTCGCCCAGGCCAACTTTCTCCAACGCCTCGCGCGCACGCTGGCGGCGCTCGGCATGCCCCACGCCTGTGAGCGTGAGCGCCAGCTCCACGTTTTCCAAAATGGTCTGATGCGGAATGAGGTTATAGCTTTGGAACACAAAGCCGATGCGGTTGTTGCGGTAGGCATCCCAATCGCGATCGCGAAAGTCCTTGGTCGAGATGCCGTCGATGAGCAGGTCGCCGGAATCGAAATGATCGAGCCCACCGATAACGTTGAGCATCGTGGTTTTGCCCGAACCCGAGGGACCCAAAATGGCCACGAACTCGTTATCGCGAAAAGCCAGGCTCACGTTATCGAGCGCCACTTGCGTAAACGACTGCGTAACGTATCTTTTGCAAATACCTTTGAGCTCCAGCATGGACGGCAACCTCTCCCACGCGGGCACGTTCACCCGCTCTCCTCCGCCGTTCGTATTCGACGCGTTTGTCCTACTCTATCCCCATTTTTTGCCGGCACCAGTGAGGAATGTAGGGAACCGCAGCAAAAAACGAACGGGACGGTGCCCAAAAGAAGAGGTCCCAAGCGGGACCTCTATATGGTGGAGTTTATCTTGAGAGGTAGCGGACTACTTCGCACGGCGGCACACGATCCTCGCTATGTTTTACGCGTTTTCTACTGCTCGCTATTCGCAATCGCCTGGTCGATAAGCTTGTCGAGTGCCGCGCGCTGCTCGGCGGAGCTGATGGCTCCCACGATTGGATCCCCTACGATGTTGCCATTCTGATCGATGACATACGTTGTCGGGAACGAGAACAAATTTGACGTAAACTTACCGGCCTCGCTATCCGACTTGAACCAGATGTTCTTATACGTCACGCCCTTCTTGCTCAGCACGTCCTTGGCATCCGCAATCTCGCCCTTGTTGCCATCGAGCGTAAAGGAATTGACGCCCACGACCTGGCCGCCCTTCTCGGCAAGCTCCTGATTCAGTTTCTCAAGATCGCCCAGCTCGCCCACGCACGGCTTGCAAGTAGTGAACCAGAAGTTCATGACGGTGACCTTGTTCTTAGAGAACAGCTCGTCGCTGTTCACGTCGTTGCCATCCAGGTCCTTGCCCGTAAAGCTGGGGAACTTCGTCGCCTCGCTCGAAGCATTGGCACCAGCCGTCATGCCAGCGGTCGAAGCGTCGACGCTCTCGCCTGCACTCGGCGTGCTTCCACAGCCGGGGAACTCCTTCTCCAGGCTCTCGAGCTTGTCCTCGATCTCCTTGATCTGCTGCGCACCGGCCTTGAGCGTCTTAAGCTCATCCGCCGTGAACTTATCCTTGGCGCCGTCGATGGTCTTGAGCAGAAACTCGCCGTAATTGCTGCCGTCCTCAATCATTGCCGAGTCTTTATTTGCCGCATTGAATACCTTTTCCCACAGCGCGTTATCACTCGAAAAGATCTCGTTCTCCTTCTGCATGAGCTTCGCATACAGCTCGGCGGCCTCGTCGGCATTGGCCGGCTTCTGCGCAGTGAGTTCTGCGATCTTAGGATCGGAGCTCGCAGATTCGCTCACATTGCCACCGGGCGCCGAACATGCCACAAGGCACAAGGCCAATACCGGCACCATAAACAGGGCCGCAATCTTAGAAAGCTTCATAGTCATTCCTCCGTTTTGTCGAAGCTTGTTTACTTTTTATCGGCGGTCAAGGGAAGCTTTTCCGCCGACACATCCAGGCCATAGCGATAGCTGATGGCATCGACGGGACAGGCCCCGATGCACTTTCCGCACCGGATGCATTCGGCATGATTGGGCGCGCGGACCACATCAACGTCCATCTGACAAGCCTTTGAGCACTTGCCGCACGAGACACATTTGCATGCGTCAACCCGAATCCCCAGTAGGGACACCCTATTCATGAGCGCATAGAATGCGCCGAGTGGACAAATCCATTTGCAGAAGGGGCGGTAGAACAAAACGCTCAGCACTACCACGGCAATGAGAACGGCAAGTTTCCAAGTAAAGAGATGTCCCAACGCAGATCGAATGCCGGCATTGGCAATGGCCAGAGGAATGGCGCCCTCGAGCACTCCCTGCGGACAGATGTACTTACAAAAGAACGGGTCGCCCATGCCCACGTCGTTAACCACCAAGACGGGTAGCAGCACCACGGCAAACAGCAGCATGCCGTACTTGATGTACGTGAGCGGCTTAAGCTTTTTCGTGGAGAACTTTTTGCCGGGAATCTTATGAAGCAGCTCCTGCAGCCAGCCAAACGGGCACAGAAAGCCGCATACAAAGCGTCCCAGCAGCACGCCGAGCAAAATGAGCGTACCGGTGACGTAGTAAGAAAAGTTGAACTTGGATGAACCTACCACCGACTGGAACGACCCGATGGGGCACGCACCCGATGCCGCGGGGCACGAATAACAGTTAAGCCCAGGTACGCAGACTGTTTTCCCCGTGCCCTGATAGATGCCGCCTTTGGCAAAGTTTGGCAGGTGAATGTTGGTGACGAGCGTCGCCGCCGCCTGAATGAATCCGCGAAATCGAGCCAAAACATGCGACGCAGTGTTTTCTCTTTTATCCAATTCCGATACACTCCAAGCACAGCCTAATCGCTTTGGCCAGCACGGCATCCGCCTCGCCACGCATAACGCCAAAGCACACCATGGCAATTCCGACGATCAACAAAGCGACCTGTACCACGGGTTTTACCGCTTTGAACAACCTGACCACTCCTTTCGTTACGCGACCATTGGACCATATCGACTATAAAATCCGTGTTAAGCGCGATTTGAAATGTGCAAGGAGACTGTTATGCGTATTTTGATCGTCGAGGACGAGCGGGCGCTGTGTGACGCAATCGCGCGCAGCTTGCGAAACCTGGCATACAGCGTCGACTGCTGTCACGACGGACAGGAGGCGCTCGACCTACTGGACGTTGAGGCCTTCGACCTCGTGGTACTCGACCTCAACCTTCCCCGCATCGACGGCATGACCGTGCTCGGGAAACTTAGGAAAACTGACTGCGAGACTAAGGTACTGATTCTGTCCGCACGTGGCGAAGTATCCGATAAAGTCGCCGGACTCGATGGCGGCGCCAACGATTACCTCACCAAGCCGTTCCATCTGGACGAGCTTGCGGCAAGGATCCGCAGCCTTACCCTCAGACGCTTTACACAAAGCGACATAGTTTTAACCTGCGGAAAGCTCCGCTTTGACACCAAGGCGCGCATCGCCTCCGTGAACAGCGAGGCTTTATCTCTTACGCGCAAGGAAACGGGAATCTTGGAATACCTGATGCTTAATCAGGGGCGTCCGGTAAGTCAAGAGGAGCTTATCGAGCACGTTTGGGATAGCAGCGTGAACAGCTTTAGCAACGCAACCCGCGTTCACATCTCGTCACTCCGCAAAAAGCTACGCAGCGCTTTGGGATACGACCCGATTCGCAATCGGATTGGAGAGGGCTACGTTATGGAGGATAGCGAATGAAAAGGCTTTCCCTGCAATGGCGCATAACGATTATGACGGCACTGCTCACGTGTGCGGCATGCGTGCTGACGAACTGCCTGGTCGGCTATACGGGCATGCGCTACATGGATGCCATCGGCAGTAACATCTCGGCATTTAACGCAACCGGCGAAGATTCGCCCCAGGCGTTCGACCCAACGAAAGCGACCCCCGATGACAAGGTCACGATCGTCGTAAACGACGCACAGGAGTCTTTTGGCACGACAACCTGGTACATCACGGCTGGAGTCACACTCCTTGGCGGCGCGCTGGCATACTTTGTGAGCGGCCGTGCGCTCAAACCGCTACGGGCTTTTGCCGCCCAGGTAGAACGCGTGCAGCCTGACAACCTAAGCGAAATCAGACTCAGTGAAGATGTGCCCACCGAGCTACAACGATGCAGCGCCTCATTCAACGACATGATCGCCCGTCTTGGCGAAGGGTTCTCTACACAGCGTCAGTTTACCGGCAACGCCGCACACGAGCTGCGCACCCCGCTCGCCCTTATGCAAGCACAGGTTGAACTATTCATCTCCGAACACTCCGGTCTGCAACCCGAAACAGCCGAGCTGCTCGGCCTGCTACAAGAACAAACCGAGCGGATGTCGCGGATGACCAAGGTATTGCTCGAGATGAGTGAGCTCCGCAGCGTTCCTTGCGATGACGATGTGGAACTCGGTCCCCTGTCCGAAGAGGTCCTCACCGACCTTGCGCCACTTGCCGAAAATAAGGACGTAACCCTCGATTGCGCCGGAGACGCTTTGGCAATCGGAAGTGATACGCTCCTCTATCGGTTGGTGTTTAATCTGGTCGAAAACGCCATCCGTTACAGCCGCCCCGGCTCAACTGTCAACGTCTCCATCAGCGACAGCGACAGCCACGTACTCCTGCGAGTCGAGGACCAGGGCCCGGGAATACCCAAGCAGTACCGAGAGAGCATCTTCCAGCCGTTCTTTCGCCTAGACAAATCCCGCAGCAGGGCATACGGCGGCGCAGGACTCGGGCTAGCGCTTGTTTGGGAAATTGCAGCGCTTCACGGCGGCACGGTAGAGGTCGAAACAAGTTCCGAGAACGGGACCGTGATGCTCGTGACCCTCTCAAAGGGGGCCATCACGTGATCCGACTGTCCAGGGGTCCCACTCGGCATTGTGAAACGCGTCCCAAAACTTGGACATGAGAAATGGGAGGCAGTTCGCATCTATGCCGAGGACGAAGTCCTGGCGGGGATTCAGGATGCGCAGAGGAAGCTTGCGGCAGAAAACCCCGACAGAGTCGTGACCGTCGGCGGCAACTGTATGGTGTCGCTTGCCCTCTTCGATTACCTGCACGGGAAATACGAGAACGTTGGAATCGTCTGGATCTATGCGCATCCGGATGTATCCACGCTGAATGATGGCTACCCCAACGCTCACGCCATGGTACTTGGCAGCCTTTTGGGGGAAAGTCATCCTGGTCTTCGGCGGCGAATAACGCGAATGTCCGCAGGCAGACTCCAACCTGTGCGCGGAGAAGCTGGGCGACGCAAACAAGATTCCTCGACTCGAGCATGGAGATGAATCCGTCTATCAGTCTCATCGCATACTCAGAGGAGGATGCCAGATATAGATCCCATTGGGTAAAGTCGCCGTTCATAAAGGGAATCACTGCATTGCGCTCGGCGACTCTCAAGGCACTCAGGCTTTGTTCTATTTTCTCAGCTTCTTGTTTGAACTGTTCGCTATCCAAAATGCCCCCAAATGCCGGCTTCTCGACAAATCAGAAAAAGCATTGGCTATACTGATGCGGACAGTTCCGGGAGGGGTGCAAGAGACGGAAGGGCCGTAATGGGTGAGAAGGGCGAGCGGCCGGAGCGGGTGTTCCCCGGCAGGACAGACCCGTGGTTCATAGCGGCCATGGTGATTGTGGCGGGCGGTTTATCCGCGGCGTGTATCGCGTGTTTCCTGAGCTCGAGTCCCGCGCTCCTATGGGGCTGGCTCGCGCTGCTGCCCATCCCGGCCCTCGTGGCCCTGGCTGCCCTTCCCGTCCGCAGCAATCGCCTCGAGCTCTACGGCGACCGCCTCGTCGTCGTGTACGCTGGGACGCGTTCGGTGATACCCTACGCCCACGTGCGGGGCGTCCGGCGCACCAGGACGCTCTGGGCGGGGACGGCCAACTCGCTCGACCGCGTCTACATCGAGGCGCCCTACGACGGCGACGCCATCGTCTCGGTCAGAGACAACGACGCCCTCGTGGCGGAGCTGGGGCGCAGGTGCGGCCTTGGGCCCGGCGCCTGACGCCCCGAAAGGAAGAGAGGATGGACGTCCCGCACTGGCCCTACTGGAGGAAGTATTCCCTCGGCGGCACACAGGTCTGGTACGCGGACTGGGGCGACTGCCCCTTCGACACTGGTCTACATGAGCCCAGTTGAGTTCAGGAACGCAGGGCTGTCCCTGTAAAAAATGTTTAAGCAACCGTTGCAAATCCATTCTCCCGCGCAGAGAGCCCCGGGTAGGCCGAGCTCGCGTCGGGCATGTAGCCCATACGCCTCCGGGCGGCGGCAAGCCCGCGCCCGCCGCGCTCGCCGAACAGCTCAACCGAGCCCGAGCTGGGGCTGGCGGTGCCAGTGACGATACAGATGAGCGTTGACTTCCCGGCGCCGTTTTCGCCGATGAGCCCGTAGACGCGCCCCGCCTCGAGGGCGAGGTCGATGGGGCCGAGGACGGTCCTCCCGCGGTACGCCTTCGTGACCCCGTGAAGGCGGAGGGGCATGGCTGTCGTCATTGCGTTCCTTTCTCCTCGGATGGATTTTGGGTATGCGTCATGGGCCCCCGCGCGGGACGGGGAGCGAATCGACGCAGGCTCGAGGCCGGTTGGGTTGGGGTTGAGGTCCGGGTTCCACAGGCTTGCACAGCCCGACGGACGGGGCGTCCGGGCACGCTATGCTTAGGGAGCGGTGGGCGCCTCCGGGGCAGCAGGGGACTCGGACGCGGTGATGCCGGAGGTGTCGACCTCGCCGATTCCGGCGAGCTGCTCGATGAGGGGGAGGCCCGTCGGGTCGTCCACCTCGACGCCGCCGAGCACGATGGTGCTGTCGCGCGTGTCGATTTGGGTTGTGAACACGGCCGGGTCGAAACCCGAAGCGATAAAGCCAATGCCCGCGAGGACAACACCCGCGGCAACGAGCCCGCCCGCCACGGCGAGGTAGATCTTCTTCGCGCTGGTCATGGTACTCACTCCTTTCTACGCCGCGAGATGCGCGGCAGCGCCGCCCTTCTCGCCCTTACCCTTCCAGAAGGGCGAGGCGGCCTTCCTCGCCCAGAGCGCCGAGAGGCGCGCAATTTGTTTTGAGGCGGCCCAAGCGCCAGCACCAACGAAGAGCGCCACGCCGACGAGGCCGAGCCCCACGCCCGCCGAGGCGAGGGCGTACGGGAAGTGGCCGATGGTGACGCCGCTTACGGCAAGCAGGAGCTCAACTACGCCCACGCCCCCGAGTGCCGCCGCGACGATCCACACGCAGAGCGCCAGCACCCAGATGCAGATATAGACCGTGACGGCCACGGCGGCGAAGGCGGCGAGCAGCGGCACCCACACCGGGGAGCCCACGATGGTCAGCACCAACAGCAGCGCGGTGCTGCGCCGGCGCGTCCTCGCGATCGCGCGCGGCACGGCGGGCAGGTCGTCGAGCGTGGCCTCGGCAACCTCGCCGGGGGCGCCCATGGCGGCCACGGCCTCCTCCTCGCTCATACCGTCCTCCATGCGGTCGGCGATGGCCTCCGCATAGAACGCCTTGGTCTCCTCCACCTGCTCGGCCGGCAGGCAGGCAAGCAGCTCGCCCAACCGGCCCAGAAACTCATCGCGCGTCATGGTGCGCCCCCTCAACGTATGCGTAAATCTCCCGTACGGACGGCCACTCGGCCAGGAACTCCTCGATGCGCGCACGCCCATCGTCCGTGATGCGGTAGTACCGGCGCAGCCGCCCGTTGTGCTCGGCAGAGCGCGCCGTGATGCACCCGGCCTTCTCCAGGCGCTTGAGCAGCGGGTAGAGCGTCGACTCCGTGAGCCCCATGCTCGCCGGCACGTCCTTCACGATCTGGTAGCCGTAGGACTCCTCGCCGGAGACGGCCGCGAGCACGCAGGCCTCCAGGAAGCCGCGCTTCATCTGGGCCTCCATCCGCATACCTCCTCTCGTCATATACTATCCTATACACACTATACGATGCAAGGTATTAGACGTCAACTCTCATCGCGAAGATTCTCCGGCCCCTGCGCGCTGCGAACGTGATGTCGCGGGGCGGTTGGCATTATGCATGAAACGTCAAGTAGCGCTCTTTTGATCCACTTCCACTCGGCCCCATATGCCTTGTACAACGCCCCCTTCGACCTCGGGTTCAAGAGAGCCGCTAGTCTTCCTTTATACGTTCGGCATAATCGTCGGCGATACCCACAAATTCCAGTCCCGAACAACAGGAGTACAATTGCTGCATTGTTGTCAGCTGTTGGGAGATGGAAGATGGACTGCGATGGCTACCCATGCGTTCCCATGCCGTTGATGTGCACTGCCTTTGTGCCGGGGCAGATTGACGCTGCGGTTGCAGGCATTTCCGACCCCGATTCGCGCGCCATTGCTACGGCAGAAGCGCTGTACTTTCGCGGGCAGGCCACCCTCGCTGCCAAGACGGCGCGCCCCTATCTTGACGCTACCGATCCCGCACTGCGCTATTCCGCATGCTTTATCTGCGGATACGCCGGCCGACGAGGAATCGCCCGCCATCCACGCTACGCATATCCTGTTCGCCTCGGCCGCGAGTGTCCTGCTGCACTTGCCTTCCCCGTATTCTGCCGAAGAGTTTTATCCACTTGTGGCGCATCTGCCCGAAGGCCTGCGCCTGTTCGCCAGCTACGTGATGGCGCACGCCTTGTACCTGCGCGGCGAATACGGCCGCAGCCTGGGTATGGCGGAAAACGCCCTGATCATGAAACAGGGAAGCTATCCCATCTCGGAGCTGTTCCTGCACCTGTCAGCTTCCATGGCCTGCATGAGTCTCAAAGACGTCGACGCTGCAAAGGCACACTTCGGAGCTGCTTGGGACATTGCGCGTCCCGACGGCCTTATCGAGCTCATCGGCGAGCACCACGGCCTTTTGCAGGGGCTCATCGAGGCGTGCCTAAAAACGCAATACCCTGACGACTTCGCGCGCATCATCGAGATCACGTACCGCTTCAGCTACGGCTGGCGACGCATCCACAACCCCGATTCGGGCGAGGACGTAGCCGACGATCTAACGACCACGGAATTCACCATGGCCATGCTCGCCTGCCGCGGATGGACCAACGCCGAAATCGCACGCCACATGGGCGTGTCGCCAGGTACCGTTAAAAATCGACTGTCCAACGTGTATGCAAAGCTTGGCATCGGCACGCGCACCGAACTGGTCGCGCATATGCTGCGTTAGCGGCCAGACTGCCTAGCGCGGCACGTGCGCCCCGGAGCCCCGGCACTTCGCTCGCTCAAATTGGACATTTTGGCCCTCGGACGGCACTACCGTGACAGGATGCCTTCTCGCAAAATTGGATTATTTCCACCGATACCTGCGGAATGGGAGCCAAAGATGCTTGATCGCCGTTCGTTACTTGTTGCCGGAGCGTCCTCGCTGGCGAGCATTATGTTGCCGCGCGTGCCGGGAAGCGCAAACGCCTTCATATTGCCGTTCGCCCCCGCCGAGGCATACGCCGACGAAGATGATCCCTTCAAGGTCTTGGTGCTCTCGCGCACCATGTTTGGTGTGGTCGTGGTCGACGTCGCCAACAAGAATACGCCCATCACGGGTGCCCAGGTCACGCTCATATCGCGCTATGCCGCAGGCAAGCAGCTCACCGCCACGACCGATGACGAAGGCACGGCCATCTTTGAGGTCGCCCCTCTTTCAGAAGGCTACGTGGACGAGGCAACGCTTCTCGACGCGTACGACTTTAACGGCGGCATCTCCATTAGCATGGCAGGCTACCGCGATGTCGAGATTCCCCTTGCGCGTATCCAGGGCGGCACCGCTATTACCGCACCCACACGTCCGCTCTCCGATGGCGAGCCGTACTTTCGACAGCTCACGTTCGACGAATGGGACATCCAGTACGCCGACGCCACGTTTATGGCAATGCCAGCGGACGAAGCAGCAAACGACCAGCCCGACACGCACGCTTTTACCGTGCAGGCTCATCTGCCGCAGGGCGGGCAGGCAACGTTGTATATCAATAAAGTGATGCCCTCTGCGGGCAGCTCAACCGAAACCGTCACGCAGATCGGCCAGATCAAGGCCAGCGCATCGGGCGCGGATAATCTGGCGACGTTCACGCTCGAAGACACGTTCCTCGATGCAGCTTCGGGCCTTCTGGAGGAAGGGTGCAAGCTGCGCTTTATGCTCGACTACCAGGGCAAAACCTACACGCTCTCATCCCCTATGGCCGTTGTCACCGCGCCGGCCGCAAAGGCGGAATCGGGCTCGACCACCATCATTCCCACCACCATGGACCAAGAGATCACTCCGTTTGATTTCCCCGCGGCGTTTCCCGGTATCGGCGGCAATAAGTTCACGTGCTGGATGCCCACATTTCCCATTCTGTTCGATTTCTCGTTTGCTGGATACGTGCTGTTTGGCGGAGGGTACAAACCAGCTAGCTATATGAACGATTCGGGCAACCCTGATCCGGAATACTGGAAGAAATCGCCGCGCGAGTCGGGCGCCAAGCAGGCAAACCGCTACCTCGACGAGATGGAGGGGAAGTGGAATCAGTACAAGAGTATGAGTGCCGGTTCGGGCACCGATCCAAGAAACACCAAGCTCCTTCGTCACCATTGCACGCCGCTGTTCACGATGGATATCGCCACACAGCTGTACGGCTCGCTCGCCTACGATTGGGTGGGCAAAACCTGGGGTAACAACAACGACCCCGCATACGGCAATATTAAGGCCCTCTTCCAGGTAAGAACCGACCTCAATTGGACCGAGCAGTTTACCCTAGGACCGGTACCGTTTTTCCTAAACGTCAACCCCTGGGTGCTGGCGAAGCTGGCGCTCGCCGTGGGTGCCCACACGCACGGCAGCGGCGCGGCGTTTTTTAAAAACATTTCGCTCGACTATTCAAACACGTCGGGCTCGTTCACCATCCAGATCGGGCTTGCCGTCACCTTTGGCGCCGGCGTTGCAGGCGTCGCTTCGTCTGCCGTGCGCGGCGCCGCATCCCTCACGCTGTTCATTGGGTACGAGAAGGCAGATGGACACCAGCTTCCGCGACTGCGCGTAGGTGCAGACGTCGATGTCGATGTGATACTCCAGTTCGTAATGTTCAAGTGGACCACCAAGGCTTGGTCGGGGTCGTGGCCCACACTCCTCGATTCGTGGAATATGTCGGTGAACAATGGCAGCCAGTATGTGCTCCAGCGCTCTGAGCTCGCATTGGGTGGAGATACGCCTTACACGTTGGATGCCTGCTTCTGCACGCCCGGCAACATCGAGGCGGGCGGCGTGCCGCAATTTATCGCATCGGCCACCATCGTCACCAACGCCGAGCTGCTCGCACGCGCCGAGGTTAAGGCCACTGCCGTAAACGTCGCGCCTGCCGCGCGCGATTGGGATCAAGCGGTCACGCGCATTGAGCTCAAGGCGGATGCAGAAAGCGACGACACGGGACAGATCGAGCATTTCGTCCATGCACTGATAGAAAACGACGAAAATGCCGCGCCGATGTATGAGTACACCTACATCGGTCAGACAACGAACGCCGTTGCGGACCCGAACGCCAATTCTGCCGGCGTGTCGGAGGACGAGCGTGGCGGCATCAAACCCTCGAGCGACAACGTGCTGTTTGCTGGCGTGCTCAGCGAAGCCCACATGAAGCTGGCAATGATTGCCGACGTAGAATGCCTGTTCCGTATCGCCTCGGTGCGCTACGGCGACAATGGCCGCTCGCGCCTGGTGGTACACACAAAGGCAAACGGCACGTGGTCCGCTCCCACGCCCGTGGACTTTCCCCTTGGGTTTGGCGAGGGCGACGTGGAGCGCGACGGCATATACGATTACGACTTCGACGTGGTGGAATATACGGACGGAAGAGGAAACCAGGACGCCTACGTGCTGCTGGTCTCGGGCGAGCGCCCCGCCGGCGACAACACCCATTTCGATACGGCGAGCACATCCGGCATACTGTCCGTTGTGCGCCTGCGCATAAGCAACGACGGAGTTCGCGTGATATCGCACACGTCGTGGCGCAGCATCTCGCGCGGCCGCCTTCAGGAGGATGGCTACCATTGCCTGCAGTGCCCACGCATCACGGTGGGCAAGACACTTGTCGACGGACGTCTGTCGGGCGCCTACCTCCACCGCCACGGAGCCACCGCAGAGAAGGCGCTCGGCAGCGAGGCCGAGGTTGCGCTGGAATGCTTTGCCCTGTGGTCGGATGATTTGGGCGACAGTCTCACGTTCCGTCAGGTCCTCCGCTTTCCGCAGGCACCGTCGAGCATCGAGCTGGGCGCTCCCGAGAATATCAACGGCAAAATGGTGGTGCCCGTTGCATACGAGACTGTAAGCGGTTGTGGCTGCGCGTCGTATGCCGTGATCGGCCAGTCCATCGCAGGTTGGGGCGTTATGTCGCCAGATGCCACAGTACCCCACGCGGTGCCGTGGCCGCAGCACACGGGCTTTTTGGCAACCGTCAACGAGCAACTGCAGCATATTACTTGGACGCGAGGCGCATCGGCCTTTGCAACGCAGCCCGTGGGCGCCGCAGGCTGTGGTCCGGCATCGTTTAGCGTAAGCAACAACGGCAGGTGCGTGCTCTATGTAGAGAACACCGATGGCAAGGTGGGACAAACCTACGACGAAGAAGGCAACCCGGTAGCAGTGATGGGCAAGCACTTCCGCATCTTCGCCAGCACCTTGGCAGGCGATCTGTTCACGGAGCCGTTCGTGATGTGCGAGCTGGACCATCCCGTCGATCAGATAACGACATTTTTGACGTCGGGAGGCATGCTCTCCGCGCTCGCCACGCACATTGTGAGCGCGGAGAAGAGCGAGGCAGAACTACACGGCATCGAAGTGCCCTTGGTGGCGTGTGCCACTCCGACGGGCGCAGTCGCTACCTCGGGCGCGGTGGTGCCCGGAGCAGCAGGCGAATCCTTCATGGTCACGGTGCGAAACGACGGCAACACCTTGCTGACCGCCGGCACGATCGATCTGTACCGAGAGGGCTCCAGTCAGCCGTTCTCCAGCACATCTATCGGATTCGGAGTGAACGCACGCATGGCTTCGATCTACGATCCAGAGCTTGCCGAGGATGCTTCGGACAACGACGTTGCACACGTGAAGTACGCGCTCGAGACGCTGGGCGCACGTTTTGCAACGCACCCGCTGGTAGCCGACAACGGCAACGCCGTGCTGGCACCGGGTTGCACGGCACAGTTCCGCATGAGCTTCGCCATCCCCGAAAGTTGGAGCGACGAAGTGGGCAAACGCGTAACGCTGTATGCGAAGGCGCGTAATCTGGTGGCACTCGATCCCGTAGCGCTCGAGGAAATTCGACCGGGCGCAAACTCGGCGCTGGGTGCCGTACTGCACGAGCTTCATGTGCCCGACGCGGCATGCGAACGCTCAGAAGTTCAGGTCGGCGTATGCGACAGCGCGGATACGACGGGGCTTCACGATGCACCGATGACGGCGGACGGCGGTGGCGACTCGAGTGGCGGCGGTACTGACAAGGGTGGCGGCTCCGGCGGAAGCAGCTCCGGTGGCGGCAGTGGCTCTAGCAGCGGCAAGGATCACGGCAATAACAAGCATTCCGGAAAAGCGGGCGTGCTTGCGGGCACGAGCGATGTCAACGCTCCCCTCATGGCAGCCGCTGCAGCACTCGCCGCAGCTGGCGCCGGCCTTGTCGCCTACAGCGCCCGCCGCACGGCGCTCGAAAACGACACCGCCGATGAGATCAATTCGGATAGGCCTCGCTAGCTCCTAAATTACCTTTGCGAGAGACGCCGACTCGGCTCATCGAACATCAAAAAAGGGCTGGCCCCGATAACTCGGAGCCAGCCCTGAGTCGCCTGACATGGGAATCACAGCGCTACTTGAGCTTTAGCGCCTCCATCATGGGCACGGCGGCGTCCCAATCGATCTTCCAGCCAATCGACACGCGGACGGTTTCACCTGTTGCGGGAGCCGTCGCAAACAGCGTATGGCCGTTGTCGGGACCGGTAAAGCGCAGCCACGTTATGCCGTTGTACTCGACCTGGTCGGTTGTTGTCTCCTTGCCTTCGTAGACCTGCTCTAGGCTTGCAACCTCTTCCTCCGGCGAGCGCGGGAAGATGCTGATGTGCAAGCGTCCTCCAGTCTCGTCGTGGAAGAAGTCTGCCTTTTCGTGCTCTTCGTTGGACGAATCCAGCGTGTACCCATCGGCGGCCTCGATACTGTACGATGCGCAATCGATGCCGGTCATATTGGCCGCGTCACCAGAATCGGCCACACCGCCGGCCGCCTTGAACTCCTTGGTCTCGCACCCCGTGGTGTCAAAGTGCATGGCCTCATGATTCTTGGCGGGGGCGTAAGCATCTACGAACTCGACAGTGATGGGCCCGTAGTACGCCGTCTTGGGCGCCCAGAAATACACGTACTCAACAGTCTCGCCCGGACCGATATCTGACCTCTCGGAAAGATCGATGCCCTCGTGGAGCTCATCGGGAGCCTCGCTTGCAACGTAATCGAGCACGGCCGCCTTGCCGGAAGTAAACAACGGGTCGCCTGCCTCAAGATCGCCCTGGGCAGCATGCACGTTAAAGGAGCTAAACGTCCTGTTCTTTGCATTGTTGTTGGTGATCTTGACGTGCAGATAAAAGCCGTCCTGCAGCTTAGCGTCGCCGCGATAGAACGTACCGTGGGCTACCGACTCATAGGTTATACCAGCTACCTCGACCGTCTGCGACTCATAGGCCTTCTTCTCTACGGGAGCACTGCCGCCGCCCGAGCTGCCAGCCGAGCCACTCGGCGCATTTCCGCCGCAACCGGTAAGCGTGCAAGCCAGCACGGCCGAAAGCGTCACGGTGGGAATTCCTAACAGCAGCTTCTTCGTCATGGGCTTCATCATCCTCACCGCTCCTTTCGGCTTACAGCTCATCCGTTGCCCGAGTCCCAAGTCGACTCCGTGGCATCGGCCTCCACTATGAGCGTATGGCGAAAAGCAGCGCCGGCGAAGTGACCCGTGGCCCAACTAGCAACCGCCCAGCATCCCCTATGGACCAAAAAGACTCGTATACGCACGCCCTCGGCCCATAAAATGAGACGCCTGTCCCAATGTTCGATTCAATCCAATAATCCGCATGGCACGTTTTTGACAAACGCATCCAACCGCAAACGTAGCAGGACGCATTCGACCGCCTTCAAACTTACTCGGACAGAACCGACTCGGTTTTGTCCGAGTAAACGCTGTTCCACCAAATTCCGAACGATTGTTCGATGGATTTCGTGTTGGTTGGAATCGCCTGTGGGCTGGGCTATGCTACCTTGACTATCTATATGACTTAAACGCAGCAAGGGAGCACCGAGAGAGCGAGTATGGCAAAAAACACCGCAAACTATGGTAACGACAGTATCCGCCAGCTCAAGGACGAGGAGCGCGTACGCCTGCGCCCCGCCGTCATCTTTGGCTCGGACGGACTCGATGGCTGCGCGCATGCTGCCTTCGAGATCCTGTCCAACGCCGTTGACGAGGCGCGCCAGGGCTACGGCAAGCTCATCACCCTTACCGCCTTTCGCGATGGCTCCATTCAGGTAGAGGACAATGGCCGCGGCTGCCCGCTCGACTGGAACCCTTCCGAGAAGCGCTTTAACTGGGAGCTCGTCTTTTGCGAGCTCTACGCAGGTGGCAAATACAACAACAACCAGGGCGGCGACTACGACTTCTCGCTCGGTACCAACGGCCTGGGCTCGTGCGCGACCCAGTACGCCTCCGAATACATGGACGTCACGGTTTGGCGCGACGGCAACAAGTACTCCCTGCACTTTAAGAAGGGCAAGGTCGTCGGCGCCAAAAAGAAGGCACTCGAGATTGAGCCCAGCGACGAGGACCGTACCGGCACCACCATCAAATGGCGCCCCGATCTCGAAGTCTTTACCTCCATCAGCATTCCCCACGACTGGTATCGCGAAACCATGCGCCGTCAGGCCGTGGTCAACGCCAACGTGACCTTCCGCCTGCGCATCGAGGGCGACGACGGCGAATTTACCGAAGAGGACTTTTGCTATCCCAAGGGCATCGAGGACTACGTGCTCGAAAAGGTCGGTACCGACTACCTCACCGAGCCTTTCTTTATCGAGGCCGACCGTCGCGGTCGCGACCGCGAGGACCTGCCCGACTACAACGTTAAAATCACCGCATGCATGTGCTTCTCGCGCACCTTCATGATGCAGGAGTACTACCACAACTCATCGTGGCTCGAGAACGGCGGTTCGCCCGAAAAGGCCGCTCGCAGCGCTCTGACCAGCGCCATCGATGCCTACATCAAGCAACAGGGCAAATACAACAAAAACGAGAGCGGCATTAAGTGGCAGGACGTCCAGGACTGCCTGGTGTTGGTGACCAACTGCTTCTCCACCCAGACGTCCTACGAAAACCAGACCAAGAAGGCCATCAATAACCGCTTTATCCAGCAGGCCATGACGGCATTCTTTAAGGAGCGCCTCTCGACCTACTTGATCGAGAACAAAGATGCCGCCAACAAGATCATGGAGCAGGTGCTCATCAACAAGCGCTCGCGCGAGAACGCCGAGAAGACGCGTCAGAGCATCAAGACCAACCTGCAGCAGAAGACCGACATGGCCAACCGCGTGCAGAAGTTCATCGACTGCCGCTCCAAGGACAAGAGCCGCCGCGAGATCTACATCGTAGAGGGTGACTCGGCGGCAGGCGCCATTCGTACCTCGCGCGATGCCGAGTTCCAGGGCGTTATGCCCGTCCGTGGCAAGATCCTCAACTGCCTAAAGGAGGACTACCCGCGCATCTTTAAGTCCGACATCATCATGGACCTCATGCGCGTGCTGGGCTGCGGCGTGGAGATCAAGGACAAGCGCATCAAGAACCTGGGCGCCTTTGACCTGGACAACCTCAACTGGAACAAGGTCATCATCTGTACAGACGCCGACGTCGACGGTTATCACATCCGCACGCTCGTGCTCACCATGCTCTATCGCCTGGTGCCCACGCTTATCGACGAGGGCTACGTGTATATCGCCGAGTCTCCGCTCTACGAGATCAACTGCAAAGAGAAGACCTACTTTGCCTACACCGAGCTCGAGAAGAACGGCATCCTCAAGGAGATTGGCGACCAAAAGTGCTCCATCAACCGCTCCAAGGGTCTTGGTGAGAACGATCCGGACATGATGTGGCTCACCACCATGAACCCCGAGACGCGTCGCCTGATCAAAGTGGAGCCCGAGGACGTCACCAAGATGGAGACCATGTTCAACCTGTTGCTGGGCAACGACGAGGCGGGCCGCAAGCGCCATATCTCCGAGCACGGCAAGGAATACCTGGACCAGCTGGACCTGCAATAGCAGCACATCGATAACGACGGCCCATAAGAAGTTCAAGAGGATATCGTGGCAAAGAAGAAGACGAAGAACCAGCCAAAGAAAAAGCAGGTCAACGCCGAGAACGTCATCGGCCTGCACTCCGAGGTCACCGACCAGCCGATCACGCAGACGCTCGAGGTCAACTACATGCCCTACGCCATGAGCGTCAACGTCTCGCGTGCGTTCCCCGAGATTGACGGCTTTAAGCCCTCGCACCGCAAGCTGCTCTACACCATGTACAAGATGGGCCTGCTCAAGGGCGAGCGCCAGAAGAGCGCCAACATCGTGGGCCAGACCATGAAGCTCAACCCGCACGGCGACGCCGCGATCTACGAGACGATGGTGCGCCTGGCGACGGGCAACGAAGCGCTGCTTGCGCCCTTCGTGGAGTCGAAGGGCAACTTTGGCAAGTACTATTCGGGCGATCTGAGCTACGCCGCCTCGCGTTATACCGAGGCCAAGCTCTCCCCCATCAGCGCCGAGATCTTCAAGGACATCGACAAGGACCCGGTCGACTTCGTCGACAGCTACGACGGCGCCATGAAGGAGCCGCGCCTGCTGCCCACCACATTCCCCAACATCC
The DNA here is from genome assembly GCF_040926405.1 of Collinsella aerofaciens. GTDB lineage: Bacteria > Actinomycetota > Coriobacteriia > Coriobacteriales > Coriobacteriaceae > Collinsella. The sequence goes on from NZ_JBCOIG010000003.1 coordinate 69,582, forward strand.
TCGTCTCGGCCAACAAAGGCATCGGCGTCGCCATGGCGTCCGACATCTGCGGCTTCAACCTCAACGAAGTATGCACTGCCACAATGCACTACCTGCAGGACCCCGACTGCGACCTGCTCGAGTACATGCCCATGCCCGACTTCTCGACCGGCGGCGAGATCATCTACCGCCGCGAGGAGATGGAAAAGATTATCGAGACCGGCCTTGGCAGCTTCCAGATCCGCTCCCGTTGGCGCTGGATTCCCGAAGAGCGCATCATCGAGGTCTACGAGATCCCCTACACCACCAAGACCGATGTCATCATCGAGCGCATCGTCAAGCTCTCCAAAGAGGGCAAGGTCAAGGAGATCGCTGACATCCGCGACGAAACCGACCTCTCGGGCTTGCGCATCGCCATCGACCTTAAGCGCGGCGTCGACCCCGACAAGCTCATGGCCAAGCTCTATCGCTCGACCACGCTGCAGGATTCGTTCTCGTGCAACTTCAACGTGTTGGTCGATGGTTACCCTCGCGTTATGGGCGTGCGTCAGATCCTGCACGAGTGGGTCAAGTGGCGTATTGAGTCCACGCGTCGCCGCATTAACTTTGACCTGGGCAAAAAGTCCGAGCGCCTGCACCTGCTGCACGGCCTCGAGGCAATCTTGCTCGACATCGACAAGGCCATCGCCATCATCCGTGGCACCAAGCTTGAAGCCGAGGTCGTGCCCAACCTTATGAAGGGTTTCGACATCGACGAGACCCAGGCCGAGTTTGTTGCCGAGCTCAAGCTCCGCAACATTAACGAAGAGTACATCCTCAACCGCACCAAGGACATTGCCAAGCTTGAGAGCGAGATTGCCGAGCTTGAGGAGATCCTCTCCAGCGAGGAGAACATCAAGAAGGTCATCAGCGACGAGCTGGCCGCGGTCAACAAGAAATATGTGATGCCGCGTCGCACGGGCAGGATCGAGCCCCATGAGGTTATCGAGGTAAGCTTGGAGCCCGAGGTCGAGGAGTACCCGGTGACCATCATGCTCTCGCGCGATGGCTACCTTAAGAAGATGACGGACCGCGTGCTCAAGAAGGCGACCACGCTCAAGTACAAGGACGGCGACAAACCCTTTATCGAGTTCCCGTCCTCCAACACCCACGAGTTGCTGGTCTTTACCAACAAGAGCCAGGTGTACAAGTGCAAGGTTGCGGCGTTTGAGGATACCAAGTCGGCCCAGCTGGGCTCGTATCTGCCAACCGATCTCGAGATGGAACCCGATGAGAGTGTGATCTGGGTCATCGACCCCGAGGACTACAAGGCCGACGTGCTGTTTGTCTTTGAAAACGGCCGTGTGGTGCGCGTCGCACTTGCCGGATACGTTACCAAGACCAACCGCAAGCGCCTCAAGAACGCCATCTACGGCGGCAGCAAACTGCTGTATGCCCAGGTGCTCAACACAGATCGCGACATCGCGCTGGTCTCGAGCGACTATCGTTTGATGAACTTCAACACGTCGCTGCTCAAGACCAAGACGACCACCAACACGCAGGGCGTCCAGGCCTTTACAGCCAAGAAGGGTCGCTCGGTCACCACCGTCGGCACGACCGAGGAGATCCTTGGCGCCGGCGTCTCGGCCGAAAAGTTCACCGCGCAGAGTCTGCCCTCCGCCGGTGCCCTCATGAAAGAAAACGACATGCCGAGTCTGTTTGACTAAAACAACGGCAGCCAAACCGTCATGGTTTTACAATGCAGCGGGGCCCGGAGCGCAGCAACATCGCGCTCCGGGCCCCGCTCGTTGCAACGTAGTCGGAATAATAGGAATCCCCGTTTTTCACTCCTGCAATCCCGCGGCACAAGACATGTTAAACCGTTAGCAAAACTTGCAAAAATTAGCAAAAGTTGCAAAAAGTAGCAAAACCTGCAAAGGGGCCACCATGGATCGCAGCAAATGTCTCCGCCATGCCAGGCATGCTCGAAGATATTATCGAGCGAACCAAAGAAGCGGCAGATAGCTACCTTTCACAGTCTCACGCGCGCATGAACGGCGTTCAAATTGGTCCAGTGGGCATCAATTGGACATATGTTCAAGAAGCCCAGGGCAACTGGCGCACGTGCATGAATGGCATCTTCAGGCAACTCGAGAAGCATGGCATCGGGCTTCTCTCGAAACGACCTATCGGGAGCTTTCCGATAAAGACATTGAGTTTTTGCTCGCGATGCTGCCCGATTCTGGCCCCAGCAGGACCTCGGAGATAGCCAAACGCATGGGCGTCGCCAGCAACTACGCAAGCCAATACAAACGCCGCCTCCTCGAGGACGGCGTTATCGGGGAACGTGGACGTGGCCTCGTCGGCTTTGACATACCCGCGTTCAGGGAGTTCCTGAGCGAGAAAGTCTCCTAGCACGCGGAGATTGTCCACAAGGGCAACGGTGCATGGCAATCAACGATTCACCCGGCAAGGACGGCAAGTACTTCCAATAACGCTGATTGCCATGCGTTCTTCTTGTCCTTAGGCGAGCTTGCGAGCGAGCTCTCGCACCTCTTCCAACTTGGGCGACGATGCCATGCTGTCGCGCTCGGTCATACCGCTGATGGTGACAATGCCCTGGTCCTCCCACTTGCAGTACGCGCAGGTCGACTTGTACATAGCGATCGCCGCATCATAGACGCCCTCGCTGTGGCTATCGAGCAAAAGGGCCGTCTTGGTGAACGGGAAGCCCGTGGCACCGAAGGCGTACAGGCGGTCGATGGCGGCCTTCTCCTGCGCGGTGATATCAAACCAGTAGATGGGCGAAGCGAAGACAACCATGTCGGCGCCTTTCAGCGGCTCAATCACGTTGGCCATGTCATCCTTCTGCACACAGGTGCCCTCATGGGTAAAGCAGTACTGGCATCCCAGACAACCAGCGATCTTCTTGCTGGCAACGCGGATGACCTCGACTGTATGGCCGGCCTCGCGCGCGGTCTCGGCAAACGCCTCGACCATGGTGTCGGTATTGGCGCCCTTGCGCGGGCTACCACTCAATACAACGATATTCATAGAAATCTCCCTCCTTCATGCCGCGGGCGCACGGCACACATTTCGTTGTAACCAAAACAGATGGAGCTATTCAGTCGTCCGCAAACCACATCTCTCGTTCGTGCTCTCTAGACAAGGCGCAAACGGTGCTGCACCCCCCCCTGTCGCGCTATATCCCTACGTAGTGTTCAGAATCCCTGCTCACCGAGCAGCACCACGCGAGGTCTAGAACGAGTACGCTTTCCCGGGTGCAGGGCTCATGCCCTATGCAGGAGATGAGGACCTTCGGGAACACGTCCCCGATGGACAGAAGCGACGCGAGCTCCCCCTCGAGCATCAAGTTGATGCTCATATCGCCTCTCACATACACTCTCCTTCCCGGTTTCGAAACTCGAATTTATTTAAAGTTTCGAAACCGGGAAAGCAATATACAAAAGGATGTGTCGAGAAACGAATCCCAGCCATGTCATGTCGGCAGCGACGAAGGGCGCGTCCGCGCGTGCCACAATGCGGCCATCAGAGATGAAAACACAGTCCCCGTCGGGTAGTCGTGGGCGTGCGCTAGTCCGCATCAGTAACCTGCCTCCTTGGTTGTCCCTTCTCTGCATGGTCATCTACATAAAGGAGGAACCAACCATGCAGATCAGCGTGTCGTCCACCCTGACCGTATATCACGACGGTCAATTCTGGGTCGGGCTGGCGGAGCACGTCGAGGGCGGAAGGTACGGCGTCGCCCGCATCGTCTTCGGCGCGGAGCCGTCCGATGAGGAGATTCTGCGATTCGTTACAAGCGAATGGGAGAAGCTCTCGTTCTTCGGCGACAAGGCCACTGAAACAAGCAAGCCCGCGAAGAACCCCAAGCGGCGCGCTCGCGAGGCAGCGAAAGCCCTTAAACGGCCCGCGGTGAGCACCAAGGCACAACAGGCGCTCGCGGCACAGCGGGAAGCGATGAAGCGGGAGTCGGCTCAAGCAAGAAGCCGACGCCGTGTGGAAAAGGCTGATGCGCGCTACGAACAGAGAAAACTGAAGCGCAAGCAGAAACATCGCGGGCATTGATCGCTATTTGCAGCAAGGCAAACCATATACAGCAGCGGCGCCAGTTCCACTTGAAGCCGACGCCGCGTAGGCGCTGATGGTGACGGCTGCGCGCGGGCACGGGCGCGCCACCGCACTTCACAGCTTGTTTCTCAAGTATTTGGGACGCACACGCGGCGTTCAAAAATGCGGAGCGACTCCGCATGGCTCGAGACTGAGCCGAGGTGCCCTACTTCTCGCCCTCCAGCAGCCCCACGATGCGGTCGATGTCGACGGCAAAGCGAGGCCTTCCCTCGCGCTCGTAGCGGTCGAGGTACGCCTGGCACTCGGAGACAATGCGCTTGGTGTTGCCATCGATGATGCGCCGGAACGTCTCGTAGTAGGCCGAGCCCTAGGTCCTGAAGCGGCGCTGGTAGGCCTTGGTTATGGGGAACATCTTGATGTAGTGGATGCCGTGGCGGCAGCCGGGGCGCGTCGTGGGGCGGGGTGGCAACGCAAAGTACTGGTCTTTGGGCACGTTAGGGGCGATGTTGGAGCGCAGCGGCACGGCGAAGTCCCTGCGCTTCCCGCGGAAACGCAGCCTCACCACCACGATGCAGGGGCGATTGTGCTTAAGCATGGGCTCGCGGTCGCCCTCGACGAGGTCGAAGAAGTCCTGGGGATGGATACGATCTTCATCGGTTACGCCCCCTTCATACGAAGCGGGGCCCGCATCGTTGCAGGCCCCTACAGGTGGGCGATATTCTACGCCTTGCGGCACCCCGTCGCCCACGGAGGTTAAACGTACACGTAAGCCGTACTCTGAAAGCCGCGGCTTCCGGCGAGTAGTTTATACCACGAAAGGTCGATTTCAATGCGCATAGCTCGCAAAATAACACTCGCTGGGCCGTCACCCCTGGCAGTTACCCTCCAATCTTCATTGGAGTCAGCTGGTCAATTCATATAGTTATGGGGGTTTATCCTAAAGGAAATCAAATTTATGCCCCCATAACTAAGGAATTTTCTATTCCCACTCGATGGCGTCGGTTCTTCCGTCCCGTCACTCCAGTTACACCCAGTTTTCGGCATCGACACGGAACGCGTGCCGCCGAATGACGCGATGTCGCGTTTCGTCGGCTTCGGGGACAAAAGCTGGGACAACCTCAAAAACTTTTTTCAAACTCAGGGCTTTGAGTTTTTGTTTTTGTCCCAAAGTGCGCGGCGGGTCGCCTTTGGATGCTCGATGGCGCCGAAAACGCCCGTTTTGAAACTCAACCGCCCTTTTGCCCGCAAGCCGCCAGCTGCAATCGCAAGTGAATTAACGCGGGTGGCTTGCGCGCCATTTGCAAAACCCCAGGTCGCAGGTCTTCGCCATTCGTGAACAAAGTGAGTAGTCTCAGGTGGCTTGCTTATGAGTTGGCGAACGGGCCTTCAGGATTCAGGGCAAACATGCTGGTAGAATAGGATTCTCAAATCAATGACAGGAGACCGAGCATGGCCGAACCCCACGATAGGAAGCCGATCCTCACGATCGAGCAGCAGATAGAGCACCTCAAGCAGAAGGGCGTAGCCTTCGAACTGTGTTCCGAGGAAGAGGCCGCGGACTACCTGCGCGACAAGTGCAACTTCTTCAAGCTCGCATCCTACCGCAAACTCTTCTCGAAATACGAGGGAGGCCCGCGCGACGGCCGCTACGTAGACCTCGACTTCGGCCAGCTGCGCCTGCTCGCGGCGCTCGACCAGGAGCTGCGCCACGCCCTGCTCGGCATGACGCTCGACATCGAGCATTTCCAGAAGGTGACACTGCTTCGCGAGATGGAGGACCGTGGAGAGGACGGCTACGCCATCGTGGCCGACTACATGGCATCGCTTACCACTGCAAACAGGGAGTACCGCCTGCGCGAGCTCAAGATGAGCGGCCGCAGCCCCTACAGCTCGAGCCTCTACGCGAAGTACTCCGGCGACATGCCTGCCTGGGCCTTCCTTGAGCTCACCTCGTTCGGCACCCTCATCGACTTCGTGCGCTTCTGCGCCAGGCGATGGGGCGACAGGCGCCTCGAGGCCTCCCACTACGACCTCAAGCGCGTGAAGTCCGTCCGCAACTGCGCCGCGCACGGCTCGTGCCTGATCAACTGCTTCGCCGAGAGGGGCGCCGCCCGGGGCTCGGCGTCCAGCGGCGTCTCCCGAAGGGTCGCCGCCGTGGGGATTCCCAAGGCGACCAGGAGGAAGTGGATGGGGAATACGGCCATGCAGGAGGTCGCGACCGTGCTCGTGGCGCACTCCGGCTTGGTACCCGAGGGCTCCTCGCGCTCGCGCGCCGCATCCGAGCTCGCCGAGATGTTCGCCAGGGCCGACGGCGAAACCGAGGCGCTGCCCGACAAGGGGCCCGACGCCGCAGCTCGCTCCGCGCTCGAGTTCCTTCGCAGGTTGACAGAATCGCTCGGGTTGGTAGAATAGCCTGCAGATAGCAAAACCTTCACGGTTTTAGGGGCGGACTTGCGCAAGCGACTCTGCCCTATTTTTATATTCACTCGCTATAGGAGACGGATGATACCTGGGTCAATGACAGAACTGAGAAGCCCGGAATAATGGAGCCAGTTAGAAACCCTCGGGTTTGCGGGGCGGGATCGTGAGAGCGATTCTGCCCTATTTTTTTCCTCCGTCTGCCCCAACCAAGTAGTTCGAAGATAGCCTGTAGGTGTCCTCGTGGGCGCCTTTTATTTTCAGGGAATCGGCCGCTTCATGAACGAGCGACCGGCTTGACCTAGATCGAACCGCCTTCATCTCCGTCTAGGCGCCGGCAATCAACATCGTGAATCCGCGCGTGCTACAATGCGGGCACCAGAGATGAAAACACAGTCCCCGTCGGGTAGTCGTGGGCGTGCGGGAGTCCGCATCAGTAACCTGCCTCCTTGGTTGTCCCTTCTCTGCATGGTCATCTACATAAAGGAGGAACCAGCCATGCAGATCAGCGTGTCGTCCACCCTGACCGTATATCACGACGGCCAATTCTGGGTCGGGCTGGCGGAGCATGTCGAGGACGGCAGGTACGGCGTCGCCCGCATCGTCTTCGGCGCAGAACCGTCCGATGAGGAGATCCTGCGATTCGTTACAAGCAAATGGGCGAAGCTCGCGTTCTTCGGTGACGATCCGTCCGAGGCGAGCGAGCCCGCGAAGAACCCCAAGAGACGCGCCCGCGAGGCGGCGAAAGCCCTCAAGCAGCCGGCGATGAGCACCAAGGCGCAGCAGGCGCTCGCGAATCAGCGGGAGACGATGAAGCGGGAATCGGCTCAAGCAAGAAGCCAGCGTCGCGCGGATGAGGCGGAGGCGCGCTTCGAGCAGCGAAAACTGAAGCGCAAACAGAAGCATCGCGGTCATTGATACCACCATCAACCCATATATAGCAGCAGGCGTAGCTTCGATTGAAACTACGCCTGCCACCTGGTGCTATAACGTTATACAGAACGTATGTTCTATACCCACTCGATGACTAACCCAGTCCGAGCACTACCGATGCGTGTCGCGTCATACCGCCTAAGAGCTGATTCGTTCAGAAAAGGTTCAGGGGGATCGTCGAGTTTATTGCACCCTCGCGTTTTACAAAAGAGAGTACAAGGCCCTTTAGCTCGAATTATTGCATTTAGAACCCCGCCGCTCATCCATCCTAGCTTGCCCAAACAGCCCTCCCGCGATGTCCATGTTCCAACGGATGGGTACCATTTACCCGGGTGCACCTGGGGCAACGGGCCGGCAGGCCCGCGCAAGGTCGCTCGCATAACACACAACATCAAACACGACAGAAGAGGCGAACGACAGATGCCGGACCCCGGACGACAGCACCGCGGAAGAGAAGCATTCCAACCACAACCGAACGAACATCGCTCCTAGGCAGGCGCCCGCATGGGCGCCTTTTACTTTTCAGGGACTTAGCTGAGAGCTAAGCCACGCGGCTCATGGCCGTTTCGTGGAGGCCCGACCAGCTCGACCCACCTCGACCCGTCTCCGTTCCCGTCATGCGCGCGATGCGCCAGCAGGCGGTTCAATCGTCGCGCAGACGAAAAGGGACACTGTGCCGCGCGGTGTGCCCGCACGGTGCCGCACGGGAAGATTGGAGGAACCATGGCACGCACAGCCGAATGCGCCGCGCCCGAGAACAACCAGGGCCGCGACGAATGGATGACGGTGATCGAGATGCAGCAGTACATGAGGGCGAGCCGAAACAAGGCGTACGACCTCATCTGGTCGGGAGAGATCGACTCGTACAGGCTCGGCAGGAAGCTCCTGGTTTCGAGGGCGTCAGTGGACGCCTACATCGAGTCAAGGAGCGGCAGGAAATGACGGCGGCGACCGCCCCGGAAGCCGCCCGCGGCCGGGCACGCGAGGGAGCCTCGAGACGAAAGGAGCTCGAGGACGACCATGACCAAGAGCACTAGCAGGAGCCAGGTGAGGCTCATCACATCGACAAACGCGATATTCGGCGCCGACGAGGCGTGCGCGATGCTGCGCATCAGCCGCGACGCCATGTACCGGCTCGCCAAGGACCCCGACGACCCGTTCCCGATCCGCTACATCGGCGGCAAGACGCGCGACGGCATCGTGCTGCACGACGAGCTCGTCGCATGGGTCGAGCGCAACAGCGTCGTCGGCTCGCCAAGAAGGGGCTAGCGCCATGGCGGCCGCAGGCCCGAGGGGGCGCGACGGCCCCTCCCCGCGCGAGTTCGCGACGGTACGGCACTTCATGATGGCGGACCTCGGCCTCTCCGGCCTTCCCCTGCTCGTCTACGCGCGCATCTTCGGCTTCTGCGACGCCGGGTGCGGCTACTTCGAGAGCAAGGGCGGCCTGGCCCGATTCCTCAACGTGCAGGAGCGCAGCGTCCACCGCGCCATCCGCAACCTGCTCGACCAGGGCCTCATCGAGGAGTGCGGCGTGCACGCCCCGGCGCGCGGGCATGCCACCAAGCGATACCGCATCGTGCGCGAGAGGCTGCCGCCCGGAGCGTTGGCAACCCCTGACGATTCGTCAGGGTTCCCGGCGCGAAAGGGTGACGAAATGACAGGGTTCGCCGCGAACAAGGATGACGAACCGTCAGGGCTCGCAGCCCGAACCCCTGACGAAATGACAGGGAAACCCCTGACGATATGCCACCCAATAAGCAAAAGGGACAACAAGGACTTCAGAAGATAAGGAAGGGGCGCCCGATGGACCGAGCGGGACTCATCACCCTGGAGCAGGCCCGGGCCGCCGGGCTCTCCTTCGACGAGCCGGAGCCGAGGGCGTGCCCGCACTGCGGCGCCGCCCTCGAACCGCTCGGCGCAGCGCTGGCGGGCAGGGTCGCCTGGGTCTCCAGCGCCCCCTGCCCGTGCGAGGGCGCAACCAGCGAGCGGGAGGCCGAGGCGCGAAGGCGCGCGGCCCTCGCCGCCAAGGAGGAGGCCGCCCGCCGGGAGAAGGCGCTCGCGCGCGCGGGCATCCCCAGGCGCTACTGGGCCGCCGAGGCCGACCGCCCCGAGTTCGCCGAGTACATCGCCTCGTTCGCCGGCAACGGAGGCGCCGGGCTCTACATACACGGGGGCGTCGGCGCCGGAAAGACGCACGCCGCCTCCGCCATGGCCAGGCTGTTCGCCGAGGCCGGCTACGACGTCGCCTTCACGACGGCCAAGGGCATGCTCGAGCGCGTGAAGGCCACGTTCGACGAGGGCGGCACCGAGGCGGCCGTCGCGCGGTACGCCAAGTGCGACGTCCTCGTGCTCGACGACCTCGGCAAGGAGGACGCGACGGAATGGTCCGTCGGCACCGTGTTCAGCGTGCTCGACGCGCGCTACGAGGACATGCGCCCGACCATCGTCACGTCGAACTATGCGCCGGGCGCGCTGGCGGACAGGCTCGCGAGGCGCGGCGAGCGCGTAACGGCAGAGGCGATCGCGAGCAGGATCTCCCAGACCTGCAGGCCCGTCTACCTGGGCGGAAGGGACAGGCGCCGGCTCGGCTAGCTTGTGCGCTTCCCGTGGAGGCGCGGACGGCTCGACCCAGCTCGACCCATCGCGGGCGGCCCCGGTCGCCGCCGCAATCGAAATCGCTATACACGTCTTGGGCGGCGCCGACGCGCCGGCACGCACGCCTGCTCCGACTCGCACCGTGCCCCCATCGCGAGGACGCCGCCCGCCAAACAACAAACGAAAGGCGGAGGGCCCATGGACGGCTTCGAGAGGATAACCGGCCGCGAGCACGACGGGCTCGTGGAGAAGTGCCAGGAGAACGGCTGGCTCAAGGTCGGCGGCTTCGACTGGCAGGACGACCCGTTCCTCGAGGAGTACCCCTACGAGTTCTCCCGCACGGACAGCGTCGACAGGCTCCGCGAGGCGCTCGGCTCGGGCAACTGGCCCATACGCCAGGGGTTCTGCTACCGCGACCTCGCGTTCATCCAGCAGGTGAACGGCGGCGACGAGTGGTGGACGCTCAAGCGCGACGGCGACGCGTGGACCGGCTTCGAGAGCTGGAGCTTCGGCGCCATCGCCCAGGAGCCCGAGCGGTTCGAGCGCGCCATGCGCGACATGTGCGAGGCGACGCCGGAGCAGTGCCGCAGCGGCGAGTGGGCCCATCTGCACGAGAAGGCTCCCGAGCCGCTGGCGCAGCGCGCCGCGTCCGCCCGCGAGGCGAGCCGCGCGCACGCCGGGCAGGAAGCCCGCGCCCCAATGGCGCGCGAGAGGGCCGTCGGGGCCGAATAGGGACGACCGGGGCGCGAAGGCGCCCTTTTTCATCTCGACTGGAAGGGAGGCGCGGGATGGCGAGCGACTACGGGGACGAGGCGGGCGGCAAGCTGCTCGACTGGATGCTGAGAATCGGCCAGGAGGCCGGCGCCGAGGCAATGGCGCGCAGCGCGAGGGAGCTCTCCGAGCGCCTCGCGGGAATCCGCGGGACCATCGCCGGCGGGCGCGCCGAGGCCATCGCGGCCGACGGCGCGCCGACCTACGCGAAGCTCAGCCTCGAGGAGCTCTCTGGGCTTCCCGAGTACGCGACGATCAAGGAGGTCGTCTCCGACAAGCTGCGCGCCGCGTCGGTCGAGCACCACATCATCCCCGGCGAGGGCCGCGACTGGCTGCTCTTCAAGGTGGAGGACGCCCCCGAGGTCGACGAGGCCTTCCGCCAGCTGGAGCAAGAGACGGGCAAGGCCGCCGATCGCGCAAGGGAGCGGCTCTCCGAGATAGCCGAAAGGCGCCAGGCGCCCGAGCGGCTGGCGGAGCGCGCCGAGCGGGCGCGCGAGGCGTCGAGGGCCCACAGCCAGGGCATCGGCCGGGACCGCGGCCCGCGCCAGATCGAGGGGCCCGAGAGATGAGGTGGCAGGCGGCGGCCGCGCTGGCCGCGGCGGCGTTCGCCGCGGGAGACTTCGCGGCCGCGGCAATCGCGGCGTCGGGCGCGAACCCGATCCTCGACCCGGAGGCCGCCATGGCGGCGATCCCCGCGGCGCTCCGCGCGGGGCGCGTCTTCTCCGCGGAGGCGGTTCCCCTGTGCGCCGGGACCGCCTGCGCGTGCGGCGCGCTCCTCGCCTGGGCCCGCTCACTGGGGACCAAGGGGGCCCGGCGCGACGGCGAGGAGCACGGTAGCTCCAGGTGGGCCACGCGCAAGGACATCGCGCCCTTCGGCGACCCCAAGGACCCCGACAACAACATCATCCTCACCGACAACGCACGCATCCGCCTCGTGAGCCGCAGGTTCGACCTCTCCACCGACACCAACGACAACGTGCTCGTGGTGGGAGGACCCGGCACCGGCAAGACGCGCTACTACGTCAAGCCGAACCTCCTGCAGGCCAACGCCAGCTTCTTCGTGACCGACCCGAAGGGCACGCTCATCCGCGAGATGGGCGGCGCGCTGGCGGAGCTCGGCTACGAGATCCGCGCGTTCGACACCATCGACTTCACGCGCTCCATGCGCTTCAACCCCATAGCCTACATACGCGACGAGGCGGGCGTCATCCGCTTCGCCCGCGGCATCGTCGCCAACACCGAGGGCGAGGCCGACCACAAAGGCGACCCCTACTGGGAGAAGGCCGAGCGCCTGGTCTACACCGCGCTCACGGCCTACCTCGTCATGCACTGCGAGCCCGCCGACCGAAACCTCGACGGGCTGCTCACGCTGCTCTCGCTCGCCGACGCCCGCGACGACCCGGGCTACATGAGCCCGCTCGACATGGTGTTCCGCGAGCTGGAGACCGGCGAGCGCTACGTCAGGCGCGGCGGCGCCTCGGCGGAGGGCGGATCGCTGCGCGGCTTTTCCGAGGAGGACGGCGCGTGGGAGTGGGTCAAGGTCCGCGAGCCCGCGCCGCCCGACGACTTCGCGCTCGCGAGCTACCGCGAGTTCCGCGTGGCCGCCGGCGACACCATGAAGTCGATGCTCTCGAGCTGCAACGTCCGCCTGAAGCCGCTTTCCATCCGCGCCGTGCGCGACCTCACCTCCAAAGACGAGCTCGACCTCGCCCACATGGGCGACGAGGGCGCCAAGGTCGCGCTCTTCGCGTCTATGAGCGACACCGACTCGACCTTCGACTTCCTGTTCGCCCTGCTCATGGATACGGCCGTGAGCGCGCTTTGCGCCGAGGCGCTCGAGGCGCACGGCGGCTCGCTGCCCACAACGGTGCACTTCGTCTTCGACGAGTTCGCCAACATCGGGCGCATACCCGACTTCGAGCGGACCATCGCCGTCACCCGCAGCCGGAACATCGCCGTCTCGATGATCGCCCAGTCTCTCTCGCAGCTGAAGGAGACCTACGGCGACAACAACGCCGAGACCATCGTGAACGCCTGCGACACGCTGCTCTACCTGGGCGGAAAGGCGAACGAGACCAACGAGGAGATCAGCAAGATGGCCGGCAAACAGACGGTGGCGAGCGAGACGCAGAGCGACTCGCGGGGCGCCGGCTGGACCCGGACCGTGAACCGCGGCATCTCCGAGCGCGACCTCATACAGCCCGCCGAGGTGGCGCGCATGCCGCGCGAGGACGCGCTCGTGCTCGTGAACGGGTGCATGCCGCTCATGGACCGGAAGTACCGGCTCGAGCGCCACCCGCGCTCGCGCCTGCTCGAGGAGGCCGCGCGCCGCGGCCCGTTCGACTTCGCGGAGTACCGCAGGCAGAAGGAAAGCAACTCGTGACGGGGCCGCGGCGGGCGCGGGCCTCCCCCGCCGCGGGGGAGGAACAGCAAGGAACATCGTCAACCGAAAGCAAAGGAGAGCAGCATGCTCGCAAACGTCATCAAGCTCGTGTCGGGCTGCGTGACCTTCCTCGGCGGCTTCCTGGTCGTGTGGGGAGCGGTCTCGCTCGGCCTGGCCATCAGGGAGCAGCAGGGCGGCCCGCAGATCGCGACCGCCATATCCACCATCGCCGGCGGCGCGATCATCATCGCCGCGTCGGTCTACTTCGGTCAGCTGGACACGTCCTGGCTGCCGGCATAGGGGGCGTCGCGGATGGCGCTCAGGATACCGGTGCAGAAGGACATCGGCGAGTACGAGGAGAAGATCGTCGGGAAGATGAGCCTGCGCACGCTCGCATGCGTGTCGCTCGGCTTCGGCAGCGCGGTCGGGGCGGCGGCCTTCGTCCACCTGGGCCTGCACGCCGACGTCGCGGACGCGGCCTTCCCGATCATGCTCTGCAGCATGCCGTTCTGGCTCGCCGGGTTCTGGCGGCCCTTCGGCATGCGCGCCGAGGAGCTGCTGCCGCTTTTGGCGGCACACGAGCTCTCCCCACAGCTGCTCGCGTACGAGCCCTGCCTCGCCGGGAGCCTCCCCGAGGGCTCGCCGCGCCCGGGCCGCCCGGGACGTCGCGCGAGGCGCAGGGCAAGGAAGAAAGGAGCCGAGCTCTATGAGCCGAGCAAGAAGCAACAAGGAGAATAGGCCGAAGCGCCCGAGCACCCTCGGGCTGCTCCTCGGCGGCACGGGCGGGCGCAAGGACGCCTCGAAGGGCGCGGAGGCCGAGCGGCAGAGGCGCCGTCGGGAGCGCGACCGCTCGCGCGAGATGGCCGCCTACGTCGGCTACGACGCCATGTACAGGGACGGAATCGCCCAGGTGATGCCCGGGGTGTTCAGCCAGACGGTCGAGTTCTCCGACATCAGCTACCAGTCCGCGCGCAAGGAGGCGCGCGAGACGGCCTTCACCGTGATGAGCTCGCTGTTCAACTACTTCCCGGCGGACTCCCACGTGCAGCTCCAGGTAGTGAACGCGCCCATCCCCGCCGACGAGGTCGGCCGCAAGGTCTTCTTCGAGCCCGGGGAGCGCGCCACCGCCGGGCTCGCCGAAGAGTACAACCGGATCCTCAACGACAAGATGCGCGAGGGCGTCTCGAACCTCGTGCGCCACCGCTACCTGACCTACGCCGTGGGCGCCGACGACGTCGACGCCGCGGTGCCCAAGCTCGCGCGCATCCGGGGCGACGTGGAACAGACGCTCGCGCGCATACGCTGCTCGTCGCGCGCCCTCGACGGCGTCGAGAGGCTCGAGCTTCTGCAGGGGCAGCTGCGCCCGGGGTCGCGCTTCGAGTTCTCCTGGGACAAATTGTCCCCGACGTCGGGAGCGCGCACGAAGGACTTCGTCATGCCCTCCACGCTCGACTTCAAGCCCGAGGGCAGGTCCGACTGCTTCCGCAGCGACGAGCGCTACGGCGCGGTGCTCGCGGTGCGCAGCTTCGGGTCGGTCATCGAGGAGACCTACCTCGCCTCCATCATCGACCTGCCGCTGCCGCTCAACGTGACGCTGCACGTGCAGCCCATCGCGCAGAGCGAGGCGCTCGCGCTCGTGAAGCGCCAGATCGACTGGATGGACAAGGAGATCATCGACGAGCAGATGAGCGCCGTGAAGAAGGGCTACGACTACCAGATCCTGCCGCCCGAGCTGCGCTTCTCGAAGGAGGAGGCCGAGGAGCTGCTCGACTTCCTGCGCAACAAGTCCGAGCGCCTGTTCGTCTACACGGGCCTCGTCTACACCTGGGCCGACAGCCTCGAGGAGCTCGACCGCCGCGTCCAGCAGGTGACGAGCGTCGCGCAGGGCTGCACGATCGGCCTCGAGCCGCTCCACTTCCGGCAGCGCCAGGCTCTCAACTCGGTGCTCCCGCTCGGTGACAACCACGTCACCGTGAGCCGCTACCTCACCACGGGGCAGGTGGCCATGCAGATGCCCTTCGCCAGCCAGAGCCTCGACGAGGCGGGCGGCGGCTACTACGGGCAGTCCAAGGAGAGCGGGAACCTGGTGCTGTGCGACCGCAAGCGCCTGGCGAGCCCCATGGGCTTCGTGTGCGGCAAGCCCGGCTCGGGCAAAAGCTTCTCGGTCAAGCGCGAGATAACCAACACCGTTCTCGCGCACCCCGAGGACGAGGTCGTGATCTTCGACCCGGCCGGCGAGTACGGCAACCTCGTCGGCGCGCTCGGCGGCGCGAACGTCGAGCTCGCCCCGGGATGCTCGGCGGTGCTCAACCCCCTCGACACCGCCGACGTCGCGGACCGCGCCGACGCCGCCAAGCTCGCGTACAAGACCGACGCGGTGCTCGCGCTCTCGAGCGCGCTCATGGCCGAGGGCCGCGAGGGCCTGCCTGAGCGCGACCGCTCGATCATCGCCCGCTGCGTCGGCGAGGCGTACCGGGAGTGCGCGAGGGACGGCCGCCTGCCCACGCTCGGCGACTTCCACGCGGCGCTGCTCGCTCAGCCCGAGTCCGAGGCCGCCGACATCGCGCTGCGCTACGAGCGCTACGTGAAGGGCGCGTTCTCCTTCTTCAACGGCCAGAGCAACGTGGCGCTCGACAACCGCATCACCAACATCGACATGCACGGCCTCGGCCAGAACATGCGCGTGTTCGGCATGATCACGGCGCTTGAGATGGTGCGCAACCGCGTGATGGTCACGCCGCCGCGCCCCAACTACACCTGGCTCTACATCGACGAGGTGCAGAGCCTCTTCGCGCACCCGACGGTGGTCGAGTACTTCGCCCGCCTGTGGCGCGAGGGGCGCAAGTTCGGCCTCATCTGCACCGGCATCAGCCAGAACACGAGCCACATGCTGGCCAACGCCGAGGCCCGCGACATGGTGCTCAACTCCGAGTTCTTCCTGCTGCACAAGCAGTCCACCGCCGACCTCGACGCATGGGCGGAGATGCTCCAGCTCTCCGCCACGGAGCGCGGCTACATCGGCGACGCCGTCAAGCCCGGCGAGGGGCTGCTCATCAGCGCCGGGATCCGCGTGCCCATCACCGACGACTTCCCGAAAGGCCCGCTCTACGACCTGTGGAACACCAAGCCCGCAGAGGTCGCCGAGCGCGAGATGCGCCGGGCGGCGCGAGAGGCGGAGGAATAGGAATGGCCGTCCCGAGCGAGGGCGGCGGGATGCTCGAGGTGGTCGGGGCGCGGCGCCGCGACGTGCTCACCGCGGGCGACGTCGCGGAGACCGAGCGCGACGCCCTGGGAAACGTCTCGGAGGGCGCCGGCCCGCTCGACGAGGCGGGAGGCCCCGCCGCAACGGCGAAGGGGCGCCCATCCAGGCCCGACGCCCCGGAAGGCGGGCTCGGGGACAAATTGTCCCAACCCGCCGGCGACCGGCGCGCGGCGGCCGCGATGCGCTCGCGCGTCGAGGCGGCGAAGCTGGCGATCGCCCGGGAGGCCGTCTCCCAACTCGACGACTCGGAGGAGCTCGAGGGCGCCTCGGGCATGTACGACGCGGGGCGTGCGGCCGAGAAGGCCGCGGGAAGGCTGCGGCAGAGGAAGGCGAAGAAAGCCGCCCAGAGCAGCCGCAAGGCGGCGACCGCCCTCGGCGCCCCAAAGGGAGGCGCGCGCGGCCCCGAGGCAGCCGGCGCGACCGCCCCGGCCAAGCACCAGGCGACCCAGGCGGCCGCGCAGGCGTCGGGCGAGGCGGCCCGCGCCGCGGGGTCGAAGGGCGCCGCCTCCGCGATCGCGGGCGCGGTCTCGGGCGCCGCGCCCGCCCTGCTCGGGGCGGTGGCCGGCATCGTGGCCTTCGTCGCCTGCGCGCTCGCCGTCGCGCAGCTGCTGAGCGCGCTGTTCGGCTTCTGGGACGACGCGGCCTCCAAGCGGGGCCTCGAGGGGCTGCCGCCCTACATCACCTACGAGATGGTCGAGGCGGCGCTCGAGTGCCAGGAGGAGTACGGGCACCCGGCGGGCTGCACCATCGCGCAGATCATCCAGGAGTCCGGCCAGGGCGACCGCATGAGCCAGCTCGCAGAACGCGACCACAACCTCTTCGGCATGAAGTGGTGGTCGGGCTACGCTGGCTGCCCCGAGGTGGCCGGCAAGGCGAACTGGGCCACCAGCGAGGAGTACGTGCCCGGCGAGCACACCCAGATCACGGCGAGCTTCATCCGCTTCACCGGCGACGCCGAGTGCATCCGCTTCCGCAGCAGGGTCTTCCTGCAGGCGGAGCGCTACTCGGGCAACGCCCTCATCCGCGAGGCGATCGAGAGGCGCGACTCGGACAGGATGGCCGAGGGGCTCAAGGACGCCGGCTGGGCGACCGACTCGTCCTACGTCGAGTCCCTGAAGTCGATCATGGCGCAATGGGGCCTCTACAGGTTCGACTCCATGACGGTCGAGGACCTGAAGGACGCATCCGCGAGCGGGAACGCGATCGTCGAGGCGGCGTACAGCCAGCTCGGCGTGCCCTACGTGTGGGGAGGCTCGACCCCCGGCAAGGCGCTCGACTGCAGCGGACTCACGCAATACTGCTACGCGCAGGCGGGCATCCGCATAAGCCACTACACGGGTTCCCAGTACGAGGAGCTCAGGCGCATACCGCTCTCGGAGGCGAAGCCCGGCGACATCCTCTACCGCTCGGGCCACGTGGCCATCTACATCGGCGACGACAGGTACATACACGAGCCGCGAACGGGCGACGTGTGCCGCATGGCGAGCGGCATCGGCAGCTTCAGCTGCGCGCTCACCGCGAGATAGGAGAAACCAATGCAGGGAAAGTCAAGGGTCATGGCCGCCGTCGCGGCAAGCGCGCTCACCGTGGCGCTCGGCGCGGGCGCGGCGCGCTGCGCCATCGCCCCGCAGGAAGGCGCGCAGGATAGTCCACAGGAGCAAGAGCAGCCCGCGGCTGCAGGCGCCGACGCGGCAACCGGGAAGGCCGCCTCGGGCGCCGAGGCGCTCTGGAACACCGCATGGACGGGCGCCGACGACCCGACAGCCACGCTGCGGATCGTCGAGGGCGCCATGGTGGAGAGCGCGGGCGGCACCGAGCGCGCCTGGTTCTTCTCGGCCGAGGAGCCCTCCGAGGCCGGCGGCGTGCTCAGCATGCCCATCGAGGTCAAGGGAACCGGCGATAAGGCGGGAGGGCTCTCGCTCATCCAGGTCTCGGGCGACGGGGACGCCCGCACCCTGGCATGCGACCTCCTGACGCAGGCCTACGTGCCCCAGAAGGCGCAAGTCGGAGCGTTCTCCGTGACCGGCACCGACGACCGCCTCTCCGAGGCGCTTGGCGCAGACGTCGCCGCCATCGAGGAGGCCGTCGCCGGGAAGGCGGCGGAGGTGTCCCCGCAGGCGACGGGAGCCACCTGGGACAAGGAGGTGTGGCTCGACTACGCCGGAAACGTCGCGTCGACGACCTTCACGCTCGACGACCCCGCCTCGACGGTGGTCACCGTGGTTTCGCGCGGCGGCTCGCTGGAGGCGATGTAGCCGTGCGGGCGCTTGGATCGCGACGCCGAAGGGCGTTCGCCATCTCCGCCGCGACGGCATTCGCCCTCTGCGCGCTCCTGCTCGTCCCCGCGCAGCCGGCATACGCCGACATAGCCGGGGACGTCAACGATTGGCTGTGCGGCCTTCTGCGCGACTGCTGCAACTGGATGTTCAAGGCGCAAACGGGCGTGCTCGGGTCGATCGGCGCGAACGGGATCCTCTCGGCCGACTTCGCGCACATGCTCACGAGCTCGAGCGACCTGACCATGCACGACGTCGCCCGGGGCGTATGGCAGGCTGCCATCCTGCCGATCGGGTGCGGGGTGCTCGGCCTGGTCTTCACTCTGAAGCTCATCGAGATCTCCCAGCGCATGGACGGCAGCCAGAGCCTTCCCGGCGTCAAGGAGGTCGTTTTCCTCCTCGTGTTCTTCGCCGTGTTCCTGTTCCTCATACAGAACAGCTTCGACCTGATGGCGTCGATCTACGAGGTCTGCGGGCTCGCCATCGACCGAGTCGAGGCGCTCTTCGGCGCCGGAGGCGCGCTCGACCTGCCCGAGGTGTCCGTCGTCACCACCGATGACGACATCCCGTCGCTCATCGCCATGCTCGTCGTGAGCCTCATCAGCTGGGTCGTGGTGCTGGCGGCCTACGTCGTCGCCCTCGTGGTCTGCTGGGCCCGCGCGCTCCAGCTCTACATCATGGCCGCGTTCGCCCCGATCCCGCTGGCGTTCCTCGGCATGGACGCCACGCGCCAGATAGGCCTCGGCTACCTGAAGAGCTTCGGGGCGGTCTGCATCGCCGGCGTCATCATCCTCGTGCTGCTCATATCGTTCCCGCTCGTGCTCGGCGGGCTCACCGGGGCGAACCCCGGGACGGGCACCCCGGCCGACGCGGTCGCAAACGGGCTCACCTACGCGCTGCAGTACCTGGCCATGTGCGCGCTGCTCATCCTGGCCCTCGTGAAAAGCGGCTCCTGGGCGCGCGACATCGTGAGCGGCTTCTAGCGGAAAAGCGAGGAAGGGGGCGGTCGCCATGAGATAGGGGCACCGCGCCGGGGCACGCGTCCCGGCGGATGAAGACAAGGACCGATTGAAAACGAAAAGGAGGAAAGACATGGAAGAGAGGAAGAACGTGTACCTCTCGCTGCACAAGAGCTTCGTGCGCGAGGGCATCGAGTACACCGACCGCGCGACCGGCGAGGCCAGGACCTTCAACTCGGCGACCCTTCCCAAGGGCACCGTCGTCGACGGCATGGACGTGGGAGGCTACGAGTTCAGCCCCATGTTCGTTAACGAGAGCCGCTTCAAGGGGGCCGACTTCCGGGACATACCGCTGCTCGCGAACCGCGAGGTGTGGCTGAGAAAGACGGTGATGGGCCCGGACGGCCAGCCCGAGCTCGACGAGGGCGGCCGCGCGGTCAAGGACACCGTGAAGGTCATGCCGGCGCATCTCAAGGAGGCCGTTGACGCAGGGCGCTCGCGCTACCTCGCGGAGCGCGCCGAGCACGCCCGCCAGGCGAGCCGCGCTGCCGAGCACGAGGTGCCCCGCGCACAGCGAAGCGTCGAGAGATAGGGAGGCGGAAAGATGAACGCAGCGAAAGACTGCACCCTGCAGGAAAAGCTCCTCCGATGCGCCATGGCGCTCATCCTGGCGGCGGGGGCGCTGCTCGCCTCCGTGGCGGCCTCGCCCGCCTACGCCGCGCCGAGCACGGTAGACGTGTCCATCGGCGGCAAGATCCCCTACGGCGGCTTCGCCACCACGTGGATGAGCGCCGACGGCAACATCGCCTACTGCGCCGAGCCCTCGTCCCCGACGCCCGCGCCGGGCTCCTACTCGACGAGCCCCGTGCCGAGCGGCGACGTGACAGCGGCGATCTGGTACTCGTTCGGCTCTCCCGGCTTCGACGCGTCGATGTTCCCGGGCAGCTGGTACGACGGCGGCGGCTGGGACGACGCGAAGTACGCGGCGGCGAGCCATGTGCTCATCGCCTACGCCTACTCTGGGTCCGAGTCGGCTGCCACGCACGGCACGAGTGCCGAGTTCGCCTCCTGGGCGAAATCCGAGCTGATCGGCGGGACCTTCGCCAAGATGAAGGCGGGCGCCGGCAAGGTATCCGCCGGGTTCGAGGCGTTCTGCGTCAGGACCGGCGGCGGCTCCCAGACGCTCGTGAGCTTCAGCTGGTCCACGGGCGGAGTCAAGGTCGCCAAAACGGACTCCGAGGCGGGCACGGAGCCCCAGGGCGACGCCTCGCTCGACGGCGCGAGCTTCTCCGTCGTTAACGAGACCGGCCGCTACGTGCTGGTCGGCGGCGAGTACTACGCCGACGGCGAGGTATGCGCCACGATCAAGACCGCGCCCAAGGACGGGTCGCACGTCGCCGCCACCGGCGCCGACACCCTCCCCGCGGGCAATTACCGCATCGTCGAATCCGGCGCGCCCGAGGGCTACAACGCCAGCGACGCCTCCATCGCGTTCACCGTGAAGGCCGACGAGGTGCGCGACCTCACGGGCGACCCCGTGACCGACGAGGTCTTCCGCGGCGGCGTGCAGGTGACCAAGTCCGACAAGGAGCTGCAGGCGTCCGAGGCGCTCGCGGGCAGCGACCACAAGGAGGCGCCTGGCGAGCACCCCGGCCTCGACGGGATCGAGTTCACCGTCACGAACCGCTCGGCGCACAAGGTCCTCGTTGACGGCGAGTGGCGCGAGCCGGGCGAGGCCGTGGCCACGCTGATCACCGCATGGAACGACGAGGCCGGCGCCTACACCGCGCAGACCGCGGCCGACGCACTGCCGTACGGAACCTATGACGTGCGGGAGACGGCGACGAACGGGAGCTACCTGCTGACCGACGGCGAGCCCCGCACCTTCGAGGTCCGCGCCGGCGGCGAGATCGTGAGCGCCTCCGCGGACGGCGCCGCGCTCGAGTTCCGCGACCAGGTGGTGCGCAACGACCTCGAGCTCTCCAAGAAGAGCGAGTCCGACAACGCCGGCCTCATGGTCCCGTTCGCCATCGAGAACGCGGCCACCGGCGAGACGCACGTGCTGGTGACGGACCGCAACGGCGATGCGTCGACCGCGAGCAGCTGGAACAGGCACTCGAGCGACACCAACGCCAACGACGCCCTGCTCGGCCATGAGGGCCCGATCATGGCGGCCGACATGGACCCGAAGGCCGGCATCTGGTTCTCGCTCGGCGAGGACGGCTCCTCGGCGCCGGTCGACGACTCGCTGGCGGCCCTGCCGTACGGCGCCTACACCATGACCGAGCTGCGCTGCGATGCCAACGAGGACCTCGAGCTCATCACGAGGAGCTTCTGGGTCGATCGCGACTCGACGGTCGCGAAGGCCGTGTGGATGGGCCTCGACGACCAGGAGGGCCCGCGCATCTCCACCACGGCAAAGGACGGGGCGGACGGCGACAAGGACGTCTCGGCCGACGCCGAGGCCAAGGTCGTCGACACCGTCGCCTACGAGGGCCTGAAGGCCGGCGAGGAGTACGAGCTCTCGGCCACCCTCGTCGACAAGGCGACCGGCGAGCCCGTGGCCGACGCCTCGGGCGTGCCCGTGGAGGCCAAGGCCGAGTTCGCCCCCGCGCTCTCGACCGGCAGCCAGGACGTCGAGATCGCCTTCGACGCGAGCCTGCTCGGCGGCCGCGACCTGGTCGCGTTCGAGAGCCTACGCAAGGACGAGGCCGAGGTGGCGTCGCACGCGGACCTCTCCGACGAGGGCCAGACAGTCCACGTCGCCGTCGAGGTGGGCACGCAGGCGGCCGACGCCGCCGACGGCGACCAGGTCATCGAGGCCGGCAAGGCCAAGGTCATCGACACGGTGGCCTACAAGGGCCTCGTCCCCGGCGAGACCTACATCGCCGTGGGCACGCTCATGGACAAGGGCACCGGAGAGCCGTTCCTCGACAAGGACGGCAACGAGGTGACCGCGCGCACGCCCTTCGAGCCCGAGGCACCCTCCGGCACCGTCGAGGTGACCTTCGAGTTCGATACCGAGGGCCTGGCCGAGGGAGACGAGCTCGTCGTCTTCGAGAAGGTCCTGGACTCCGCCGGCAACGTCGTGGCGGCCCACGAGGACATCGACTCCGCCGAGCAGAGCGTCGTCGTGGACAACCCCGGCACGCCCGAGGTCCCCGAGGAGCCCTACGCCAAGACCGGGGCCGACGCCCCCGACGGCACCGGCTACGCCGTGGCCGCGGGCATCGCTCTGGCAGCTGCGGCGGGTGCGGGCGGGGCGCTCGCGTACCGCAAGCGCAAGACGGCCGGCGCAAGCAAGGACGCGGCAGACGAAGAGCCGGAAGAGTAGCGGCGCCGCATCGATACCGAACCGGAGGCCCCGGGCGCTCGCCCGGGGCCTCCCCCGCGAACGGGGGAGGACATGAACAAAGGGAAAGCCGCCACGGCGCTCGCCGTCGCCGCAGCGTTGCTGGCGATGGGGGCGCTCGCCGTCCTGCCGCTGTCCGAGAGGAACCCTTACGAGGTGCACGAGGTGCCTACTGCGGAAGAGGGCGCGACAATGGAGGCTCAAGAGACGGGAGGCGGCATCGACTGGGACACCCTTCCCGCCTCCGTCGTCGCTTGGGTGCGCGTGCCGGGCACGACCGTCGACTACCCGATCGTCCAGGGCCGGCCCGAATCGCCCGACTTCTACCTCACGCACGACGCCGGCGGCGAAAGATCCGCGTGGGGCGCTCCCTACATAGATGCCGGGTGCGCGCAGGGTGCCGAGAGCCCGCTCGTCATCGTCTACGGGCACCACATGTCCGACGGCACCATGTTCGCGCCGCTCGCGCAGTACTCGTCGCGCGACTTCGCCGAGGGGCACCGCACCATCCGGATCTACACCCGCGAGAAGGCGATCGAGCTCAAGGTCTTCGCGGCCGACGTGGTCGACGCGAGCTCGGAGGGCAAGCGGACCGACTTCGCCGACGCGGCGGAGCTCGCCGCCTACCTCGGGGACAAATTGTCCCGGTGCGAGGTCGTCCTGGAAGAGCCTTCGGACGTCGCGCAGGCCTGGGCCTTCGTGACGTGCAGCTACCAGACGAGCAACTCGCGCACCGTCGTCTACGCGAAGGAGGTGGAAGG
Source organism: Collinsella aerofaciens (assembly GCF_040926405.1). Classification (GTDB taxonomy): domain Bacteria; phylum Actinomycetota; class Coriobacteriia; order Coriobacteriales; family Coriobacteriaceae; genus Collinsella. The sequence goes on from NZ_JBCOIG010000003.1 coordinate 93,342, forward strand.
ATGGGATTCGCGCCCTTCGGAATAGGGCTCCTCATGGGGCTCCTCACGCTCACGGCCTACGCCTGCTGCGCAGCCGGCGACGACGACCGGGACTAGCCGTGGGAAATCGAAATCGCACAACGGAAAGAGGCGGGCAATTGCCCGCCTCTTCTCACATCACCCACTTGAACACGGCACGGAACAGCCAGACGAAAAAGCCCAGCGTGACCTTAAGCGCCGCCATGAGGAACCTACCAAGCCTCTTCATCGACGTCACCCCAATCTTCCTTGACCTTGCGGGCGCCCTCGTCGGCGCCCTCCTCCTTCTCTTGCGCGAGCAGCCTCGCCAGCTCGTCGGGCACGCCCGGGACCTCTGCCCTCCCCAGAGCGCGCTGCAGGTCCCTTATCTGCGATTTCAGCGGTTTTGAGGGAGGGCCCACGTGCTCGCGGTAGCAGGCGCCGATCGCGGCCGCGTCGCACAGGAAGCCCCGCACCCGGGCGAACGCCTCGTCGCCGTCGAGCAGGACGCGGCGGGCTCGCCCCAGCTCGGCCTCCGAGGCCAGCATGAAGCGCCAGCCACGGGACCTGCGCGCGGCCGGTATCCCGTCCGCGGGCGCGTCGGCGCGCCAGTCGTCGCGCACCTGGTGCCAGTTCGCCGTGAGCCAGAGCCCCTTCTCGGGCTCCTCCCGCATCTCGAGCTCGAACTCCGTGAGCATGTTCGCGCCGGAGAACGGCGACCCCTCCGTGAACGAGAGCGTGTCGAACAGCGTCGTCCTGCCGCCCTCGTACTCTATCCTCACCATCATCTCCGGCCCCTCTCCCTGCGCTGGTCCTGCTGGGCCCGCTGCCGCTCGGCGGCGAGGATGCGCTGTTGCTCGTCCTCATGCCGGTCGCTGCGCTAGTTGCCGCCGGCATCGACGCGCCCGCGATTGTCCCCGTAGCGGGTCTTGAGCGGCATGAGCCCGTTCTCGGCCATGTAGGCGCGGGCGGCCTCGAGGCGACGGTATCCCTCGCCGCCCGCCTGGCCGCGCCGCTCGAGCGTCGCCATCCTGAGCCCGAACTCCTCGATGGACTCGACGTCGAACTTCGCGCACGTCTCGAGCGCCGAGGAGAGCCTGCTCAGCTCCGAGAGGTCGTTGAGCTCGAGGGCTCGCTCGGCGGCCTCGCGGATCCGCGCGGCGCTCGCGTCCGTGGGGCGGTAGGCGCCTTCGCGCTCGAAGCGCCGGCGCAGCATCTCCTTGCCGTAGACGAACCCCAGGCGCTCGCCGGTTACCTTCTTGGACGGTTCCTCCGCCAGGCTGAACACCCAGTCGTCCCGCCGCGCCTTGGCCGAGTTGTCGGCGACGTGCACGCCCAGGGCGTCGAGGATGCCGAAGAACTCCGCCTCGTCGCGCGCCGTGGTCTTGGCGAGCGCGACGCGGGCGCGGATGTCGCCGACCCACGAGTAGCCGCCCGAGCGCATGATCTCCTTCTCGGCCCGGCCCAGGTAGACGCTCCTGCGGCTCCTGGGCCCGCCCGCACCTGCCCGCCCGCGCGCCTTCGACGGAGATTCGGGCGCCCGGTCGTTGGAGAGCCCCGACAGCCCGCGCTCGCGCGCCATGTCCTGCAGGTCTCGGTTGAGGTCCTCGGGGTGCTGGGTCTGCATGCGGTAGCCGGTGCGGAGGTTGGCGTTGTTCACGACGATGTGCGCGTGCGGTATGCCGCGGGCGTTGTCGTCGTGGTAGACGATGGCGATCTCGTGGTCGTCGAAGTGCCTGAGCGCCCACGAGCACGCGAGCTCGCGCAGCGTCGCCAGGTCGATGTCGTCGCCGGGGTCCGGCGAGAGCACGAAGTGCTTGAACGTGCGCGCGGGCTTGCCCCTCCAGGGTGCGTCCGTGCCGAACGCGGCGCGCGTGGCGTCCATCTCGGCGTCCCAGGCGCAGGCCTCCTTGGCGTCTTCCCCCAGCGCGCCGGCGTCGCGCTCGTCGTAGCTCAGGTTGAACAGGTCGCGCGCCAGGGCGCGGCCTCCCTTCTCGAGGTAGCGGCGGATGCCGCCCGTCGAGCCGTGGCCGCTTATCGGCTTCAGGATCGGCATGGCGAGCCCTCCACGAGCAAGTCGGCGCCGATGCGACCGAGCTCCGCCGCCATCTCTCGGGCCGCGGCGTTCACGTCGGCGAGCTCGCGCTCGATCGTCGGGATGCTATCCGCGACGAGGTCCCGGTCGACGTGCCCGTGGCGGGCGTGGAAGTTGATGAGGTTCATCGCGTGCACGGCCTGGTTGTAGTGGTAGCCCCACTTCGTGAGCTCTCGCGACATCGCCCACAGGGCCCTGCGGTCCACGAGTATGCGGTGCTCGTCTCCCGCGTTGGCCTCCGTCGACAGCGGTATGCGCACGAGGTAGCGCAGGTACTCCGACTTGCTGAGGCCGGCGCGCTCGCACCGCTCGCAGAGCGCGCCGTAGTCGCCTCCCTCCATGCGGAACGTGACGCGGCGCTCCTTGCTCTTGGCGGCGCCGGCTTCCTCTTCCATGGCGGATTCCTTTCCTCGGGCCCGCCGCGCGGCGGGCGCGTCTCTCTAGGGGCGCGGGGGATCCCCCGCAGGCGGCGGCCCGGCTCGGGCGCCGCCTCTGGGACCGGGCCTCGCGAAAGCGGGCTCCCGAACGGCCCGCGGCATGACGGGTCCGAGGCCGCCCGGTCCCCAAGTGCTATGGACGCCCGACGCGATGTCGGACGCCATAGGCTACTTGCTGGATTTCGGGCCTGAGGCCCTTCTGCGACGCTTTCGGGCATCGGTGCCCGCCTCCGCGTACGGCGCGGTCATGAGCGCCATTTCACGCAGCAGCGAGAGGTCGGCCGCGCTCGGGCTCTCGGGCGGGCTCTCGAGGAAATCGGCGACGAGCCTCGCTGCCTTGGAGATGCGCCCGTCGGGGCCGGCCTGCGTTTTGCTCTCGCTCCTCACGTAGTCGGAGAGCTCCCGCTTGGTGCGCCGCCAGGGCTCCATTGCGGCGTGCATCTCCGCCTGGCGCTCCTTCGGCATGCCCGCGAGCGAGCGCACCGCCTCGGCGCTGAGGTTGCCGCGATCGGCCTCGGCGGCCCACTCGGGCGAGAGGTCCTCGGCAATCCGGCGGGCCAGCCTCTCCTCACGCGCAATGGTCTTGCCGGAGACCTTGCGGCCCGTCTGCCGCTCGATGATGGCGGCCTTCACGTCGTCGACGCGCATGCCGGAGAGCGAGGGGTCCTCGGAGCGCAGGCGCACGGCGTCGCCCCTGAGCGCCTCGGTCGCGGCGGCGCGCTCGGTCACGGTGAGCGCGCGGGTGAAGTAGTTCGCTGCGTGGAGCAGCGTCACCGCCCGCTCGTCGTCGATGCCCTCTATCACGCGGCAGGGCATCCTCTCGTAAGCGGGGTCGTCCTTCGCGAGCAGCGCGTAGGCGGCCTTGCGCCGATGCCCGGAGACCATCTGCCACGAGCCGTCGCCGACCTTTCGCACGAGCGGCAGGTCGGTGAGGCCGTCCTCGCGTATGGACTCGGCGAGCTCAGCTATCCCAGCAGGGTCCATAGAGTACGCGGCGTTCGCCGGGTGGTCGGCGATGTCGGCCACCGCGATCTCGGACACCGGGTAGCGCCCGCGGGTGCGCGACGCGCCGTCGAGAAGCCCCGTGATGGTGAAGCCCGCGGCCACCTGCCTAGGCGAGTTCACGGCACACCTCGTCTGCGAGCGCCTTGTAGTCGCGCGCGGGGCGGCTCCCCGGCTCGAAGGCGGCCACCGGCTTCCACTGCCAGCTGCCCTCGCAGACCTTGCTGCTCGCGTGGATGACCGTCTCGAACTGCTCGTCCGGGAAGAACCCGTCGAGCACGGCCGCGCCCGTGGCCTCGGCGTTGGTCATGCGGCCGGGCACGCAGGTGCGCAGTATCTTCCAGCGGGGCGTGGGCATGCGCAGAGCGTCGGCGATGGAGCGCGTCGCCTCGACGGTGAGCGCCGTGCCACGCATCACGGTGGAGTCGAGCTTCACGGGGATGACGACCATGCCGCCCTCCGCCGCGGCGAGGTAGGCGTTGAAGGCGAGCCTGCGCATCACGGGACTGCAGTCGATGAGGCAGACGTCGTAGGAGCCCGAGGCGTCGTCGAGGGCGAACTTGAGTCGCTGCTCGCGCAGGAGCATCTCGTTCTGGTCGACGAGGTCGATGGTCGAGGCCACCACGTCGAGGTTCTCCCCGGCAGCGTAGGCGACCTCCTCCACGGGCGCGCCGCCGTAGAGCAGCTCGACCGACGTGCGCCGCTCGGAGACGGCCCGGTCGTAGAGGCCGAAGAAGTCTGTGGCAGACGCCTGCGGGTCGAGGTCGACAAGCAGGGTCCGAAGGCCCCGGGCGGCGAAGATCGCCGCCAGGTTCACGGCGGTCGTCGTCTTGCCGACGCCGCCCTTGTAGTTGGAAATGGCTATCGTGCGCATGGGTCGCGTCCTCTCTAGCGTGGGGCGCGCCTCGGCGCATCCGGTCCGGCGCGCCCCGAGTCTCGGAGCGTCGGGACAAAACCGTACGGATTTGTCCGACAAGCGGAGTGTACCACGAAAACGTACGGATATGTACGCTTTCGTGGTACAAGGGGTGGATTCGGGGAAACCCGGCCCCGGGAGCCCGGGGCCGGGCGCGCCGCCTAGGAGAGCGGCTCCATCTCGCCGAAGCAGTTGATGTGGTGGCGCAGGAGCGCTCGGTTTTCCTTGACGACCATCATCGCCACCTCGTCGAAGCGGACCGGCGTGTCGGCGTAGTCGTCGCCGTTGCCGGCGAGCCACGTCGCCGCCAGCGCCTCGCGCAGCCCGCGCGCCCTGTGGGCCTCGGGGAAGCCGTCCGTTCCGATCCGGACCGTGGCGTCGACGAAGACCAGGGTCCCGTCCTCGTCCACCGCCACGAGGTCGATTCCGCCGATGCCCTCGGGCCCCTGCCAGGCCTCATCGACGATCTCGTAGCCCTTACGCTCGAGGAAGGTCCTGACCGCGCCCATCGCCTTTTCCTTCATGTCGTTCATGTCTTGCTCCTTAGACTCGGAGGCCCGCCCCTGTGGCGTGCCTTGCGTCGCGTGAGTCGCATGCGGCGCGGGCGTGCCGGCAAGGGAGGAAGCGAAGTCGGGCGTGGAAATAGAAGTATTCCGACGGCAGTTTTTCGCGTTGTTCGCGCGCGCAGCGCATGGAGCGAAGAACCCGAAAAAGTGTCGCGGCCCTTGCGGGCCGCCTGCCGGCGTGCGACCCTGCGCGTCCAAGGAACGCCGGGGCGGGTTTCGGATCGGAAGGGCGCAGGCGTGCGGCATGGAATCAGGCATGGGCGCCGAGGCTTCCAGGCATGGGATGCGATCTGTCGGCGGTTGCTGGGCTCCCGTGGGATTGGAGACGACGCCGCGGCGGGAACGACGGCGCGTTCCCGAGTCGCGGTGCCGTGGTCCGCATCGGGACGGCATTCCCCGCGCCGCTTGCGGCCAATATGCGCACGGGATCGCGGTGGCGAGATGGTTCTCCATGCGGAACGGCTACGGTGCTGCGCAACACGTCCGTCGGAAGAAGGAGGACAGCCAATGATGGATATCAACGAGAAGGACGAGCGTCGTGAGCTGCTTGACGCGGTGGCGGATGCAGGAAGGCTGGCGAGGGGCCTGGACCAGCTGCTCGAGTCCCTGGCGCACGCCGACCAGCTGGACCTGCTCGACGTCGAGGGGGTCCTGGCCCTGAGGTCGATAAGCGAGAGGTGCGCCGAGCGCATCGGCGACGCCGCGCGAATCCTGGAGGCGCAAAACGAGATCCTCTATGTCGAGGAACGGACCGTTTAGCTTCCTTTCGCGGAAGATTAACTATTTGCTTTGCGGGCAACACCCTAAAGAATCGCAGTTCCTGGTCGGCGCTTAGATGAGCGTTAGCCGCGACCCATTCCAAAGATACTTGCATTGTCGGCGTTGTCGTTAGTTTCGACCTCAGTCGCCATCGCCGGGAACGATTCTTCCTGAGACGCGTCGTCCACTCGCGAGTCAATAGGCTCGCCGAGCGCCAGGAAGAACCTCATCACGTGCTCGACTCTCTGCTGCAGAGACTCGCTCAGCTCGCTGTAGGAGGCCGCCAGCCGTACTTCCTTGGCCAACTCCGCCATCGAGTCCTTCAGCGCCTTCTGCACGCTCACAGAGGGTCTCACCTCGACCTGGGTATCGGTGAGCTTGGCGATGATGTAGTCCTGCCTGTTCATGCCGCTCCAGGCGGCCATCTCGCATATGAGCTTATGCTCCTCGGGCGTGCAGCGGAACGCCATCGTCTTACTGCGCTTGCGGGCGCTGTTCTCGCACGGCATCCTTCTTATCCCCTCGCCCCGTCAAGGGCGGCGGCCATCTCGTCCTGCTTCGTGGGGAACAGGTGCGCGTATCGGTAGGTGATGTCCACCGCCTCGTGGCCCATGCGCTCGGCGATGGCCAGCGCGGAGAAGCCCATCTCGATCAGCAGGCTCACGTGGCTGTGGCGTATGTCGTGTATGCGGATGCGTTTCACGCCAGACGCCTTGCACCCTCGTTCCATCTCGTGGGCCAGGAAGTGCTTGGTAACGGCGAACAGGCGCTCGTCGGGGGCGACGTCGTCTCGTAGCTCGATGAAGTCCGCCATCTCGTCGCGCAGGAAGGCGGGCATGACGATCGTGCGCACCGACTTGGGCGTCTTGGGATCGGTCACGGTGTCTACGCCGTGGAGGCTTTGGTACGACTTGTTGATGCGCAGACGCGAACTCTCCAGCATGAAGTCGGACGGAGTGAGCGCCAGAAGCTCGCCGCAGCGGATGCCCGTCCAGTAGAGCAGCTCGAAGGCGTGGAACGAGAGCGGCTTGTCCATGACGGCCTCGCTGAACCTCAGGTACTCGTCCTTGGTCCAGAACTGCATCTCGCCGCCCTTCTTCGAGCCCATCTTGTCGACCCTTCGCACCGGGTTGTCGGTGAGCCCGTAGTAGCGCTCGGCGTGGTTGAAGATGGCGTTGAGTTGGTTGTTCACCGTGCGCAGGTACGTCGGCGCCCAGGGCTTACCGTCGGCGTCCCGGTGTTCAGTAAGCTCGTTCTGCCACCTAATAACGTCGATCGGCCTCACATCGCACATGCGCATATCCCCAAAGAACGGCACGAGCTTGTCGTTGATGATGTACTCCTTGGTGATCCACGTATGCTCGCGTATGCGAGGCTTCACCTCGGAGGCGTACACCTCAACGAACTCGGAAAACGTCATGTCCATGGCCCCGCCGTTAAGGCTCTTGAACTGGCTTTCCCATACGGCCGCCTCCACCTCGGAGGAGAAGCCGCGCTTTGTCTTGTGGCGCTTCGAGCCGCGGGCGTCGCGGTAGTAGCACTGCACGAAGAACGTGCCGTTGCTGTCGTCCTTGTACACCGGCATGTCAGTCCACCTCCGGGAAGTACAGGGCGTCGAAGACGTCACTTCGAACGCGTCCGCGGATAACCACGCGCCCGCGCGCCTCCTGCTCGGCGTTTATCTTCCTGATCACCTCGTAGGCGCTGCCTTTCTTGATCCTCAGCAGCTCCGCAACCTCGTCCGCATCCAGCATGTGCGGTCTCGGCGTCTTTGCCACCTTCTCGTCCATGGCTCCTCCTGTCATTAGCGTACAGATACGTACGGTTTACAGATTCAGAGTAAACGTACATATCTGTACTGTCAATAGAATTGCGTACATTTGCGTACGCTGGTAAGATGTGCGGGTACGTAATTCCAGGAGGAGGGCGCATGTCCGTAGGCGAGAACATAAGGCGGTACCGCAAGTCGCGCGGCATGACGCAAGCGCAGCTTGCCGAGGCGGTCGGCCTGACCGAGGGGGCCGTGCGCCACTACGAGAGCGGCATCCGCGCCGTGAAGCCCGAGCTGCTCGAATCCATCGCCGCAGCACTAGGCGTATCCGTCAACGCCCTCAAGGATTACGGCGTCGAGACCGCAGGCGACCTCATGTCGCTGCTCGTGCGGCTCGAAGACTCCTTCGGCATAGTTCCCTCAGCCGACGGTTCGGGCCTCTCCCTGAACCCCAAGGCGCCGCACGCGCCCAAAGCCGCGATGGCGATCGAGTTGTGGGCAGAGAAGCGCGCACGGCTCGAGAACGGCGAGATCGACGCCGACGAGTACGAGGACTGGAAAGCCTTGCTGTAACGGCTCCCCGCATTTCGCAATCAACGCAACCGAATCAGGACGCCAGGCTAGGCGGTGAGCTCCGCTCGCTCCTGCGTAAGCTGAGTTTTTACTCCCCATTGCATGCAAAGGCATTTCAAGCGTAAATGGGGAGTAAATGACGCGGTGGCTTACATGGCGGCACACGGCAGTACACTGCGGCATTTCCCCTGATTACTCCCGTTTTCATTGAGGCGGCGAGATTCTTTACTCCCCATTAACCACCTGGGGAAACGCCGTACGGAGACCGTAAAAACGCCCGTTGAGTTCGATTTGAGTTTCACGGGCCCCGAAACGGCCTCGTTTCGTTCTCGGGGACAAAAATCGCGCGTCTACTCATTCGGGATAAATCTTTACTCCCGTTCCTCCGAATACCGCCCCGTGCCTTGTCGTCTTGAAATACGGGGAGTAAATCGCGAAATCGCAGGTGAAAGGGAGTAAAACGGCAAAGAAAAAGCCTCCGTCCCAACGCGGGAACGGAGGCCAGATTACCGTATTTACTCACCGCCGTCGCTGGCGGCTTTGCCATGACTCTCGTACGAAACGAAACTCAGCGGCACAGTGCGGCACTCAAAAGTGCAGGTCAGAACCCTATCAGCCTACTCCCACTCGATGGTCGCGGGCGGCTTGGACGTGATGTCGTAGCACACGCGGTTGGCGCCGGGGACCTCGGCAACGATGCGGCCAGAGATGCGGGCCAGCACGTCGTAGGGCAGCTTGGCCCAGTCGGCGGTCATAGCATCGCTGGACTCGACGGCACGCAGGATGATCGGGCGCTGGTAGGTGCGCTCGTCGCCCATAACGCCGACGGACTTAATGTCGGGCAGGACCGCGAAGTACTGCCAGCAGCTGTGCTCGGAGTTGCGCTCGCCGGTCTGCTCAAACAGACGCTGGTTGTAGGCGTCGAGCTCCTCGCGCACGATAGCGTCGGCGTTCTTGAGGATCTCGAGCTTCTCCTTGTCGACCGCACCGATGATGCGGATGGCAAGACCCGGGCCCGGGAAGGGCTGGCGGAACACGATGTGACCCGGCAGGCCCAGTGCCAGACCAAGCGCGCGGACCTCGTCCTTAAAGAAGTGGTCGAGCGGCTCGATGAGGTCGAAGTGCACGCCCTCGGGGAACGGGATTAGGTTGTGATGGCTCTTGATGGTGGCCGTCTTGCCGCCCGTCTTGCGAGCGCCGGACTCGATGATGTCGGGGTAGATGGTGCCCTGAGCCAGGTACTTGACCGGCTTGCCATCGGTCTCGAGCTGCTGCGCCACGGCGAAGAACTCTTTCCAGAACTGCGTACCGATGATGCGGCGCTTCTCCTCGGGCTCGGTCACACCGGCCAGAAGCTCGGCATAACGCTCCTCGGCGTGGACGTGGATAAAGTCGACGTCAAACTGCTTGGTGAAGACCTCCTCCACCTGCTCAGGCTCGCCCTTGCGCAGCAGGCCGTGGTTGATGAACACGCAGGTCATCTGCTTGCCCACGGCGCGAGCGCCCAGCGCAGCCACGACGGAGGAGTCGACGCCACCGGACAGGGCCAGAATCACGCGGTCGTCGCCGACCTTCTCGCGGAACTCGGCCGTCATGGTCTCGACCAGGTTGTCCATGCTCCAGTTGGGCTCCAGGCCGCAGATCTCAAACAGGAAGTTGCTCAGCAGCTGCTGACCATACTCGGAGTGCTTGACCTCGGGGTGGAACTGCGTGGTGAAAATCTTGCGCTCGACGCACTCCATGGCGGCAACCGGGCACACGTCAGTGCTGGCGGTAACGGTAAAGCCCTCGGGCACCTCGGAAACGGCGTCGCGGTGGCTCATCCACACGGTCTGCTCCATGGGCGTGGAGTTAAAGAGCTTGGCGCCGGCCGTGCGCGTGATGGTGGCGCGGCCGTACTCGCCCACCTCGGAGTGGCCGACCTTGCCGCCGAGCGTCACGGCCGTGATCTGATGGCCGTAGCAGAAGCCCAGGACGGGAAGGCCCAGGTCAAAGATGGCGGGATCTATAGACGGAGCGTCCTCGGCATACACGGAAGCCGGACCGCCGGAAAGGATGAGCGCAGAGGCGTTCATCTCGCGAATCTCGTCGGCCGAGATGTCGCAGGGGACAATCTCGGAATACACGTTGAGGTCGCGGACGCGACGGGCAATGAGCTGACCGTACTGCGCACCAAAGTCGAGTACGAGGACCTTTGCGGAAGCCTTTTGATCCATGGTATCCCCCTCTTGTTGGCGGGGAGCCGGTGCCCACCCGCGTGAATGAACGAAAATAACCTCCATAGTGTACACGTTATATGGGGTTTCTCGTCCCTCGCAGCCATCAGCGCACGGCAAACGCACGACCTGGGCCCCTATTTGACGGCAATTGAAGTGTTACCAGACGTTACAGATGATGTAATACGTTTGAACATTGAACGCTCTGTGCCACAATACTGCCGAACGACTCCGCCTCTGCGGCGGCAAATACGATAGGAATACCAGCATGAAGCGCATCCTTCTCATCGCCACGGGCGGCACCATCGCATCGACCGAGGACGGCAACGGCCTCTCCCCCGCCCTGACCGGTGAGGAACTCGCCCAGAGCGTCCCCGAGATCTCGGGCCTCTGCGAGCTCGACGTCGTGCAGCCCATGAACATCGACAGCACCAATATGCGCCCGAGCGACTGGATGCGCATCCGCGATGTCATCGTCGAAGGTTATTCCGACCACGACGGCTTCGTGATTCTGCACGGCACCGACACCATGAGCTACACCGCGGCGGCGCTTTCCTATCTGATTCAGGACAGCCCCAAGCCCATCGTGCTCACCGGCTCGCAAAAGCCCATGGGCAACCCCTTTACCGATGCCAAGCTCAACCTGTACCAGAGTCTGCTCTATGCACTCGACGAGCATTCGCACGACGTCTCGATCGTGTTTGGCGGCGTCGCCATTGCTGGCACGCGCGCCCGCAAGCAGCGCACCATGAGCTTTAACGCGTTCATTAGCGTCAACTATCCGCCCATTGCCTACATCCGCAACGACCGCATTGTGCGCAACGGGCTTCACGGCACTCATCAGAATGAGAGCCCGGTGCGTTTCTACGACAGTATCGATCCGCGCGTATTTGTCCTTAAGCTGACGCCCGGCGTGAACCCGGGTATCCTGGACGCCCTAGCCGATAGCTACGATGCTGTAATTCTTGAGACCTTTGGCATTGGCGGTATTCCCGAGTTTGGCGAGTCCGGCGATTCGTTCCAAGAGGCAATTTTCCGCTGGGTCGATTCGGGTCGCACCGTCGTTATGACCACGCAGGTCCCCGAGGAGGGCCTTGACCTGGGTGTTTATGAGGTCGGCCGAGCTTACGCCGATCATCCGGGTATTTTGCGCGGCGACGATATGACCACCGAGACGCTCGTGGCCAAAACCATGTGGGCGCTCGGCCAGTCACGCGATGCCGCCGAGATCCAGCGCCTGTTCTACAGCCAAGTCAACCACGACCGTATCCCGATGGCGTAATTCAGTTGTCGACGGGTATCCCCTATTCGATGCCCTCGAGAAGCTCTGACACCGTCATGCCGAGTGCGGGCGCGATCTTAAATAGAACCTTGAGCGTGAAATTTGCCGTCCCATCTTCGATTCGGTCGAGGTAGGGTCGGCTGATTCCTGTCGCCACACAAAAATCAACCTTGGAGATACCAAGGTCCCTGCGTGTCTCTTCGACCCGCCTGCCAAGAATCTGTTTCGCACGTTCGTCCATGCAGCCGAGTTTGAAATGGAGCCGAACATAAACGTAAACTATAGTTTACGTTTTGCCGAATACACAGGAGTTTTCTATGTCGGGTTCTTCGGTCCGCATGTACCGAGCCACGCTTCGCACAAACAGCGCACCGCCCAAGCTCGTCGTCGTTGAAGCAGAAGCCCTTTCGCCCGATGAGCGCACGGCATTTGCATTGCTATCAAGTCGCGTCGCCGCCATTCTGGTCCCTTGCCCGGCGCAAGGTGAACTTGCCATCCAATGCCAAGCGCACAGCTGCTCGCTCAATCAGGCTGCCGTGATCGCAACCAGCCAACGCGGTCTGCCCCTTCTCCTGGAAGCCGGTATCGCACTCGCCCTTCGCGGCGCCGGATACGAAAACGAGGCCGCCGCCGACATGGTCTTTAAACCACGATCGAGCGGCGGCCTCGCAGCAGCCATTGAATATGCGTGCAGGCTCGTTGCCTAAAAGGACAAGCTAGAAACCAAAGCCAAAGCCCGTTCCAGTAATCGCCGAGTACATAAAGTAAACGTTGATCACGTTGAGGAACACACCCGTGATGCAACCGTTGCGCAGGTAGCGCTCACACACGATGCGCGCCATGGCGGCGGAGTCATCATTATTTTTTGCCTGGCGTCCCGCCGTAAAGTACGTCGCCACGCTCAGCAGCAGATTGAGTACCGGCAGCGCCAACAGCTCGTAGCTCTTGCCCCAGCGCGTCACCTCGCCGGCGGCGTTAAACTTCGTTGCCACCTCGGGGCCAATGTTGGGGATAACACACGCTGCAACCACCAGCGGGATCACCGCAAGTACGAGCAGCGCAATACCCATGTACCCAGCTTTTTTGCCGTATTTAAACATATGCGTCGCCCTTACACGTTAAAGCGGAAGTGCACGACGTCGCCATCGGCCATGACATAGTCCTTGCCCTCAATACGCAGCTTGCCGGCGGCCTTGGCGCCCTGCTCGCCGCCGAGCTCGATGTAGTCGTCGTAGCCAATGACCTCGGCCTTAATAAAGCCGCGCTCAAAATCGGTGTGGATGACGCCGGCGGCCTGCGGGGCGGTCGCGCCCTGACGAACCGTCCAGGCCTTGACCTCCATCTCGCCGGCCGTAAAGAACGACTGCAGGCCGAGCAGCTTGTAGGCAGCCTGAGCGAGCACGTCCAGGCCGGGCTGCTCCAGGCCCAGGCTCTCCAGGTAGTCGGCGGCGTCCTCGGGATCGAGCTCGGAAAGCTCTGCCTCGATCTTGGCGCAGATGGGCAGCGGCTTGACACCATCGATGGGCGCCAGATCGTCGTTGAGCATATCCTCGTCCACGTTGGCCACATACAGGATGGGCTTCATGGTGAGCAGGAACAGCCCCTTGGCGGCGGCACGCTCCTCGTCGGTCATCTCCATGGATGCGGCGCGCTTGCCCTCGTTGAGCCAGGCAAGCAGGCGCTTGGCAACCTCGAACTTGGGCATGAGCTCCTTGTCGCGCTTGGCCTCCTTCTCGAGCTTAGGCAGCTGCTTCTCGAGCGTGCCCATGTCGGCCAGGATGAGCTCGGTCATGATGGTGTCGGCATCGCCGGCGGGATCGACGAACTCGCCCGTGCGGCCCACCTCACGCATGACGTTGGGGTCCTTAAAGCAGCGCACGACCTCGCAGATGGCGTCGGTCTCGCGAATGTTGGCCAGGAACTGGTTACCCAGGCCCTCGCCCTCGTTAGCGCCCTTCACCAGACCTGCGATGTCGACGAACTCGACCGTCGCCGGCACAATGCGACCCGGGTTAACGATGTCGGCAAGCTTTTGCAAGCGGCTATCGGGCACGTCGACGATACCCACGTTGGGGTCGATCGTGGCAAACGGGTAGTTGGCGGCAAGGCCGGTCTTTTTGGTAAGCGCGGTGAACAACGTCGACTTGCCCACGTTGGGCAGGCCCACGATACCGATGGAAAGGGACACGACAGCTCCTTTTGGTACAGGTACTTCAAACTGCATAAGTATAGCGCCGCCGCAGCATCCGGGCGAATCCGGACACCGCGGCGGCGCAAATGAAGCAAAGATTGGGGTCGCTGGCTAGTCCGCGAGCTTCTCCACCTGATCGAGCATCTTGTCGAGCTTGGCCTTTGCTTCGGCCTTGGCCTTCTGGGCCTCTTCGTGGGCCTTGGCCTTCTGAGCGGCCTTTTCCTCGGCCTCGGGGTCGACGACGACCAGATTGGACGCATCGTGCTCGACCAGCTTGAGCGCATGCTCGGGACAAACCTTGACACAGGCGCCGCAGCCTAAACAATACGTGGACTCCAACGCAAAGCGGCCGCTTCCCACCAGATCGCAGGCAAACGTGGGGCACACGTTGACGCACTCGCCGCACGACGTACACTTGTCAAAATCGCACTCCGGTGTGCTCACCTGCATGTTCTGGGCAAGCTCGGGGTGGTTTTGCAACGTCGAGAGCACCAGTTGACGCC
>NZ_JBCOIG010000003.1:107803-148066 GCF_040926405.1 Collinsella aerofaciens
GGCCCGTGGTGCGGGCGATCTTATCCATGTACTCCTTGCGCTCGTACTCGCGGCGCTTATGGCATTTGAGGCTTTTGGGATCGACCTCCAGGCCCATACCCGTGCCAGACCACTCTTCGGCCTTCGCAATCGCCTCGCCCAGAATGTCCTCACCGCCGGTGTTGCGGCATTTATCGCACACGCCCAACGGCAGGTACACACTCACGTTGGGATAGTCTGCCAGTACCGAGAACCAGGTCTCGGCCGTAATATCGCCCACGCAGGCAACGACGACTTCGTTCTCGCGCGGCATGCGCTTAAGGGCACGCGTGCAGGTGACGTAGGCGGTCTCGTGGCTCGTAGCCGCCGAGACAATGTCGTCGTAGACGTTTTTGGGCGCCAGGCGCGGCGAGATGATCGCCTCGGTCGGACAGGCAGCGGCGCACAGGCCGCACTTGCGACAGGAGTCGAGGATCTCGATGGCGTCTTCCTCGACCTCGATAGCGTTGACCGGGCACACGTCCATGCACGCGGTGCAGCCGCTCTTTTCGTTTTTGCAGGTCAGGCACGGAATGGTGTTGCCGCGCGGGCGCTCCTTGTAGTCAGCAGGATTCCATTGAGGCGCCGAGGGATCGAGTGCATCGGTCACACCGCCAAGCGGGTTTTTAAGAAAGTCGAAACCCTTGCTGATCTCGATAATGTCATCAAACAGATCGTGTTCCTGCGCCATGCGCGGCCCCTCCCTGAGCAGTGCAAACAAGCAAGAGATAATGATACGCCATCGGCCCACGCCTCGGGCAAATTACACGCGGTGCACCTTGAGGGAAATAACCCATGGCCTATCGCCGCCCCGATTGCACAAGGTCAATCAAGCGCCAAGCTATGCCTCGCACATGAGCTGCACGAGCTTCTGTTTGGTCACCTTGGCCTGCTCATTGGCCATATTGCGCTCGTTTCTAAAGACCGCATCCGCAACGCTCATCAGGTCGGTATCGGAAATCTCGCCAAGTCCCAGCTCCGCGAGCGTCGTCGGTAGACCAACGCGCTGGCAAAACTCGAGCATCTGATCAAGCTCGGGCGCACGCTCCAGGCGCAGCTGCACCACCAGGCCAAATGCCACGGCCTCACCATGCATGGCCTTGCACTCGGGCAGAATCGTCAGGCCGTTGGCTATGGCATGGGCAAGCGCTAAGCCACCACTCTCAAAGCCAACACCCGAGAGCAGAATATTGCACTCGATCAGGCGCTCAACCGCTGGCGATGTACGGCCCTTTTTGAGATCGCGCTTGGCAGCGACGCCGCACTCCATGAGTGTGTCATAGCAGGCACGAGCCGCAACCAAGGCCAAGTGTCCCGGCGCGCCACCGTGCTCGTTGGCGCCGTGCGCCGCGGCGCACGAACGCGCCTCGAAATACGTTGCCAGCGCATCGCCCATACCAGCGACCGTCATACGCAGCGGGGCCGCCGCGACCACGTTGGTATCGACCACGACCAGGTCTGGATTCTTCTCGAGCATCAGGTAGCGGTCGAACGACCCATCCTCGTGATACAGCACCGAAATCGCGCTGCACGGACCGTCCATCGACGCCGCCGTGGGACATACGCACAACGGCAACTCGGCATAAAACGCAACGGCCTTGGCGATATCGAGCATCTTGCCGCCGCCAATGCCCACCACCATGTCGCAATACTCGGCCCGGGCTTCCTTGGCCATTTCGACAACGGCATCTTCCGTACACGGACCGTTGTAAATCTTAAAGAACGGCTCGCTTAGATCTTCATCCAGAAATCCATCGACGATCTGCTTGCACAGCCGATCCTCGGTGCCCTGGTCAAACAGGACATAGGCAGCGCAACCCAACCATGACAAATACCTGCCCTGACGCGAGAGCTCACCCGGCCCCTGAACATACCGGCCAGGACCGCCATAAACCATGGGAAGCGCCATACGAGAATCCGCCCTTCATCAAACAACGATTGGTGCAAAGCAACCTGACCCCTTTGCACCATAGCAAAAAGGGGCAAAGCCACCTGCTGGCTTTGCCCCTTCCTTAGCTTGATTTACTCATCCATGAGATAGTAGTGGCCCAGCGCGTCGGCACCCAGGATGGCGTTTGCGACCATCTCGGGCGTCACCTCAAACGGCATGTTGCACATGGTGTCCTCGGGCGCGCACGCGGCCTCGGCAACAATCATGACCTGCTCGCGCGTAAGCTCGGCAACGCCAAGTTCCTTCATCGTGACCGGTAGGCCCAGCTCAATGCAGAAGCCCAAGACTTCCTCGAGTTTCTCAGTCGGAGCATCTTCGAGTACCAGCTGGACGATAGTGCCAAAGGCGACCTTCTCGCCGTGATACATGCCGTGGCACTCGGGCAGCATCGTCAGGCCATTGTGGATGGCATGAGCAGCAGCAAGGCCCGAGCTCTCAAAGCCAATGCCCGAAAGCAGCGTATTGGCCTCGATGATGTGCTCGACGGCAGGCGTGAGCGCACCCTTCTCCAGCGCGACCTTGGCCTTGACGCCATCGGCCATAAGCGTCTCGTAGCAGAGCTTGGCGAGCGCCAAGCCAGCCATGCCGCCCTTGCCGCCGGCGCAAGTGCCACCGTCGGCATCATGCGTCGCCTGGGCCTCAAAGTAGGTTGCGAGTGCATCGCCCATACCGGAAACCGTCAGGCGCACCGGGCTCGCCGCGATAACCGTCGTATCCATCAGGACAATGTTGGGGTTTGCCTTCAGGAAGAGGTACTTGTCGAACTGGCCGTCATCGGTATAGAGCACCGAAAGCGCCGAGCACGGGGCATCGGTCGAAGCAATGGTGGGGCAAATGATAACCGGGGATTCCAGGTAATAGGCAACGGCCTTCGCGGTGTCGAGGATCTTGCCGCCACCGACGCCGACGATGATGTCGCAACCGTTGTCACGGGCGAGCGCAACCAGGCGATCGACCTCGCCCTTGGAGCACTCGCCGTTAAAGTCCTCAAACAGCAGCTCGGCCTTAGCCTCGGTAAAACCGCCCTCGATCTTGGCACCGACGCGCTTCTTGCCCGAAGGCGTCACGATGACGAGGGCCTTAGCGCCGAGCTGCTCAACGTAAGAGCCGAGCTTGGCGAGCTCGTCCGGACCCTGGATGTACTTGCTGGGGCTATTGAAAATTGCAGCCATAACTATCCCATTCTCTAAAAGAAAAAAGAAAGGGGCTCCGTACAGATACGTGCGGAGCCCCTCGTTACGATAACAAGAGTCGATTAGAAATCGATGTCGGTGTCGTAGTAGCAGGCCTTGAGGATCTTCTCGAAGTCGGCAGCCTTGGTCTCACGCGGGTTCTCGGGCGTGCAGGCGTCCTGCTCGGCGTTCGCGGCGATCTCGGGCAGCTTGGCGAGGAACTCCTCCTCGGAAACCATCTGCGGGTTCTCGGCGTCGACCTTCACGCCACCATTCGCGTAATCCTTGATGGACTGCGGAATGTTGAGCTGGTCGTTGAGGTCGCGAATCTTCTGGACGAGTGCAGCGATGAGCTCCTCGTTGGTCTCGCCGGGAAGGTGCAGGATCTCCTTGGCCACGTAAGCGTAACGCTCGGCAGCACGGGGATCCTTGGAGTTCCACTGGATGACCTTGCCCAGGTACATGGCGTTAGCAGCACCGTGGATGATGTGGCCGTTCTCAAAGGCAGCACCGGTCTTGTGAGCCATGGAGTGAACGATGCCAAGCAGGCCCGAGGAGAAGGCGATACCGGCGATGCACTGAGCCTCGTGCATGTGCTGACGGGCCTCATGGTCGCCAGCATAGGACTTGGGCAGCCACTCGACGATCTCGCGGATGCCGTGCAGAGCGTTGGCGTCGGTGAACATAGAGGCGCAGGTGGAAACGTAGGCCTCCATGCAGTGGGTCAGAGCATCCATGCCGGTGTGAGCGCACAGCTTGGCGGGCATGGTGTAGGTGAGCTCGGGGTCGACGATGGCGACATCAGGGGTGATGTTGAAGTCGGCCAGCGGGTACTTGATGCCCTTGGCGTAGTCGGTAATGACGGAGAACGCGGTGACCTCGGTAGCGGTGCCGGAGGTAGAGGAGATGGCGCAGAAATGAGCCTTCTGACGCAGCTCGGGGAAGCTGAACGGCTGGATGATGTTATCGAAGGACTCCTCGGGATACTCGTAGAAGACCCACATGGCCTTAGCGGCATCGATGGGCGAGCCGCCACCGATGGCGATAATCCAGTCGGGCTCGAACTCGCGCATGGCCTCGGCGCCCTTCATGACCGTCTCGATGGACGGGTCGGACTCGACGCCCTCGAACAGCTTGACCTCGAAACCGCCTTCCTTAAGGTCGTTCTCGACGTCCTGCAGGAACCCGCCGCGGCGCATAGAGCTGCCGCCAGAAACGATGATGGCCTTCTTGCCCTTGAGGTTCTTCACCTCGTGGCGAGCGCCCTCACCAAAGTACAAATCGCGAGGATTGGTAAAACGTCCCATACTGTGCCTCCTAAACAAGCCCCTCTTAGACTTGCGTATATAACGGAGCACCCAATTGGCTCCGTTAGGACCGGTTTGCGCGTTGCCGGCGATGACAATGCGCGATGTCTAAACGTCTCAACGCTCAGACAAACACTATTTTACCGTTCTGGTTGGTCAGTTATTCACCTAAAGCCGCCAATGATGAAACGTTTTTTCTATCCCTGAAGACCCTTGTGCGGCATTCATACTCCCAAGCTGGGCAAACGTTTTATCAAGGTTGACCACATATCCCGGGCAGGACTGTGCCCCTCCAAAATATGCACCGTTCGCCGCCAAAAATCGACCGTTTGCGGCACCGTGATACCACTCGGTCGTCCAAGGTGCCGACATTTGTGCGACATCCGTCTTCGTGGTGCAAAGGTGCAAGTCCAAGTGCGGCACCCCCGGCGTGCCACATGCGGGTAAACTAGAACCTTATATAGAAACATTTGAACCCTAACCGCAGCAAAGGAGGCCCCATGGCATTCGATCCCATTCAAGAGGATTGCCATCGCCTCGTTCTTGAGGCCTTGCGCCGCGACAATATCCCGCTCACCGACGCTGCCGCCGTAGAGCGTCTGATGGAACAATTCACCCGCAACCCCGCACCGCTCATCGTGCACGACCGCGACCGCGCCGGGCACCTCATTGCCAAGGTGGTCGAGGCTGTCGACTACCGCATTCCCTTTATCCCTGACGATACCCAGGCAGAGCAAGAAGAGGCAGCTGCCGAGAACATGCTCCGCGAGGCAGCCGCGCTCGACCCGACCAACTGGGACGCTCAGCGCATGCTGACCGCCCTCACCGCCGGCTCCAACGAGGAATACGTGCAGTATCTGGTGTCCAAGTGCGACGAGGTGGAGCACGATCTGGCGCTCAAGACCGCCTCGGCGCAGGACCCCTACGAGCGTGAGGCCGCAGGCGACCTTATGCGCCGCCCCTACCTGCGCTGGCTTGCCGCCTTGGCATCGCGCGCGCTCATTAGCGGACGCTACCGCATGTCGCTCGAAGCCGCGAATCGCAGCTTGGACTTTGCGCCCAACGACCCCGCCGGCGTCCGCCATACTGCGATGCTTGCCATGGCAAAGCTCGAATACCCTGCCGAGGAGCTCAAGCGTTTTCGTTCCGCCCACTCCGTGCCCTATCTTGCCAACGCGCCGCTGCGCCGCCGTCCCAAAGATGCGGAGCGCGACCTGGACCCGTGGACGCTCATCGCACTGATGAGCGCAGCCTGGCGCGAGCTGGATTACGAGGGCGCCGAGCACTACCTGCGCATCCTGGTGCGCTCGTGTCCGCACGCAGCCGAGGCACTCTACTTCCAAACCGAGTTTCCCGATGGCGTCTATGCCCGCGTCAACGTGGGTGTGGGCTCCACCGACGAGCTTGTCCTTGCGCTGTCCGAGGCGACGCCGGTACTGCAGGAGGGCCTGGGCGCCCCCGACAACGCCAGCTTTGCCGCCTGGGTCGCCACCAACGACATCGTGCGCTCCCAAATCGACGAGCGCATCCTGCGCGCAGCCGAGCAGGGGCTTCCATTTAAGGGAGGAGACCTCTAATGGATCCGAGCGTCTACATCCCCGCCTACCTGGAGCGCACCTATCTGGCGTCGCACCCCGAGCTCACCGATGCAGCACGCGAGCTTGTCCATAACGACATTAGTGCGAATCCCCAAAAGTACGCGCAGTCCGAGCATGCCCAGGCGCTGCTGTCCTATGCCGGTGTTCATCGCCACCTGCTCGACGAGCTCCATCGCATCGAAGATATGGGCAGCGACGAGGAGTTTGAGCAGACGCGCAATCGCCTGTTCGACGACATGCGCGATGAGCTGCTCAAGATTGTCCGCGTCGACGCACTGACCGTCGACGCGCAGCTGCTCGCCATCATCCTGGCCGACACACCCGTTGACGCCTGCCTGGGCGACCTGATGAAGCTCGAGGCAACCACGGCCGATTACCTGCAGCAAAGCGTGCCCGGGTTCGATATGGAGGCCCCGCACTACTGGGCCAACAAAGTTTTGACGGACGGCGTGACGGCGGCAGAGCTCACCGTGAGCGAGCCGGCGCTTATCGGGTGGCTTCACACACTCGAGGCCATCTCGCAGCTGTGCATGGCGAGCGCCCGCTACCGTGCTGCCGTCAACTATTCTCGCCGTGTTCTTAAGGCGGAAGGCTATCCCACCCGAGCGGCAGGCACCGTGTTACTCGCCCTCGCTCGCTTGGAAGACGAGGACGGCTTTTTTGCCCTGGCCCACCAGCTCGAGGAGCAGATGGGGGCCGATGCCCTCGAGAACTCTCCTTGGTATCTGCTCGCCCGCACGATTCTGCTGTTCAAAACAAACAAGATGCGCCCGGCGACACGCGCGCTGCGTGAGTTTGCCAACCGCTGCGAGGGTGGCGCGTTCTTCTTACTGAACCCCATGTACCAGACACCGTACCTTCCCTGCCGGCCCGAGCCACACGATCCCTGGGATCTTTCGCACCAGGCCGTTTGGGAAGCGGACGGTATTATCTCGGACACTCCCGACTTTGCCCCCTGGGCCAACGCCTGCGAAGATGTATCGCAGCTTGCCCAGGAATTTGCGCGCCGCTACGGATTTTAGTGACGCACTCGACCCGACCATGTCGTTTACGTTAGGAACGGTTTCATGAACCTCCGCTCATCTCTTGCCTGCACCTCGAGCGATATCGCTCGCTGGGGGCTGCGCTCCGTCCTTAAGCGCCAGGGCGGCGTACTCCCCGGCCGCATCGCCATGAAGATCGACCCCGAGTTGCTGAGCGACCTCGCTGGCCTTGTCGACCGCAGCGTGGTGATTACGGGTACTAATGGCAAGACCACCACTTCCAACCTCATCGCCGACGCCGTTGCTGCCAGCGGTGCTGCCGTGGTGTGCAACCGTGCCGGCAACAATATGGAGCCTGGTGTGGTAGGTGCTCTGCTCGAGGCCCGCGGCGGCCTTAAACACACCAGCAGCGGCAAGCGCGTGGGCGTTTTTGAGTGCGATGAGCTTTACACCGTACGCGTTCTGCCCAAGCTCAAGCCGACGTACTTTGTGCTGCTCAACCTGTTCCGTGACCAGCTGGATCGCTATGGCGAGATCGATCACACCCAGGAGGTCATCGCCCACGCGTTGGAGCTTTCGCCGGCAACGACGCTCATCTACAACGCCGACGACCCGCTGTGCGCCTCGATTGCCGCGCGCGTTCCCAACGCGAGTATTGCCTTTGGCATCGACGGCGCCACCAACACCGAGTCTGACCGCATTAGCGACTCACGTTTTTGCTCACAGTGCAACGCGCCGCTGGAGTATGACTACGTGCAATACGGCCAGCTCGGCGCCTACCATTGCCCCTCGTGCGGTTGGGCACGCCCTGCGCTTGTCCGTCGCGTGACGGGCGTAGAGCTCGGCTGCGACGGCTACGGCTTTGACCTGGTCTTTGGATCTGCGTCCGACGCGGCTGCCGCACACATCGCCACGCGCTACAACGGCCTGTACATGGTCTACAACGTTGCCGCTGCATTCTTTGCCGCACATGAGTTAGGCGTGGATACCGCGCACCTGCAGCCCACGCTCGATGCCTACGTCCCCGCCGGCGGACGCATGGGCCGCTGGGATATCGCCGGCCGCACCGTCGAGGCCAACCTGGCTAAGAATCCCGTAGGCTTCGATCGACAAATCCAGTCCATCAAGACGGCAGGCGGCAGACTCTGCGCTTTCTTCCTCAACGACAACGACGCCGACGGACACGATGTATCGTGGATCTACGACGTCGACTTTGAGCGCATCGCCGATACCCCAGGACTTGTCGCCTTTGCCGGAGGCACGCGTGCGCACGACATGCAGGTACGCCTCAAGTACGCCGGCATCGATGCCGCGATTATCTCGGACGTCGCGCAGGCAATTGGCGCCGTTGTGGATGAAGCCGCCGATGACACCTTCTACGCCGTCGCCAACTACACGGCCTTCCCGCCGCTGGTCAAGGAACTCGACGGACTGAAGGGCGCCACTGCCGACGCTGTTGCTGCCCGCGCCATAGCCCGTGCCGACGGCAGCGCTCTTCCTGTCGGCATCGCGCCAGTCGAGCTTTCGCGCCCGCTGCGCATCGTCTACCTGTATCCCGATGCCCTTAACCTCTATGGCGACGGCGGCAATGTTATCGCGCTCGAGCGCCGCTGCGCTTGGCGCGGCATTCCCGTGCGCGTGGACGAGGTCCGTATGAGCGAGTCGCTCGATCTCACCGACGCCGATATCGTCATGATGGGCGGTGGCTCCGACCGCGACCAGCTGGCGGTCGCACATGAACTGCTCGCTCAAAAAGACAAGGTCGCATCCTATGTTGAGGATGGCGGTTCGTTGCTCGCCATCTGCGGCAGCTATCAGCTGCTCGGCCGTTCGTACTATATGGGTGAGAATCGCATTGAGGGTCTGGGGGTCATTGCCGCCGAAACCGTACGCGGCTCCGACCGCCTGATCGGCAACGTAGCCGTCAAAACCGATCTGGCACCCGAGCCCTTTGTGGGATTTGAGAACCACGGCGGCCGCACCCTGCTCGATGCAGAGGCCACGCCACTCGGAACGTCCGTCGTCACGGGCACCGGCAACAACGGCGACGATGGCCTTGAGGGCCTCATCTACAAGGGCGTCATCGGCACGTACCTGCACGGGCCGGCGCTGCCCAAGAACCCCGAACTCGCCGACTGGCTGATCGCGCACGCCCTCGAGCGCCGCGGCGATGCGCAGGCCGCCGCCCTGCTGCCGCTCAAGCCCCTCGACGACACCTACGAGCACGCCGCCCACGACGCCGCGATGAAGCTCCTCCCCTAACGCCTCGCCACCACAAAGGGGACAGGCACCTTTGTGGTGGTTTTGATCTGCCACGTTTCTTTGTCTCGATCTGTAACATCTAGGCCGTTGAAAGTCGTCTTACTGTTACAGATTGAGATGTTCGTCCCGACGTGCGCCGTCTGTCTCGATCTATAACAGATAGAGCCGATTTGCCCGCCCAGATATTACAGATTGAGATATTTGAAAATCGGAATAGAAACCTACTCCTTTGTGGTGGTTTTTCAGTTTGCCAACGATATGTGAACGGCTAAAAAAGTCTGCTATACTCTTTCCCGCTGTCCCCATCGTCTAGCGGCCAAGGACGCCACCCTTTCAAGGTGGATATCGCGGGTTCGAATCCCGCTGGGGGCACCATTTAAACTGAGAAGCCCGTTGCCCTTGCGGTAACGGGCTTTTTGCTATTCATGTGCCGGGATTCGAACCCGGCAGGGTGCGGAGCTGAGGAAACGCGGAGCGTTTTCCAGCGCAGCACGCAAGGAGCGGAGCGACGCAGCGGAAGCGGGCGGCGCCAGCCGCACGCGGACATCCCGCTGGGGGCACCAACTTTAAAATGTACGAACCCGCCGGATGTAAGGTCCGACGGGTTCGTTCTTTTTGCCGTTATAAAACGAAAAGCACTCAATGCCCTTGCGCTAGATGAACAGCTCGCATTCTTTTCGCTCAGAGCAGGCTTTGCTCAACATCTTGGTAGCCGCAGAGAGCATGACGGGATTTACCGCGCGAGCGCCCCGCGGACATACGGCAACGCAGCGCATGCAGGAAATGCAGGCCTTTTTGTCCACCCGCTTGGGATCGTCTTTATCGATAGCGCCAACAGGGCACGCTGCGGCACAAGCCCCGCAAGCGGTGCACTCTTTTGTGGCCTTGGGCACCATACCGGTGCCCCCTGTCTTCTTATAGGGACGATTGCCCGGAATTGCCGGCTCAGAAGCATCACCTGCAGATATCTTTTGCTGAATCTGATTCGCAAACCCAGCGAGCTGCGCAGCGTCCTGTCGGTCTGGCCGACCGGCTGCAAACTGGCGAACAATAGAATGCTCGGCGATGGCTGAAACCGCCGCGATCACCCGAAAGCCCGCGCCCTTTGCCGCGTCTTCAAGCTCGACCAGCGTGTCCTCATACGCGCGGTTTCCGTAAGCACAAACCAGAACCGCCTGCGCACCGTTTCCCCGCATCATACCCAAACGCTCCGCGGCCACAGCCGGGACTCGCCCGCCATACGAGGGCACCGCGATCACGGCTACATCCTCTTTTGTCATCGCAACCGTGCGAAAACCAAGCCCGCTATCGGTCAGATCTACAGCAACGGTTTCCCCTTCCAACGTATTGGCAATGTAGCCAGACGCCTTTTCCGTTCCGCCGGTCGGGCTAAACACGATATCGAATACCTTCATCGGATAATCCTCCCCTTTACGAACAAACGCCCGAAACGTCCGCATGCCAAAACAGGTTACAACTTTTAAGATGCCCCGCGCGAAACGCTTGCTCGGTTGCAAGTTCAAAGCAGGTCTGAGCGACATAAAAAGAAGGGGCCTCGCACAGGCGAGACCCCTTCGCACGCAAAATCAAACGTGTCTGTTACACATAGAACAGAATGTCGTCGTAGGTCGGGACCGGCCAGTAGTCGGCGGCCACGATCTCCTCCATGGCGTCCACGGCGGCGCGCAGCGTATCCATAGCAGGAACGACCTCGTGCGCGTACACGTTGGCCTGCTCCTGGCCATCGAGGGCCTCGGCCTTCTGATGCACGGCGTCGAGCGCCTTGATGGAGTCGTTAATGGTGGTGATACCGTTGCAGAGCTTGTTGAGCGTGTTCTGCTCGCACTGCATGGCGGCCTCAGCACCGGCGGCACGAATAGTCTCAAGGCCCTTAGCGACCTTGGTGGCATAGGCGGTAATGACCGGGCGATAGGTACGACGCGCCTCGCGAACCATCGTGGTAGCCTCGATGTTCATGAGCTTGTTGTACTTCTCGAGCTTGCAATCGTAGCGGCACTGAGCCTCGGCCTTGGTCAGGACGCCCGTCTCCTCAAAGAGCGCGATGGCCTTATCGGAAACAAAGGCGGGCAGGGCGTCGGCCGTGGTCTTGTTGTTGGCAAGGCCGCGCTTCTCGGCCTCGACGGGCCACTCATCGGAGTAGCCGTCACCGGAGAACAGGATGCGCTGGTGATCGGTCAGCACCTTCTTGCAGTACTCGAGCGCGGCGTCCTGGAACTTATCCTCGGGCGTACCCTCGAGTGCGTCGGCGAAGGACTTGAGCGACTTGGCCACGGCGGCATCGAGCACCAGGTTGGAGTCGGAGACGTTCTGCTCAGAACCGCAGGCACGGAACTCGAACTTGTTGCCGGTGAAGGCGAACGGGGAGGTGCGGTTGCGGTCGGTGTTGTCCTGCATCAGCTTGGGCAAGGTATCGGCGCCCAGGTCGAGCACGCCGCGCGTGGCATGGACGGAAGCCTTGCCATCGATGATCTTCTCGACGACCTCGGTAAGCTGGTCGCCCAGGAAAATGGACATAATCGCCGGAGGAGCCTCGTTGGCGCCCAGACGATGATCGTTGCCGGCCGAGGCAACGGAGGCACGCAGGAGCTCCTGATAGTTATCGACGGCCTCGATCACCGCGGTGAGGAAGACGATGAACTGCAGGTTGTCGAGCGGGGTGTCGCCCGGGTCGAGCAGGTTCTCGGACTCGGTGCCAAGCGACCAGTTGTTGTGCTTGCCCGAACCGTTGATGCCCTCAAAGGGCTTCTCGTGCAGCAGGCAGACCAAGTCGTGACGGGAGGCGATGAGCTTCATCTTCTCCATCATGACCAGATTCTGGTCGATGGCCTCGTTGACCTCGCCATAGACAGGGGCGAGCTCATGCTGGCAGGGAGCGACCTCGTTGTGCTTGGTCTTGGCGGGAATGCCAAGCGCCCACAGTTCATCGTCCAGGTCCTTCATATAGGCCGAGACGGTGGGGCGGATAGCGCCAAAGTAGTGCTCCTCGAGCTCCTGGCCCTTGCAAGGAGCAGCGCCAAAGAGGGTGCGGCCAGTGATGACCAGGTCCCTGCGCTTGCGGTAAGCGTCCTTCTTGATCAGGAAGTACTCCTGCTCATCGCCCACGGAAGGAACGACCTTCTTGGGGGTCTTGCCAAACAGCGCCAAAACGCGCTTGGACTCACGCGAGAGCGCGGTCATGGAGCGCAGCAGCGGGGTCTTCTTGTCCAGGGCCTCGCCCGTGTAGGAGCAGAAAGCCGTGGGGATGCACAGGACATCGTCCTTGATAAAGGCGGGGCTGGTGGGGTCCCAAGCGGTGTAGCCACGGGCCTCGAAGGTAGCACGCAGGCCGCCGTTGGGGAAGCTCGAGGCATCGGGCTCGCCCTGGATGAGGTTCTTGCCCGTAAACTTGGTAATGGCGGTGCCGTCGTGGTTGGGCTCCAAGAAGCTGTCGTGCTTCTCGGAAGTAATGCCCGAAAGCGGCTGGAACCAGTGCGCATAGTGCGTCGCGCCCTTGGAGATGGCCCAGACCTTCATGGCATGGGCAACGGCGTTGGCCACATCCAGGTCGAGCGGCTCACCGCCCTCGAGGGTTGCAGCAAGGCGCTTCCAAATGTCCTTGGGGAGGTAGTCCTTCATGACTTCCTCAGAGAACACCATGGTCCCGAAGCGGTCAGTAAGTTCGGCCATACGGAACTCCCTTCGTATCGGCACCGCGTGAGAAGCGGTGTTGATTACTAACGAACGAGTCATAGCTTAGACTCGCCGTGTTTCCGCGACATTACCGTTATGTTGCTGTCGCGAAACCAATCAATGAGGTTACCCTATCGAGGCGGCGTTGCCACCCTCAATAGCCAATCAACTGCATAAATTGCAGACCTCTCCCCATGGTTTAAGGGTAGTCAATTTGGGATGGAGCTCTATTAACTGGTATTTTGCATCAGATACCAGTCTTTATAGTCCGTGCCTAGATTAGCCGCTCTGTTATAGAGAAAGCCGATAGCAAGGCATCTTTGATTGGTATCCCCGAATAACGAGTGAAACTCCACCGTGACACAGTGGTGCTGTAGAATCCTTACAACACATCACACTATTACGTATCTAGAGGAGCACGATATGCGCGTCGACGAGGTTTTTAAGCAGGCAGCATCCCAGGGCACCGCGCCCGTTTCGTTTGAGATGTTCCCGCCCAAGGGCGAGCTCACCCTCGACACGGCTCGCGAAGTGGCAGGCAATCTGTGCAAGCTTTCGCCGAGCTTTGTCTCGGTCACCTGCTCGGCCGGCGGCTCGGGCAACGGTGCCACCACCGCCCCCATCGCGCATATGATTTCGAGCGAATTCGACACGCCCTCGGTGGCACACCTTACCTGCGTGGGCCGCTCGCATGCCGATATCGCCGCCAAGATCGACGAGTATCGCACCGCCGGCGTTGAAAACATCCTGGCCCTGCGTGGAGATCTCCCTGCCGGCGCGACCGAGGACGACAAGCCCGCCTCCGACTACGCCTACGCCCGCGACCTCATCCCCGAGCTCGTCGACGCCGGCTTTTGCGTGGGCGCCGCAGCCTACCCCGAGGGCCACATTGCCTGTGAGGATCTCAACCTCTCGGTCGAACACCTCAAGCAAAAACAGGACGCCGGCGCGAGCTTCTTTGTGACGCAGCTCTTCTTTGATAACGAGTGCTTCTACCGTTTTCGCGAGCTTGCCGACAAGGCCGGCATCACCGTGCCCATTACCGCGGGCATCATGCCGTTTATGGGCAAGTCGCAGATCAGCCGCATGGTCTTTATGTGCGGCGCGTCGCTGCCCTCCCCCGTCATCAAGATTCTCGCCAAGTACGAGAACGACCCCGAGAGCCTGCAGGCAGCCGGTGTAGATTATGCCGCCCGCCAGCTTTGCGACCTCAAGGAGCACGGCGCCGACGGCCTGCACCTGTACACTATGAACCGTCCTGCGATCGCCGCGACCATTATGGAGCGCCTGGGGTAATGGAAAAACCGCACATCGATACAACCGCTGTCGAAGTGCCGGCCGACCTTGCGTCGCCGGCGCTTTACCGTGTCGATGCTGCGCACCATCCCCGTGTCGACCGTGCCGAGATGCTGCGGTATCTGGGTTACGGCGGCCAGCAGATCGAGCCCGAGCTGTCACGACGTATTGAGCTTGTGGTCGAGCGTCTGGAACTTGACATTGAGCCCCGTGGCGTGCGCCGCGTGTTTGCCGTCGATGCCACGGGCGTGGACGAACAAAGTGAGCCTTGCATTCGCTTGGTCGGCACCAACGTTGAGCTGCGAGGTCGCGATATCTATCGACATCTCAAAGATGCCCGCTTTGCCGCGCTCATGGCATGTACCCTCGGCATGGACGCCGAGCGTCGCCTGCGCACCACGGGAGCCCAACATCCCCTGGAGGGCGCCGTGCTCGACGCCGCGTGCTCCGCTTACGTGGAAGCCGCCGTTGAGCAAATGGACCAGCAGGTCAAGACGGACGCCGCCACACACGGGCTCGCCGGCAACTGGCGCTTTAGTCCCGGCTATGGCGACTGCCCGCTCTCGGCCCAGCGCTCGATCGTCAATGCGCTCAACGCCACGCGGCTCATCGGGCTTACCGTCACACCCACCAGCCTGCTCATGCCCACCAAAAGCGTGACCGCGGTGATCGGCCTATTCGACGGCGAGGTCCACGACGCCCAGAGCCGCCCCACCTGCAATATCTGCCGCATGCGCGAACACTGCCGCTTCCGCGCCGCCCACACCACCTGCTATTCCAGCCATTAGGAGCCCCCGATGTTTACTCCGCTTATCACTCATGATTCTGACGGCACTGCATTGGCGGCACCCGTTGATGCCGCACGTCGCAACGGTGCCACGTACAAGACGCGCACGATCGACGATCTGCGCATTAAGGACGATCGCCTGCGCGCCGCCATCGAGGGCACGGGGCACTTGCTGTTCGACGGCGGTATGGGCACCATGTTGCAGGCCGCTGGTATGAAGGCGGGCGCCCTGCCCGAGCTGCTCAACTTTGAGGAACCCCAGGTTATCACTGATATCCAACGTCAATATGTCGAGGCCGGCTGCGACGTGATTACCGCCAACACCTTTGGCGCCAACGCCCACAAGCTCGACGGTGCCGCCACCGTGGCAGACGTCTTTGCCGCGGCCGTCGCCTGTGCCCGCGAGGCCGGCGCCCGCTACGTCGCCGGCGATATCGGCCCCATCGGCGCGCTGCTTCGCCCCCTGGGTACTCTGAGCTTCGACGAGGCCTACGACCTCTTTGCCGAGGAAGTGCGCGCCGGCGTCGCCGCGGGTGTGGACCTCTTTATTATCGAGACCATGACCGACCTTGCCGAGATCAAGGCGGCCGTCCTCGCCTGCCGCGAGAACTCCGACCTGCCCGTCTTTGCCACCATGACCTTTGAGGAAGACGGCCGCACGTTTCTGGGCACGAGTCCCGAGGTGGCCGCCATCACGCTCGACGCCATCGGCGCCGACGTTTTAGGCATCAACTGCAGCCAGGGACCGGCCGAGCTCCGCGGTCTTGCCGCACGCATGCTCACCGTCACCGACAAACCCATCATGGTGCAGGCCAACGCAGGACTCCCCCATGTGGACGACGACGGCAACACCGTCTTTGATATCCAGGCCCCCGAATACGCCGAGGCCGTCGCCGGCATGATCGCCGACGGCGTGAGCGTCGTGGGCGGCTGCTGCGGCACCACGCCGGCGCACATGGCAGCGCTACGCACGCTTATCGATAACCACACGCCCAGCCCACGCCGCCGCAAGCCCAGCATGTCGGTCACGAGCGCCCAAACGGTCGTGGACCTTCCCTGCGACGGCCACAAGATCGCCGTCATCGGCGAGCGCATCAACCCCACCGGCAAAAAGCGCCTGCAGCAGGCCCTGCGCGACGGCGACCTGGACTACGTCGTGAGCCAGGGTATCAGCCAGCAGGAACAGGGCGCCGACATCCTGGACGTTAACGTGGGCCTGCCCGAGATCGACGAGGTCAAGATCATCCAACAGGCCACCGAGCAGCTCCAGGGCTCCACGCTGCTGCCGCTGCAGATCGACTCCACCGACCCCGCAGCCGTCGAGGCCGCCGTGCGCCGCTACGCCGGCAAGCCCATCATCAACTCGGTCAATGGCAAGCAGCAGATCATGGATGAGATCTTTCCGCTGGTCGCCCACTACGGCACCAACGTTGTCGGACTTACGCTCGACGAAGGCGGCATCCCCGATACCGCCGAGGCCCGCTTCGCCATCGCCGAACGCATCGTGGCCGAGGCTGCCCGCTACGGCATCGGACCGGACCGCATCCTCATCGACTGTCTGGTCATGACCGCCTCGACCAATCAACGCCAGGCCGAGCAGATCCTGCGCGCCATGTCCCTGTGCAAGGAGCGTCTGGGCGTCAAATGCGCGCTCGGCGTGTCGAACATCAGCTTTGGCCTGCCTGCCCGCCCGCTGCTGGGCTCGGTCTTTTTGGCCGCCGCTTTTGGCGCAGGTCTTGATGCCCCCATCATGAACCCGGGCTCCAAGCGCTTTATGGATACCGTCTACAGCTATCGCGTCCTGAGCGTTGAGGACGAGGGCTCGACCGGATACATCGAGCGCTACGGCGGCTGGACCGATCCGTATAAGATCGCCGCCAACCCGGCAGCTGCTCAGGCAGTATCGACCGACGCTGTGCCCGCTGCTGGCACCGCCGGCACCGACGGCAACGACGACCCGATTCGTCGCATGGTCGTCTCGGGCCGCAAAGGCGAGATCGCTGCCGAGACCGAGCGTCTGCTGGCAGATCACGACGCCATGGACCTCATCAACAATCACTTTATCCCCGCCCTCGATGAGGTTGGCGTCCTCTTTGACCAGGGCAAGTTCTTCTTGCCGCAGCTTATGGCCTCGGCCGAGGCAGCACGTGTTGGTTTTGACACCATCAAGCGCCTGATGCCCGCCGGCGAGATTGCCGACAAGGGCAAGATCTGCGTGGCCACCGTCAAGGGCGACATCCACGATATTGGCAAGAACATCGTCAAAATGCTGCTCGACAACTACGGCTACACCGTCTTTGACCTGGGCCGCGACGTCGATCCGCAGGAGGTACTCAAGACCGTCAAGGAGCGCGATATCAAACTCGTCGGCCTCTCGGCGCTTATGACTACCACGGTCGTCGCCATGGAGGAGACCATCAAGCTGCTTCATTCCGAGGTGCCGGGCGTCAAGATCATCGTGGGCGGCGCCGTACTCACCCCCGAATACGCCAAGCAGATCGGCGCGGACTACTACGCCAAGGACGCCGCCGAGAGCGCGCGCATCGCCGAAGAGGTCTTTGGGCAGTAACACAACGGAAACAACCGAGCACCAAAACGTGCCGCATGCGCCACTTGGCACGTGCGGCACGTTAGAATAGATAAGATTATGCTCGTTTTGGCAGATAGGAGCGCAAGGATGGCGATCACGCCCGCAGAAATCGCGGAAACCCGCGGCATGGTTGAGGAACAGAACCTCGACATCAGGACCATCACCATGGGTGTTTCGCTCATGGGTTGCGGTGACGAGAACCTCGACCGCATGTGCACGAAGATCTACGACCACGTGACGCACACGGCTGAGCATCTGGTCGAGACCGCCGAGAACCTCGAGCGCGAGTACGGTATCCCCATCGTCAACAAGCGCGTTTCCGTCACCCCGGTGGCGCAGATCGCCGCATGCTGCAAGGATGAGGACCTCACCCCCATCGCGCATGCCCTCGACCGCGCGGCCGAGACGCTCGGCATCGACTACCTGGGCGGCTTCTCCGCACTCGTCCAGAAGGGCATCGGCGACGCCGACCGCCGCGTCATCCAGTCCATCCCCCAGGCGCTCGCCACCACGAGCCGCGTCTGCTCCAGCGTCAACGTCGCCAGCCTGCGCGCCGGCATCAACATGGACGCCGTGCTCATGGCGGCTCAGACCATCATCGACGCCGCCAAGCTCACGGCCGACCAGGATTCCGTTGGCGCCTCCAAGTTTGTCTGCTTTGCCAACATGGTCGAGGACTCCCCGTTTATGGCGGGCGCCGTCCACGGCGGTGGCGAGGCCGACGCCGTCATCAACGTAGGCGTCTCGGGCCCCGGCGTTATGGCCGCAGCCCTGGAGACGCTGCCCGATTCCGCATCGATGATGGAAGTCGCCGAAAAGATTAAGCAGACCGCCTTTAAGATCACCCGCGCCGGCGAGCTCATGAGCCGCGAGGCCGCCCATCGTCTGGGTGTCGAGAAGGGCATTGTCGACCTGTCGCTGGCTCCCACGCCTGCCATCGGCGACTCCGTTGCCCGTATCCTCGAGATCATCGGCGTGGGCACCTGCGGTGGCCCGGGCACGACCTGTGCGCTCGCCATGCTCAACGATGCCGTCAAGAAGGGCGGCGTCATGGCCAGCTCCAGCGTGGGCGGTCTCTCCGGCGCCTTTATCCCCGTGTCCGAGGACGCCGGCATGATCGCCGCCGTCGAAGCCGGCGCGCTTTCGCTCGAGAAGCTCGAGGCCATGACCTGTGTGTGCTCCGTTGGCCTGGACATGATCGCCATCCCCGGCGACACCCCGGTCGAGACCATCGCCGGCATCATCGCCGACGAGATGGCCATCGGCGTCATCAACAACAAGACCACGGCCGTGCGCGTGATTCCCGCCATCGGCAAGGGCGTGGGCGACTGCGTCGAGTACGGCGGCCTGTTTGGCCGTGCGCCCATCATGCCGGTGAACCCCAACGCCGGCACCGTGCTTGCCCACCGTGGCGGACGCTTCCCGGCACCGCTGAACTCGCTCAAGAACTAGCTGAGGGGGGACTGGCGAGGAGCCCCGGGGAGGGCAAATATATAAGGTCGCCTGCTCGAACAGTCCTGACTCGCACGGAGAGCACATTAAGTGCTCTCCGGCTCGTGCGGAACTCGCGATCGACCTTATATATTTGCCCTCCCCGGGGCTCCCGCACAACGGGACCTCAGTTGGGTTCTATCCCGGTTGCAGTTGCTTCGCTCCTGCACCACTTGGCTGGTGCGGCGGTTTGGCGTTGGAACGGTTCTTTTTCTGATATATGCTGGTTGCGGCTCTTCTTTTGGGGGGAGTCGCTTTTTTGTTGCTAGGAGGTTGGCCCGTGGTTGATGGGGATGCTCGCTCTGAGCTTCTTTCTGCTGATTGGAATCAGGAGTGGATGCGCCTGCAAGCTGGTCGGCGGCGGGCTGATGATTCTTTTGAGTGGGATAAAAGGGCTCGGCATTTTCGGCCGTTGGAGACTGCTCCGTATGCTCGGGATTTTATAAAGCTGTTGGCGCTTGAGCCCGACGAGTCGGTGCTCGATATGGGGTGTGGGGCTGGGTCGATTGCTATTCCGCTTGCTCAAGACGGGCATCCCGTGATTGCCGCTGATTTTTCCCCTGCCATGTTGGGCACCCTTGATGCTGGCATTGAGTACTATGGGCTCGAGGACCTGATTACGCCACTTGAGCTTGCTTGGGATGATGATTGGGATTTGGTTGGACCGGTCGCGAAAGCGGTAGATGTTGCCTTTGCCAGTCGCTCTGTCACCACGAGCAACCTAAAAGGCGCGCTTGCCAAGCTTGATCGTACGGCTCGTCGGCGTTGTGCTGTCACGATGGTCGCCAACTCCAGCCCGCGCTATGATCTGCACTTGATGAACGCTATCGGCGCCTCGGTTACCTGCAGCAATGGCTTTGTGTATGCCTTCAACATCCTCATTCAGATGGGCGCGTTGCCGCAGGTTACATACTTTGAATCGCCTCGTCGCGATACCTTCGATAACCTTGAAGCGGGCGTAGCAGATTTTTCCCGTATGCTCGAGCATGGCAACGAGGATAAGGTCGACCGTCTGCGCGACTACATCGCCCAGCACATGATTGAGAACCCCCATGCCGGTGAGCCGGGCTCCAAGGGTGTGCCGCAGGGACGCTATATGCTCGACCACGTCCGCAAGGTCCGTTGGGCGTTTATTGCATGGGAGCCGGTCTCTGCGCCCAGCTCATAGCCTGTTCGCAGCCCGCACTGCCCACTCACTCGGCATCCGCATTCTTTTTGAACTGGGCAAACGCGCTCCACACCGCACCGTTCCTGCGCTATCGTGGGACAGCTCACGTAAATTAAGGCCCCGTCGCGGGGCGCCCCATACATAGAAAGCGAGAACCCATGGCACTGACAGGAGCACAGGTCAAGCAGCTTCGCAGCATGGCCCATCACCTCAACCCCGCCATCATCATCGGTAAGTCCGATGTCAACGAGGGCACCGTCGAGCAGACGGTCGCCTACCTGGAGAAGCACGAGCTCGTTAAGTGCTCCGTGCTCGATGGCTCCAGCCTTTCCGCCCGCGAGGCCGCCGAGGAGCTCGCCGAGCGTTGCCACGCTGAGGTCGTCCAGGTCATCGGCCGCAAGTTCTCACTGTATCGCGAGTCCTCGCGCAAGGACATCGAGAAGATCAAGCTCGTCTAAGAGCCAATGATCCGGCGATCCAACACATAGCAAGCTTACGGGTGCCCAAGTACTTCGGGCACCCGTTTTTTATCGCTCGACCAGCACGCGATTGAGCCGCCCCTCCACCAAGCGCTCGTATAGACGCCGCGTCTCGGGCTCGGGCACGCCATTGACCTGCTCCCTCAGGTGGTGCATATGCCCGCTGTACAGCTCGACGATATCGCGCCGCCGCCCCGCCGCACTGTAGACGCGCATGGCGCAGCGCACCATATCCTCACGCGCCGTTTCCTGTCGAAGCCCCGACTCCGCCAGCCAAATCGCCGACTGCAGATCGTTTTCTTCTAGAGCGGCATTTGCTCCCTTAATCATGCAATCGATGTACTTTGACTGCATAATGCGCCGCATGCGCAAAAAGTAGGTGGGATTACAGCCATTGGGAACATACAGCGGTCCGGCATAAAGCTGCTCAATCTTAAGGCACAGCTCAACTAAATGGGGCCCGCGCGCACCCGTGCGATTTCCCAATACCTCGCGGCTTATCTGGTCAAACAGCCGTACATCGGTCTTGACGTAGTCGCCGTTGAGCCCAATGCATTCATTTTGGATGAGCACACACGACTTGCCATCCGGCGTCGGTCCCAAAGCCGACCGCAAGCGCGATATCGTCGAGTACAGATTGTTGCGGGCGCTATTGAACTCGGCATGGGGCCACAGCTCCATGGCCAGCGTCTCACGATCGACGAGCGCATCCATGCCCAGCGCAAGCCGCTCGGCAAGCGTCGCCGCCTTCTTGCGACGCCACATTTTGTCCGTGATGGGAAACCCATCGCGCTCGGCGCGAAACGCACCAAACATGCGAATCTCGATATGGTCGATGGTATCAACGGCTTCAACCTCGCCGGCCTGGAACAGGCGCTCGCCCTCTCCTTCCAAATCGTCGCGCAGCGAGTACCGCGACAGCTCGCGCACGGGAAGCTTCTTGCGTATCCTGCCCGCCGGCTCGCCCAGACAATGCATGGCAAGGCGCGCAAAGAGCCGATACGATGGCTCTAGAATCCCCGCACGATTCATGGACATCCAGGCCGCAAGATCGCTGTCTCGGCCCGCACAGGCCAAATGCAGCGCCACCATCCAGGCCTCCGCTCCACCAACCTGCGTCTGGCTTATATCGAGCAACTCCGCTTCCTCGCGCACCGAAACCATCGAGGTGTTACGCAGATATGCCGCGCGCTCCAGCAGCAATGCGTTATCGCGCATGTACGCAATCGACTCCTCGGCAAGTTTGAGCACTTGGACCGCACGGAACTTTGCATTAACCGGCCGTCCCTCTGCCAGCGACTGCCAGCCTTCTAGCAACAGCCCAAACAGCTGAATCTGGTTGTCGCGCATGCGCACGGCAAAACGATCGAGCTCGTTGAACGCCGCGTCGTCGGTTACCGGCAAGCCGGAAAGGAGCCGCCGTGCCGCCAACACCATGCGCACCCAGATAGCCATCGCCTTAAGCCCACGTACGTCGAGCGCCTCCCGCACCACCGTCATCTCGTCGTCGCGCTCGTCGGTTCCCGCAAACGACCCGTCAAAGAGCTCCACCAGCATGCTATCGGCCCGTATAACAATCCCCGCGATGTCGAGCTCGCAGTCGTAGGCCTTGCTCGTTTTGAGCTGTTGTAGAACGCCGCCGTCATTTCCCCGCTCGGTCAGGCACCGCTTGACCTCGATATGCGCAGACAACATATCGAGTGCGGTATGGGATGTCTCGATTTCTGGCACGGCCAGGTTCGTAGGAAGCCCAAGCCCGTTGTCCCCATAGCAAACAGCCGTCAGCGTCTGGGCCACCCTCCATGAAACAGGGTCTATTTCGCAGGCCGCCCGTTCGCTCCCGCGCTCGATGACCGATGCCATATAGCGAGCGAGCTTTGTATTGGACACGCTGACCGCTGCCAGATATACGCCAAGCGCTTCGGCAGGCGTTGGCTCTGGAGCCGGATCGTCGGCATCGATCGTGCCCAGCGCCGCTCGGCAGATATCGGCCCCGTGCCCCGTCAGAGCCAGATCGACCCCATACTGCCCAGCAAGTTCAAGGACCGCTTCACGGTCCAAAAAGGCGTCCGCCAGGCCCATCGCCGCATCGCATCGGCCCACCTTAAGCAAAATCCGGGCCGCCCTCGGAACAAGTTCGGGGCGAACCTCGGCCACCAACTTACGCAAGCGCAAGCGTCCGTTATCCTCCGTGCCCAGACACGTAAAACTCCGCTCGGCGGGATCCAAGCCAAAGATCGGGTAGTCGCGTACAAAATAGGACTGGTCGACCATCGACAGCCTCACCCCGCAAGCCTCGAGTTCTGCGATATTGCCCTCGCCCATCAAAACCATGAGACATGCCACGCAAAACAGCGCATTATTGTCGAGCGAAGCCAGATCGGCAAGTGCCGCGCCATATACGTTGACAATCTCGTTTTCGAGCAGACCGGCTACGTCACCTTGGCCATACAGACCCGTCTGCAATGCCGAAACGAGCTCGGGCACGCCCTGCGTGAGCTGATAAAAGTCGAGCGATGTGCTGATCGAAAACGCCGATGCCCACGCCGAATACTCATAGGCATGCACCTTAAGCATCTGCGCATTGATCTTAACCGAATCGCCCAGCCCATGAATCAGCTGACGATTTGAAGGACGGCAGGAGATAAAGACCCCTACCCCCATAGCGCGCAGGCCGCGAATCCTGTCGATGAGGTCTTCGGTATCGTGCTGATCGAGGTTTGGCACATTATCAATCGCGATAAGGGAGTGCGGTTTGTCTTTGAGTTCTTCGGTAACCACCTCGAGCTGCATAAACACCTCGCGCCCAATGGCGCGATCCGCCTCGATAATCCGCACGGGGCCTCGCGTCGGGTCGCATTTTACCTCATGGGTGTACTGCAGCAGCACCGAGGTCTTCCCAAACCCGTCGGGCGCATAAAGAACCACGATGCCGGCCTTTCGGCCCTTGGCGATAAGCTCATTCATCAAGCGTTCGCGTCGCACCATATAGCCTCCGCCCAGCGGCATCAGCTCGAGCTCGTCTATACCGCCCAAATCGTTTACCATGCCCGCTCCTCAACTCGACCGTATGGACACTGTAGCCGCAAGACCATACAAGCCGCGCTATGAATAGAGCGACCTTGTGTTTTAGGTTGTCTTTTGGTACGCAAGCGGCAAGTTTTTGTACAGCGAGGGCCGATTGTTATTAATCCCCCGACTAATCGGTCTTTAAGCAGGTAAATGAGCTTGTCAGCTTGTCCCATCTAAGCGGCAGTGTAACGCAGATGAACAAGGTTCAGCCATGTCATTCAACTCGCCTAGCACCCGCTACCGTCTACGACCTTCTAGTGGCATTTTTGCATAGAATCTGGTATGGAATGAATCAAGCTGTTGGGCATCCGGCGTTCGTCAAGCTTGCGGCAAGATTTTGGTCAAGTGGGCGAAAAGGGATAGCAAAAAGGCCCCCGCAAAGCGGAGGCCTTAGGCAAGGTTATGTCGAGCTGCAGGATTCGCGCTACTCGCAGAGCGAAAGGGCGGCCTCGTCGGCAACGACAACGCAGTTGGTGTGCAGCTGCAGGATCGAAGCCGGGCACTCGGGCGTAACCGGACCATAGCACATGTCATGCACGGCCTGAGCCTTGGCCTCGCCGTTGGCGACGACCAGGATCATGCGGGCATACATGATGGTCTGGGTACCCATGGTGTAGGCCTGACGGGGAACATCGTCGATGCTGTCGAACAGGCGGCTGTTGGCCTGAATGGTGCTCTCGGTGAGGTCGACGCAGTGCGTACCCTTGGAGAAGTGGTCATCGGGCTCGTTGAAGCCGATGTGGCCGTTGTTGCCGATGCCGAGCAGCTGCAGATCCGGGTAACCGGCGTCGGCGACGATCTTGTCGTACTCAGAGCAGGCAGCGGCGGCGTCGGGGTTGGAACCATCGGGCACATGCGTGTTGTTCAGGTCGATGTTGATGTGATCGAAGAAGTTCTCACGCATGAAGTAGTGATAGCTCTGGGGATCGTCGTGCGAAAGGCCGCGATACTCGTCCAGGTTGTAGGTGCTAACCTCGGCAAAGTCGACGTCGCCCTTCGCGTACCAAGCAGCGAGCTGCTTGTAGGCACCGATCGGGGTGGAGCCGGTGGCAAGGCCCAGCACACAGTCGGGCTTGAGGATAACCTGCGCCGAGATGATATTAGCGGCCTTGCGGCTCATATCCTCGTAGTCTTTAGCTTTAATGATCTTCATTACGCATCCTTTCTCGTACAAGAGAGGCAAGGCTCCCTTACAAGCACTTGCCCGCGGCCCGCGTCGGCCGCAACCAACGTGTGCGGCCACCAGGGCGAGGTCGCGTAATGTATGTGTCTCGTGTCTAGCCGCGTCGAGGCCCCTGCCCGTCCACGGTGACCCGAAGCTGTTTAGCCTCGGACAAATCCCATCTTGCCACGGAGGGCGTCCTCTTTCAAGGGCGCCCTCCGTAAACGTGTTTGAATTGTAGGCTAATGGCCACGTGCACTTGCTAGCGCTCGCGAGCAACGATGAGCTGGTCCATCTCTTCGACATGCACGCCAACGGAGCCCTT
Source organism: Collinsella aerofaciens (assembly GCF_040926405.1). Lineage (GTDB taxonomy): Bacteria > Actinomycetota > Coriobacteriia > Coriobacteriales > Coriobacteriaceae > Collinsella. The sequence goes on from NZ_JBCOIG010000003.1 coordinate 133,155, forward strand.
GATACTCGAGAACTCAACGGAGTTGCACACCAAGATGGGAACCGTCACATCGTAGCCCTCGGCAGCAATTGCCTCGCGATCGAACTCAATGAGTACATCGCCCTTATGGACGATGTCACCCACTTGCGCATGTACGGTAAAGTGCTTGCCCTCGAGCTGAACAGTGTCCAAACCAACGTGGATGAGCACGTCCAAGCCATCGACCGTGTTAAGCGCAACAGCGTGTCCCGTGGGAAAAATGGCCTCGACCTTGGCATCAGCCGGTGCAATCACACGCGTTCCGGTGGGCCGAATCGCCACGCCCTGGCCCAAAAGGCCGGTGGCAAACGTCTGGTCGTTTACCTCGGAGAGCGGAATGACGTCACCCGAGATGGGAGCATCCAACGTAAGGACTCGACCACGCATACCAAAAGACCTTAGGACTTTAGTGAACATGCTCCCCCTCGGACATACCGATCAACCAAAATAACCTTAACAGTTTACCACTTGGCACCCGTTTTTGACCATTAGGGAAGTTCGCGCTTGACAACCTCGACGATGTCGTCGACAACGCGCTGGATCAGCTCGTGCGTCTCGGCCTCGGCCATCACGCGGACCAGCGGCTCGGTGCCGCTCGGGCGCACCAGAATGCGGCCGCGGCCGTCAAGCTCCTTCTCGGCAGCAGCGACGGCATCCCAGATGGGCTGGCAATCGTCCAGACCGGCCTTGTTGTCGGAATGCACGTTGACGAGTACCTGCGGGTACTTCTTCATGATACCGGCAAGATCGGTGAGGGTGCGGCCGGTGCGCTTGAGCACGGCCAGCAGCTGCAGAGCCGTCACCAGGCCGTCGCCGGTGGTATTGTGCTCCAGGAAGATGATGTGGCCGGACTGTTCGCCGCCGATGACGGCGCCGTCCGCGAGCATGCGCTCCAGAACGTAGCGGTCGCCCACGGCGGTCTGGACCATCTCGAAGCCCTGCTCCTTCATAGCGATGGAGAAGCCCAGGTTGCACATAACGGTCGAGACGATCTCGGAGTTGGCGAGCTTGCCGCGAGCGGCGAGGTCAGAACCGCAGATAGCCAGGATGTAGTCACCGTCGATCTCATTGCCCTCGCTGTCCACGAACAGCACGCGATCGGCGTCGCCGTCGTGGGCCAAGCCGATATCGGCGTGGGTGCGCAGCACGAGCTCGCGCAGGGGCTCAAGGTGCGTAGAGCCGCACTCGACGTTGATGTCGGTGCCGCAATAATCGGTGTTGATGGCGTGGACCGTGGCGCCCAGGCGCTGCAGCGCGGCGGGCGTAGTCTGGCAGGAAGCACCGTGACCGCAGTCGACGGCAACGACCAAGCCATCGAGCCTCAGGCCATCAAGCGTATCGATGGCGTGGTCGACGTATGCCTTGCGGGCGTCCTTCATCTTGGTGATGTGGCCCACGCCGGCGCCAGTCGGCAGCGTGTCGGCAGCCATGGCTTCCTCGGACATGACCCAGGCGCTGATCTCTTCCTCGACAGCATCGGGAAGCTTCATGCCCTTGCGGCTAAAGAACTTGATGCCATTGAACTCCGGCGGATTATGCGAAGCAGAGATGACGATGCCGCCGTCGAGCTCGTTCTGAACGGTGAGCAGTGCCACGGCAGGCGTGGGGATGACGCCGCAGCAGTGCGGACGGCCGCCCTCGGCCATGATGCCGGCGGTCAGAGCGCTCTCGAGCATGGTGCCCGAAAGGCGCGTGTCACGGCCGATGCAGATGTCCGGACCAAGGAACTTGGTCGCCGCGCGGCCCAGGCGAAACGCGAGGTCGCACGAAAGATCGGCGTTGGCGACGCCACGGACACCATCGGTACCGAAGATGTTCTGGGGCATAGGATTGCTCCTTCCCTAGCAGGCGATATGCAACCGCCCACCCTAGTCGAAAAAGAAAAGCGGGACCCGCCGAGGAATCGGCAGGCCCCGCTTGTACATTGTATCTCGAAAGGAGATAAAACCTTAGCGCTTGGAGAACTGGGGAGCGCGGCGGGCCTTCTTGAGGCCGTACTTCTTGCGCTCGACCACGCGAGCATCGCGCGTAAGGAAACCGGCCTTCTTGAGGTCAGCACGGTAGTCGCCAGCGTTCAGAAGAGCGCGAGCGATGCCCAGGCGCAGAGCGCCGGACTGACCGGAGATGCCGCCGCCATCGCACAGAGCGATAACGTCGAACTGACCGGCGGTGTCGGTCACCTTGAAGGGAGCAAGGGCGTTCTCAACGAGCTGATGGCGGCCGAAATACTGCTCGGCGTCACGCTTGTTGATGGTCACCTTGCCGGTGCCGGGGACGAGACGGACGCGGGCGACGGCGTTCTTACGACGACCGGTACCCTGGTAGACAACGGTGTTCTCAGCCATCTTTAAGCCTCCAGCTCAATCTTCGTGGGGTTCTGGGCAGCATGCGGATGCTCGGCACCAGCGTAGACCTTAAGCTTGGTCATCTGGGCACGGCCGAGGGTGGTCTTGGGCAGCATACCGCGAACGGCGCGCTCGATGACCTTCTCCGGGTGCTTCTCCATAGCCTGGCGGAAGCTCTCAGCCTTGAGGCCGCCGTTGTAGCCGCTGTGGCGATAATAGGTCTTCGTGTCGGCCTTGTTACCGGTAAGCTGGACCTTATCGGCGTTGATGACGACAACGAAGTCGCCGCAGTCGCTGTTGGGCGTGAACTGGGGCTTGTTCTTACCGCGCAGGATCATTGCGATCTGGGTGGCAAGACGGCCCAGGACAGCACCATCGGCGTCGACGAGAACCCAGTTGCGCTGGACCTCGCCCTGCTTGGCGTAGTGAGTCGATTTCGAAATCACTTAGACTCCTCCATGTACAGTACGTGTTGTTACAGAGATTCACGGGGCTCTGCAAGTAACCCGTCCATATTACCCCGCTCGCCGTACGAGTCAACAGGTATTTTGGCTCCGACCAGAGTTTCTGCACATGTCATCCACGAGCCGTGATTTTTCCAGCTCTTTAGCTGTTGTCATTTTTTTGAGGGTTCGCCGTCGTTAGCGCTCAACGAACTCTTGGATTTCCGCGAGCAGGCGCTTTGCCTCCTGACGGCCCTGGATATACAGGTCCAAAAGCTTTGCCGAATCGTGCTCGACATGGCCGACCTCGACCGGCTTTTGCGGAGCGACGACCAACGCGCGGCCCTCGCGCTCATACTTCCACAGGTGCATGCGCTGGATGTTGTAACGGTCGTGGCGCGTCTCGATAGCCTCGAGCAGATAGGGGTAGTCGGCATAACGCGCACGCGCGGCCGGCAAAAACTCGTAGGGCTTTTTCTCATACGAGCGGTCCTGCGTGACAATGACAACCGCGCGGTCGAAGCCCGCCTCCTCGAGCACATGCTCGATAGGAACCGAATCGGCCACGCCGCCGTCGACGTATTTGTGCCCGTCAATCTCGACCGGAGGCGTCACCAGCGGCAACGAGGTCGAGGCACGCACGGCGTCGAGATCGAGCACGGCGCTTTTGACCGGGAGGTACGTGGCGGTTCCAAAGAGCATGTCCGTCGCGACGGCGTACATCTCGATGGGGCTCGCGTCGAACGTCTCGTTGTCAAAGGGATCCAGGCGGTCTTGGACGTCGTTGAAGATGAAGTCGTAACCCACAATGGAACCCGTGGACGCAAACGATGCAGCGCCCATGAATCGGCTGTCGTTGCAGAAAGCCAGGTTGATGCGATTGACGCGACCGATCTGGTGCGACTTGTAGTTGACGCCGTTGAGCGCACCGGCCGAAACGCCGTACACCGCCGGAATTTCGACACCGGCCTCCATGAGAACGTCGAGCACGCCGGCGGTAAACTGCCCACGAAAACTGCCACCCTCCAAGACGAGCGCGACCTTGCCGGCGTTCTTTGCCTTATCTTCTGCAGTCATATTGACCTCCTGCGATTGCGTTTTGGCTTTCTTCTACCCAGTTTTAGGATGGCGAGAGCGCGGGTTTTTCGAGGAGGTAGGTGAAGCGGAAAGTGTGTCCCAGTTTGAGGCGAGATTCCGGGACGTGCTTTCCGCTTGGACCGCCGCTGGGAAAGCGCGCCCCGTTCTGAGCGCGGATTCCGGGATGAACTTTCCGCTAGCCATTCATTTGGAAACTGCATCCCATTCCGAACGAGGATTCCGGGATGTACTTTCCGCTTGAGCTGCCATTGGGAAAGCATATCCCACTCTACGGCTCGATTCCGGGTCGCAGTTTCCGCTTGAGGCATCATCCGGAAACTGCGACCCAGTCTGAGCGCGGATTCCGGGATGGGCTTTCCGCCTGGGCCGCCATTGGGAAAGCACGTCCCACTCTGCGTCACTGAGGCGTTTTCTTTACGCTCGCGCCCTGCACAGAGTTCGATTCTCCGCGGTACGGGGGGGATCCGTTGATGCGGCGCATGGCCGGCTGAGATTCGATAAATATCGCATCCGTTTTGAGTCGGAAGTTTGCACGGAGAATCCGCGTATTTGCTTCGCAAATACGCACCGGCTTCGGCCGCCTGCCGGCGCCCTCGCCCGCTCACTACAAACGCTCCGCGTTTGCTTAACGCTCGCGCCCTGCACAGAGTTCGATTCTCCGCGGTACGGACTGGAAATAAAAAGGCAGGTAGATACGAATATCTACCTGCCTGTTGCTTATGGTGGAGGCGCGGAGAATCGAACTCCGGTCCACGAAAGCCCCCTGATTGGCATCTCCAAGCTCAGTCGCTGGTTTAGTCTCGGACGCTTTGCGCGCAGCGACACGCTCGCGGCGTCCTAACCGGTTCGGTCTTAGCCTGCGCCATACCGATTACGTGCGCAGGAGCATTCCCCTAACATGACGTCGTACCGGTGTCGGGGAAATCACCGGGTTGACGCGCCGCTATAAACTAAGCAGCGAGAGCCATAGGCTCAAAAGAAGAGTTGTTGTCAATTCAATTTGACGGTACCCCTGTTTAACGAGGCGAGGAGACCTCGGCTTGCTTCCTCTCTCAGAGCTATCGTGTCGAAACCAGTCGCCCCCGAATGTTGGGAAAGTCTGGATGGTATCGGGTCTGCAAACACCCGATAACCGTCGACTTTTCAAGGAACACGCGGGGTGAACCCCGCTCGTGGATAGCTATCTTACCACGTTCTGAAAGCGCACAGCTGTTCTATGCACGAGCTGTGAAGACCCTAATGTGCACCATACTTCGCACTTTTGCTACCGATCGCGTCACGTATATTTTCGCCAAGCAAAATTGACCCGTCGAAAGGACCGTTATGGATACCAAACAGCAACTCGTCAATGCCCTCGCAGGCCTGGGCTCAACCATTACCGAAGCCATGGATGTCATCGAAGGCTTTGTACCGTGCGGACATCCCGCCCTCACGGTATCGAACGCACTCGTCGCGCTGGACACTGACGATGATGCAGCTCTCGCCCAGCAGCTTGAGACCGTCGAGGGCTTTATCGACCACGTGAGTGAGAACCGCGGCGTGGCCGCCTACCACGGCATCGAGGTCGAGCTCGCGGGTCCCAAAGCCGATCTGCTCGCAGCAATCCGCGAGGTAGGCGCCCTTATGCAGACCGCAGACGTCAAGAACACCCAGGTCAACGAGTGGGTCTACCGCAGTCTGGCAGCACTCGACAGCTCCGACGAAAAGGCAGCCGAGCAGCTCGCAGAAAGTCCCGCCATCAAGGCCGAGCTTTTGTAAATAGCAGACGCGGGCCCCTTGGTGCATCGTCGTCCAAGAGGCCCACAAACAGTTCGCGTCAGCCGATAGCCGCGCCGCCGCGTTCGGCCAAAGCCAGAATCGGCATCATTTGACGAGGTGTCTTTGCTGCAAGATCGGCATGTTCGAGCAGCTTGCGATCATTGGTCACCAAGTAATCGACCTGTGCGCGCTTACACGCGGCGAGCACCAAGTTGTCCTCGTAATCGCGATGGAGCGCTAAGTATTTGTCGGCCAGCCAAAGGTCCGACGCATCTGCACCCACGGCCGTGGCGTTTTCGGTCATGTTCCGAACAAACGCCAACGCCGCATCGCCAATTGCACGGGCAGATGCCTCGTCGAGCGCTCCCCCGCTGGCAAGAACGCTACGCCTCAGTTCGTGTTGGACAACGTACAGCACGTCCTTGGCGATATGCACTGGAAAGAACAGCAATGCCCCCGCCTCCGCCGCCTGTCCGATAAAGGCACGGGCAGCGAGCGACTCGGCATGGTCGGCGCAAAACGAATCGACCCATACGTTGGCGTCCACCATTATTTTGAGGGGAGCCCCACTCACTGGATCATCCCCTTTTGGCGATAATGCTCATCCATGGCTTCGGAATAGATTGCGTCCCAACCGCGATCGTCGGATACGGGTGACGGAGCGATGCCCAAGTCTGCATAAAGCCGGTCTGCCGCTGCCCATGATGCGGCGAACGGAGTATCGGGCGCGACGGTCTGCTGCCGGTCGTCGACGGCCGCAAGCACTTCCTCGCACTGCCCGCCACCCTGCGCGACCTTGGCCACCACCTTTTTGATGAGCTCGGGCAGTGACCCGCCCGAAAGCCGCAGTGCCTCCTCGGCACGGTTCTTGACCTGGCGATCCACGCGAACGTTCACCTGCGCCATGCCGCCAACAGCACCCACGTTGATCCCGCTCCCTTCAAATGCTAGCACCGCTAGCAACACTATATAGAGAAGCTAGCAAATGGTCAAATGCAAAAGGCCTGCGTCCGGACGACACCGATGCCGTCTGGGCGCAGGCCAGATAACGTGGGCGAACACGTCTGCTAGCGCAGGTAAGCCTTTGCGTTGCCCAGGCTGTAGGCGATCGTTGAGCCGTTGTGCAGCAGTGACGACGTCTGCGGAGTGATCATGCCGGTAATACCCAATGCCAACAGCGCCGAGTTGGTGAGCATCACCTTGGAATACGAACTCGACAGACGGTCGATAAGCCCCTGACTCATGCGGCGCAGGCGCACGATTGCGGCCAGATCTGTATCGGTCAGGATGATATCGGCGACCTCCTTGGCGATGTCGCTTCCACCGCCCATGGCCAGACCCACATCGGCCAGACCCAGCGCCGGTGAGTCGTTGACGCCGTCGCCCACCATGGCAACGTGGCGCCCCTCGCGCTTAATCCGCTCCACATAGGCGTACTTGTCCTCGGGCAGCAGCTCGGCCTTAAACTCATCGACACCAGCCGCGCGAGCAATACGCTCGGCCGTGCGCTCCGAGTCGCCCGTGAGCATGACCACGTGCTTAACGCCCAGCGCATGCAGGTCGGCGATGGCCTCGCGGACCCCGGGCTTGAGCGGATCCTCGATACCGAGCACGCCCACAACGGTACCATCGACCGCCAGATACAGCGGCGACAGGCCCTGCATCTGGGACTCGATTTGCTCCTTAATGTCGGACTCGAGCTGCGCGCCCTCATCGTCGAATACAAAGTGCGCGGAACCGATGATGGCGCGACGTCCTTCGATGGACGAAGCGATGCCGTGTGCCACGATGTACTCGACGGCAGCATGGCGCTCGCGGTGCTCGAGCCCGCGCTCGCGGGCGGCGTTGACCACGGCACGCGCCACCGGATGCGGGAAATGCTCCTCCAAGCAAGCGGAAAGGCGCAGGACCTCATCCTCGCTCCAGCCGTCGGTCGTGAGCACGCAAGCTAGGCGCGGCTGGGCCTCGGTCAGCGTACCGGTCTTGTCAAAGACAATGGTATCGGCCTTGGCAAACGACTCAAAGTACTTGGCGCCCTTGACCATCACCCCCATCTTGGCAGCATCGCTCATGGCGGTCATGACGGCAACGGAACCCGTGAGCTTGAGTGCGCACGAATAGTCGACCATCAGTGCCGCCGAGGTCTTGATGAGGCTGCGGGTGGTAAGCGCAACCAGGCCCGCGAGCAGGAAGTTCCACGGGACGATCTTGTTGGCAAGGTCCTCCATATGCGACTGACCCTCGGACTTGAGCGAGTCGGCCGTCTGCACGAGCGAGACGATCGAGCGCAGCTTGGTCTGCGCCGTGTTGGCGCGCACGCGCACTAAGATGCTGCCGTCTTCCACGACGGTGCCGGCGAACACGTCGTCGCCCGCGCTGCGCTCGACGGCCAGCGGCTCGCCGGTCAGGGTCGCCTGGTTGACCATAGCGCTCCCCCGCTCGACCACGCCGTCGATGCAGATAGACATGCCGGTGCGCACGGCGACCAGATCGCCGGGCTCAAGCTCGGTCGCGGCAACGCTTACCTCGGTGTCGCCGACGACCTTTTGCGCCTTGTCGGGCACATCGAGCAGCGAGTTGATGAGCTCGTTTTCGCTCATGGCGCGGGTGTAGTCCTCAAGCAGCTCGCCCACGTTGAGCAGGAACATCGTCTGACCCGCGGTGTCGACGTCGCGCTTGACGAACGAGATGCCGATGGCCGAAGCGTCGAGCACGGGAACGGTCAGGCGCGGCTGCGCGAGCTCACAGAGGGCGGCGCGCAAAAATGTCATGTAACCGACCACGACAAACACCGCACGCAGAGGCGTCGGCAAGAACCAGCGACGTGCGTAATGGGCACCGACGAGTGTCGCCAGATCCATGACGAGCTTGTGCTTGCGTGGCTCAAGCTGCATCACGTAGCCCGACTTGGCATCGGCGATAGCTTGAGCATCGAGTGCGCCCAAGGCGTCGAGCACGCTCGCGCGGCGCGGCTCGTCGTACTCCAGCGCCATCTGGCCAATGCGGCCATACACGCGCACCTTGTGCACGCCGTCGATACCGCCGCTGAGCTTAAGAAGTGCATCGAGATCGCTCTCTGGCACAGGACCCGCCAATTGAAGACGGGTCCTGCCGGGGATCTCGCTAATAATCGAGAATCTCATAGTTTGTGCCTGGGAGCGTTACTCGGCTGCCTCGTCAGCAGCGGCCTCGCTCTGGGTGATGTAGGCCGCCTCGGCAACCATGTCGTCGACATTAGCCTTGGCCTGCTCGACCATGTCCTGGTAGCAGTTCTTGATGCGCATGCCGCACGCGATACCCTGCACGCAGGCATTCTTGACCGGAGCGCTGGTAAGCAGCTTGATGCCGGCCGTGCCAAGCAGAAAACCGCCACCGACAAGCAGGGTATTGAACGTCGACTTCTTCATGTTGCTTCTCCCTTTTGCCGCATTGGACGCGGCACGGTGCCTCAGCACCCGAGTAAACAAGTTTGCTCGAGCACACTTTTGGAAAATAGTTTAGTTTATCTAACTATTAAGGTCAACAAAGGTTAACTTTTTGGAAATCTTGAGGCGCGATGTGACCAAAGGGACCGTCCCTGCGCCACATCCACAAAAAATGAGGGCGCCAATAGCGCCCTCATTCACTCTATTCCATTCAGCCCTACCTGACCCGAACGGCCGAGTCGTCACGGAACCGAGGGGCCGGGCGCAGGGCCTTGCCTCTCAATGAGTTCCGCACGAACAGGAGGCGCCAGTGGCGCCTCCGCCGTGAGTCAGGACTGTCCGAAATTGAGAGGCAAGGCCCTGCGCCCGGCCCCTCGGTTCCCGCTTACGAGAGCGACGTTCTCAGCAACTCGTTGAAGAGCTTCGGGTTACCCTTGCCGCGGCTTGCCTTCATGCACTGGCCCACCAAAAAGCCGATGACCTTCTGGTTGCCGTCACGATACTGCTGCGCCTGATCGGCACAGTTCGCCAGCACCTCGTCCACAATCGGCTGCAGCGCGCCGGCATCGCTCACCTGACGCATACCACGCTCGTCGACGATCTTGTTGGGGTCGTCGCCGGTCTGGGCCATGGCCTCAAAGACCTCGTGCGCCTGGTTGGAGCTGATGGCATCGGTCGCCAGCAGCTTGGCAAGAGCTGCCACCTGAGCCGGCGCAATGCCGGATTCGGCCAGCGAGACGCCTGCGCCCTTAAGGTAGGCGATCATCTCGTTGACCAGCAAGTTCGCGACCGTCTGAGCCTCCTTGCCGGCCATACCGGCAGCGGCGGCCTCAAAGAAGTCGGCAAACTCGGGGTCGCCGGCAATCTGCTCGGCGTCGGCCGCCTTAATGCCAAAGTCGGCCTCAAAACGGGCGCGCTTGGCATCGGGCAGCTCGGGAATCTCGCCACGGCAGCGGTCGATGAACTCATCGTCCAGATCGAACGGCGCCAGGTCGGGATCGGGGAACAGGCGATAGTCGTCGGCCGTCTCCTTCACACGCATAACCACGGTACGCTTGCGACTAGGCTCCCAGTGGCGGGTCTCCTGATAGATGATGCCGCCCTCCTCGAGCACCTCGGCCTGGCGGCAAATCTCGTAGGCAAGGCCGTCGTGCAGGCTCTTAAACGAGTTGAGGTTCTTGAGCTCGGTCTTGGTGCCCAGCTTGGTCTCGCCGCGGCGGCGCAGCGACACGTTGCCATCGCAGCGCATGGAGCCCTTCTCCATGGAGCAGTCCGAAATGCCCAGCGTCACAAAGATGCGGCGGAGCTTCTCCATAAACAGGCGAGCCTCCTCGGGCGTACGCAGGTCGGGCTCGGTGACGAGCTCAATCAGCGGCGTACCGCAGCGGTTGTAGTCGACGAGCGACTCGGCCGCGGCGGTAATGCGGCCCTCGGCACCACCCACGTGCACCATCTTGGCAGCGTCCTCCTCCATGTGGATGCGCAGGATGCGGATGGGCACCGTGTAGGAACCGTCCTCGCGACGATCGGGCATCTGCAGGCTGGACGCGTCGTAGCTGGCCAGGTGGCCGGCACGCTGGTTGCCCTCGCGCATGGTCGACGTCATGGACGTAGACAGGCCCTCGGCGTTGGCCGAAGCGCTCGCCAGACTCTGGGCCTCGGCCTCGCCAAACGCGCAGTCGGGGCGCTCGGCGGCACCGCGACCGGTCACGTCCAGGTCCAGGTGGCCGTACATGGCAAAGGCGACCGGACCCTGCGTGGTCTGGAAGTTCTTGGCCATGTCGGGATAGAAGTAGTGCTTGCGGTAGAACATCGAGTGGCGCTGGATCTCGCAGTTGGTGGCGAGACCGGCCTTGACGATGCTCTCGATAGCGCGTTTGTTGGGCACCGGCAGGGCGCCGGGCAGGCCCAGGCACACCGGGCACACGTTGGCGTTGGGCTCGTCATCGTGGCTGAGCTTGCAGTTGCAGAACATCTTGGTGTCGAGTGCGGTGAGCTCGGTATGGATCTCCAGGCCGATCACGGCCTCCCAATCCTGCAGGACCTCGGAAAGCTTCTTCATTACAGCTCGCCTCCCTTCCCGGCAAAATCGGGCGCGACGGAAAGCGCGGGCGCACCCGTGGCGGCATCGGCAAAGCCGCGCTCCAGGGCGCGGGCAAACGTGAGCAGCTGACGGTCCTTAAACGCCGGACCAACCAGCTGGGCAGAAACGGGCAGCTGAGTATCCTCGCCCAGGCCCAGCGGCACCGAGATGCCACCGTTGCCGCAGATGTTAAGCGAAATGGTGTACAGGTCGGAAAGGTACATCTGCGTGGGGTCGCTGATCTCGCCAAACTTAAAGGCCGTGCGCGGCGAGGCGGGCATGAGGATGGTGTCCACCTTGGCATACGCGGCATCGTAGTCCTGCGTGATGAGCGTGCGGGCCTTTTGCGCAGCGTAGTAGTACTTGTCGTACACGCCCGAGCTCAGCAGGTAGGCGCCGAGCATCTGACGGCGCTTGGCCTCGGCGCCAAAGCCGTGGGCGCGCGAAAGCGAGCTCTGGTCGGACAGGTTGGCGCAGCCCTCCTCCTGATAGCCGTAGCGAATGCCGTCGAAGCGGGCCAGGTTGGAGAACGCCTCGGCCGGGCCGATGACGTAGTAGGCGGCGATGGCAGCGTCCAGGTGTGGCAGGTCGACCTCGACCAACTCGGCACCCTGGTTCTGCAACTCCTGGGCGGCGCGCTGAACAGCGGCCTTGACCTCGGGCGTCAGGCCCTCGGCCTCCATAAACGCAGGGATAATGCCCACGCGCTTGCCCTCGATGCTGTCGTTGAGATGCTCGGTAAAATCGACGGCGCAATCCTGGCTGGTGCAGTCGTACGGATCGTGGCCCGCGCCGGTAAGCGCATTCATGGCCAGCGCGACATCCTCGACCGTGCGGCCAAAGGGTCCCACCTGGTCGAGCGACGAGCCAAAGGCAACCACGCCGTAACGGCTCACGGCGCCATACGTGGGCTTAAAGCCCACCACGCCGCACAGCGACGCCGGCTGGCGAATGGAGCCGCCGGTGTCCGAGCCCAGCGAGAGCGCGACCTCGCCCGCGGCGACGGCAGCAGCGGAGCCACCCGAGGAGCCGCCGGGCACGCGCTCGGTATCCCAGGGGTTGTTGGTGCGATGGAAGGCCGAGCTCTCGGTGGAGCTGCCAAAGGCAAACTCGTCCATGTTGGCCTTGCCCATGGGCAGGCAGCCAGCATCGAGCATGCGCTGGACGCAAGTAGCGGTGTAGACGCTCTGGTAGTTCTCGAGCATGCGGGAAGCACAGGTGGTGCGCGTGCCCACGAGGTTCATGTTGTCCTTGATAGCCAGCGGCACGCCCGCGAGCGGGGGCAGCGGCTTGCCTGCGGCACGGTCGGCATCCACGCGCGCAGCGGCCTCGAGCGCAAGCTCGGGCGCCACCTGCAGGAATGCCTGGACCCCGCCCTCGCGCGCCTCGATGGCGGCAAGGGAGGCCTGGGCCACCTCGGTAGCGGTAAAGTCGCCGGCGGCAACGCCTACGGCAATCTGGGCGGCGGTAAGGGAATCGAAGCTTAGCGCCATTACTCGCTCTCCCCCTCTCCCAAAATGGACGGCACGCGGAAGTAGCGGTCGCGCGCGCTGCCGGCGTTTTCGAGCGCAACGTCGAGCGGCAGATCGCGCTCGGGCTCGCGCAGGTCATCGCCCATCACGTTGGACAGGCTTCCGATGGGATGGAACGTGGGCTCCACGTCGGGCAAGTCATATTGCAGGACGGGCTCGAGCATCTGGACGGCGTCGTTCATGTAGGACGTCATCTGGGCGAGCTCGTCATCGGTCAGTGCGATCTTTGCGTACTCGGCGATGCCGTGCACGTCTTTCTCGCTGAGTGCCATAGGCGCTCCCTTCCGCATAACAGATAAACCGCTCTAGTATACAGGGCGGCGCCGGCTTGGAGCAGGCGCTTTACCCAAATGCAGCGAAAACGTAACGAGAGCGGCGGGCTGGCAGGCGGCGGGCTGGCGGTTCTGCAGCGAAACCGCACCGCCCACAGCGAAAACCGTCCCGCCCACAACGAAAACCATCACAACATTCGACGCTTTTCGTCAAAATCGCGATTTTCATCGAATGTTGTGATGGTTTAGAAGTCCCGACCACCACAAAGGTGCCTGTCCCCTTTGTGGTGGTTCTCTTTGTGGTGGTTCTGAAGAATGTCTTATGCCGAGGCCTTGGCCTTGCGGCGCTTGCGGACCGCGTGGATCACGATGTCCAGCAGCAACAGCACAATGGCCACGACTACAATAAGCACGGCAAACTCGCGCTTGCCCCAGTGGCGGCCGGCCAGCGACTTTTGCTTGTCGACGTCCTTCTTGTTGTACTTGGTGCGCACGCAATGCACCAGCAGGCGATGGTCGTTCACGCCGTAGGGCGTGCAGGTGACGAGCGTCACCTTGTCGGCGCCGGGCTCGATGGTCAGCGACTCCATCTCCTCGGGCAGCACCACCTCGGAGTCCACCATCTTGTAGGCGAGCGTCTTGTTCATGGTGTGCAGCAGCACCAGGTCGCCGGGCTCCAGCGAGTGAATGTCGTCGAACATGCTCAGGTTGCGCATGCCCGAGTGCGCGGTGAGCACGCAATGCGTCGAGGTGCCGCCAACCGGCAGGCTCGTGCCCTCCAGGTGGCCGACGCCCGCCATGAGGACTTCCTCGCTCGTGCCGTGGTAGATGGGCATGCTCACGTCGATGGAGGGGATCTCGACCCAGCTCATCATGGGGTCGCGGTCAAAGATGAGCTGCTGGGCATAGGGCTCGATCTGGTCGGCGGGAAGCTCGGTGGCCTCGCCCGCCAGCTGCTCGTTAAAGGAGCGCGCCTGAAGCAGAATGCGCTCGCGCTCTTCGGCAGACAGCGCGTCCACGGTGCTGGACACCGTGCTGATCTGATTGAACACGCCCGAGGCCTCGAGCCGGTCCAAGATCCACGGCCAGGTCATAAGGCCCACGCCAATAAGGATGATAACGATGGTGATGAGCCGATCGGCCCAGCGCGGCAGTCGCTTGCGACGGCGTTTGGACTTTGGTTGAGGTTTGGGCTGAGGGCTTGAGCCACCGTTGGCCGCGGCGTTATTGCTCTTCATATGTTTGGCGCCCTGCACCATCGCCGGTCACTCCTCTACAACTCAAGTTGTCTAAACAAATAATAGCCGATTAGCGAGCTTCCACGCCGGACAACGCAGCCTAGCAGCATTGCGCAGTGCGAGTATGGGCCCGCATTTGAGTTTTCAAAATGTCCCGAATCGGCTGAGCAATTCGGGATACAATGTCAATAGAAAACGACGCACCCCGCGTAAGTGTACGAGAGCGCGGGCGGCCTAGTTTTCAGCTTTTGTTAAATGCCCGGGATCCGACCCCCGGGCATTCTTATTTGCGCTTTCGACGCAAATGCCGTCCACCGTCCGCACCGCGCGTGCGCCTACGGACCTTAAACCGAACTTCATACGAGTCAAGAAACGCGATGACGAACGTGCCCACCGTCGCGAGGGCGGCGAGCGCGTTAAGGAATTTCAGCATTTGGGGACCTCCGATCGAGTCGTCGGCCGCCCGCGCACGGGATGCGTCGCAAGGGTATTTTACTGCGAGCACTCGCACTTACAGCTGGTAAACGCAATATTTGCAAACATCTGTTCGATATTCATACGCTTGATACATCGGGCAATGGAGCCTGGCTGCGTTATCCCAAAAAGAACGGGGCAGACTCCAGTGCGGAGTCTGCCCCGAAAAGAGAATGGCAAAGCAAGAACGTCGATGGACGAGAAAAGTGTCCGCAAGTCTCATGGC